>CAYNZC010000034.1:0-34515 GCA_964401575.1 uncultured Verrucomicrobiota bacterium
AAAGCCTTAGAACATAAAGTTGTCACGTCCATGAGTGTTGCCGGTGTCAACAGAGCTCTGATTGTTGCATGTTTCATGCTCGGGACTGCGGTTCGATGCGCCACGGGCGCGGGATGGGATTCCGTGATTCCAGTGATTGATTGGCGCGCGGTTCCGGCCGCTGGGATGGAGCTCAAGGGGGCAGTTGCCACGGTGCTGACAAACGGCTGGGTGGAGGTATTGACGCGCAAAGAATCGGGCCGGGCGGGTATTAAGGTACATCTTCCAGCCGACGCGCGGAACCTGGAAACGCGTTCAGAACTTGCGGTGGCCGTGCGAAACACGGGTGTGAAGGATTTGCGAATCATCTTCCGCGTGGATGATCCCTCCACGGAAGCGCTATCGGATGATCAGGCGCGGAAATGGACATTTCGGGGGTGCATCCAGCCGGGAGAGGAGGCTGTGTGGCTGGTGGTTCCGATGGGAGAACCGAAGACGGCGCAATCAAACGCCACGTCGGACAGCCGGTTCATCTCGATGGTGGGGCAGCCGGTTGATTTCGTTCGGCGCGGTGTGGTGGATAGCACCCGGGTATCGTCTGTGTCCATATTCACCCTGGACCCGGAAGAGGAACAGAGGTTCCAGGCGGGTCCGGTCATTGCGCGCGGCGCTCCGACGCCGTTTCGCCATTGGCCGGCGGAGAGGATCTTCCCGATAGTGGATGAGTTCGGCCAATATGCGCATCGCGACTGGGCGAACAAGATTCACTCCATCGAGGATTTTCTCGCGCAGAAGAACGCCGAAGAAGCGGTGCTGGCGGCGAATGCGCGTCCGGGCGAATGGGACCGGTATGGAGGCTGGGCAAACGGGCCGAGGTTGAAGGTCACCGGGTTCTTTTACGCGCAGAAGACAAACGGCGCGTGGTGGCTGGTTGATCCGGAAGGGCGGCTCTTCTGGTCGCATGGAATAGTGCGGGTGGGAACGCGGATACGCGTGGGATCGGAATATCGCGGCACGCCGTTGCCGGATCGGGAACATTTTTTCAAGCTTCCGGAGCGGGGCGCGCCGTTTGACAACTTCTATGGAACGGAGCCTCAGAGCACACGCCGTTATTACGTCGGGCGTGACGATCACGCCGTGTATGACTTTCTGGAAGCCAACCTTTACCGCAAATACGGTGCGGACTGGCGGTCCGGTTACGCTGCGCAGTCGCAGCGTCGTCTGGCGAGCTGGGGACTGAACACCATCGCCAATTCTTCGGATCCCGCGATATTTCTGAGGCGCCAGACGCCCTACACGGCGATTGTGTATTCGGCGCCGCTGGGCCGATCCGAGTTTCGATTGGAGGGATCGGCCGGGAACTGGGGCAAGGTGCCCGATCCGTTTGATCCGGGCTGGAGGAGGCTGATCGACCGGACCCTTCGGTCTGAGCTGAGAGATTCGCTGCGTGATCCCTGGTGCCTTGGTTTTTTTGTGGATAACGAGCTGCACTGGGGCGAGACCAATTACCTTGGGGAAGCGACCCTGGCATCCCCGGGCACCCAGGCTGCGAAGCGGGCGCTCATGGCAAGTCTGAAGGCGAAGTATGACGGGACGGGCGCGCTCAATGCCGCGTGGGGAACGGCATTTGCCGACTGGGACGCATTTCTGAGTTCGACCAATTTGCCGTGGAAGGCGCGTGTGGCCGCGCGCGCGGACCTGGCGCGATTTGGCGAGCAGTACCTGGACGCCTACTTTCGCGGATGCCGTGAGGCTATAAAGCGAGCGGCGCCGAATCACATGTACCTGGGCTGCCGGTTTGCGGGCTCCGGCAATGCGATTGTGATGCGTGTGGCCACGCGATATTGCGACGTTGTGAGCATCAACCGCTATGCGGACTCGGTGTCGGACCTGCGTCTGCCCGAGGGCCTTGACCGGCCGATACTGATTGGTGAATTTCATTTTACCGCGATGGATGCCCCCATGCAGCCGTCGGGGCTGGTGCTGGTGGCGGATCACAACGAACGCGCGCGTGCCTATGTGACGTATGTGGGGAGCGCCTTGAGGAATCCGGCGATTGTGGGCACGCACTGGTTTCAGTATTACGACCAGCCGACCACGGGCCGGTTTGATGGCGAGAATTACCAAACCGGCCTGCTTGATATATGCGACACGCCGTATGCGGCTACCGTTGGCGCCTGCCGCGCCATGGGCAGGACCCTTTACCAGGCGCGCTCACGGGCGTTTGGCGAAAGTTCGGCGAAATGATCCGCCCATGCATATTCTGAGCAATTCAGACTTGACCGTGATGGTGCTGGACCCGAGGGCGGACGTGGCGCGCCTGGGGTCGCGCTACTGCACCGGTGGTTACATCTGGCAGGTTGTGGATCCGCGCCTGGGGGAATTGTTTACCGGTCCGGAATACCCGCGAGAGCCGAACACCTTTGACGGGCAGGGGGCGCCCGAGATGTTTCGAACAGCGCTTAACGAAGGCGCGCCCGTTGGAGGCGAAGTGGGATGCATTGGCGTGGGGCGTGTGCGCCGCACGAGTTCATTGGAGCCGTTTGATGTTCGCCACAATCGCGAGGTTATCGAGTTCATCAAGTGGGAGGTCCATCGGTCCGGAGACGAACTGTCCATGCGCGGGGGGCATGTTTTCCGGGATTGGTCTTACGAGGTGGAGCGAAGGGTGTGGCTGCGGGATCGCACCTTCAGCAGCGAGACGACCGTTCGGTGCGTGGGGGGCGTTTCTCTGCCGATACGCTGGTACGCGCACCCGTTCTTTCCCATTCCAGGGGACAACATCCTTTGCCGATTCTCGCTGCCTGTCGGCATGCCCGAGAATCCGGGGTACTATATGGATGCGGCGGATTTTGTGGCACGCAAGGCCGGGCATGACTGGCCTCGCGGCTCTTACCAGGCATTGGATGCGACGACGGGCGGGCGACCTCTTAAGGCGCTGATGATGCATCCGGCTTTCGGCCATGTGAACGTCGAGACAGACTTTGAGCCGGCGTTTCTGCCGATTTGGGGCAATGACCGCACCTTTTCATTCGAACCCTATTTCGAGCGGACATTAACGCCCGGAACGGAAGCCCGGTGGGCCATCACCTACCATTGCGGCAAGGGCGCTGGAGACACTCCGGCGCGGGATTCAATTACCAACAGAACAAACACATGAAAATTTCCGCCATTACGCCACTGATCTGCCACGCATACCGGACCAACTGGGTCTTTGTGAAAGTGCGGACCGATTCCGGCATTTACGGGGTTGGCGAAGCCACGTTGGAATATCGCGAGCAAACCGTGGCGCAGGCGCTGAGAGAACTCGAACGAACACTTGTGGGGCTGGACCCGCACAACATCGAAGCGATCTGGCACCAGGCGTATCGGGATGTTTACTGGCGGGGCGGGCCGGTTCTGATGAGCGCGTTATCCGCCATCGAGATGGCCCTGTGGGACATCAAGGGCAAAGCCCTTGGAGTGCCGGTGTATCAGTTGCTGGGGGGAAAAGTCCGCGAATCCGTTCCATGCTACGCCAACGGCTGGTTTGCGCCGGCGAAAACGCCCGATGAGTTTGCGGAGAAGGCGCGCCAGGCGGTTGAGGCGGGGTTCCGGGGCTTGAAATGGGACCCGTTTGGATCGGCCTACCTGGAGCTGGGCAAACAGCAGTTTCGCGAGGCCTTGCGGTGCATCGAGGCGGTCGTTGGCGCTGTCGGGCCGGAAGTGGACATTCTTATCGAGGGGCACGGCAGGTTCAACGTGGCGACGGCGGTCCGCATCGGGCAGGCCCTTGAAGAATTTGATGTTTACTGGTTTGAGGAGCCGGTGCCTCCGGACAACCTGGAGGCGCTGGCGGAGGTGAAGCGTCGTGTTCGGACGCCGATTGCCGCGGGGGAGCGGATCTACAGCCGTTGGGATTACCAGAGATTCTTTTCGCTTCGTTGCGCGGATTTCGCGCAGCCCGATGTGAGTCACGTTGGCGGCATCATGGAGGTGAAAAAGATCGCGGCGCAAGCCGAAGCCAATCACATCGCCATTTGCCCGCACAACCCGAGTGGACCGGTGGCCAACGCGGCCAACCTGCAACTTGCGGCGTGTGTTCCGAACTTTACCGTGCTGGAGACCATGAGCGCGGATGTTCCGCACCGCAAAGTGATCAGCACGGAGAAGATCATTTTTCGGGATGGCCGGATGAGGATTCCGGATCTGCCGGGATTGGGGATAGACCTGGTGGAAGAGGCGATTGCGGAGCACCCCTTTGAGCCGCGGGAGCTGCGGCATTATACCGGCAACCTCACAGACATACGCCCGTCGGATGCGGGCCATTACTTTGAACAAGAGAACAAATCCACGAAAGGATGAGTATATGAGAATCCCTGTTACAATGCTGATCATCGCGGCCCTGGGGCTGTCCCTGGCGGTGCGTGCGCAAGTGATTGACACATCTGAGACCCGGGTGCAGACAACGCTCGATCCGGGCTTCAAACGGATAGGGACCTTGAAACCGCGAGGTGCGGGGGAGATTTCGGGGCAGAACTGGTGGCTCGGTTGCGAGACGCTCGATCGCGGCTTTACCAGCTACGATTCCTACAAGGAATACATCGTCCCGCTCGGAATAAGAAGGATCCGGCTGCAGGGCGGCTGGGCGACGACAGAGCGCGAAAAGGGGAAATACGATTTTCGCTGGCTTGATCGCGTGATTGATGACGCCCGGAGCCGGGGCCTGGAGATCATATTGGAGACATCCTACGGCAATCCCATTTACCCGGACGGAGGCGGGCGGGGGCTATCCGGTGGGTTCATGAAATCCGAGGAGGCATTTGCGGCGTGGGACAAGTGGGTGGAAACCATGGCCGCGCGGTACAACGGGAAAGTGCGGGATTGGATGATGTGGAACGAGCCGGATGGCAACAAGGCCCACACGCCCGAGATGACGGCGGACCTGAATATTCGCACGGCGGAGATTATCAAGCGCGTGATACCGGATGCGCGCATTGCGGGCGCTGTGCTGTGCGGTCCGAAGCCGGATTGGACCGAGGGATGGCTCAAGCGAGTGACCTCATTGAACAAGCAATCCCTGTTCACCTGGTTCGTGTATCACGGGTACACGCGCAATCCCGACGAGGGACATTACGAGAATGTGGAGCTGGTGAAGGCCCTGTTAAAGCAATACGCGCCTGAGATCAGACCGTGGCAGGGCGAGGCCGGAACGCAATCCGAGTTTTGCCTTGGCGGGGCGCTGCGGAAGTATCCGTGGACGGAGTTGACGCAGGCCAAGTGGCAGACGCGCCGGATGCTTGGAGATCTTGGGCACGGTGTTGAGTCGCTGGTGTTCTCGATTGCCGACCTGGATTACAACCGGTGGGAAGGGTATCGCCTTGGGGATATGGACCGCTACGGCATGGTGAAGACCGACAAGCAGTATCGGGTTTTGAAAGTGAAAACGGCCTATTACGCGGTGCAGAACGTGGTCTCGGTCTTTGATGATTCCCTGGAACCGGCGCCGGATTTTTCCTGCGAAATTCAATGTGAGAGAGCAACTGCCTCCTTCGGCTTCAAGAACAGGCAGAATGGCGCAAAAGTGCTCGTGTTTTGGGACAAGAGCGGCGTGCCCTCCGACAAAAACGACACCGTGCCGGCGACCTTTACCGTGCCGAAGGACGCCTTCCAGGAGCCGGTGTGGGTGGACATGATCACCGGCGGTATTCATGCGGTGCCCGGGAAGGTGACTTCCGAAGATGGTCAGAGCAGGATGTTCAAGGACATACCTGTTTATGATGCCCCGACGCTCCTGGTGGAAAAGGCTCTTGTAATGCCGTGACCCGTTGAAGAAGGGGGGGGATGGGCGAGGAGTGAGGGTTGGGGAGGGAGGCGATTTCGGCGCGGACGTTTTCTCGCGCCGGGACTTGCAGTCCTCTTGCCGGGGCGGATCCTGCCCCCTATTCTTGCGCGATGCATCGCACTATTGCCCTGGTATTCCTCATGGTTGCCGTTGCCGGTTCTGCGGCGGCCCCGTTCGCTCCGGATCAACATCTTGAACGGACGTGCTTTCAGACTTCCACGGGATGGCAGCCGCAGTCGAATCTGCGTTCGGATGTGGCGATTGTTTACGGTGTGGATCCCGGTCTGCCGGGCCGGTGCGAAACCTGGCGGGAGCATGGGTACCGGATCCACGTGATGACCGGCGTTTCCTGGGGCAACTACCAGGATTACCTGTATGGGCGCTTCGATGGAATCAATCACGAGGACGAAGCTCAAACCGATGCTAACGGAACGAAAATCAGTCATGGCGGGGATGTGTATTACATGTGTCCGGGCACGAATTTCGGCGCGTTTTTGTGCCTGGGCGTTCAGCGGGCGCTGGATGCCGGGGCGGAAGCCATTCACATGGAAGAGCCCGAGTTTTGGGTGCGGGGGGGATACTCGGAGGGATTCAAGCGCGAGTGGAGGGCCTTTTACGGCCAGGATTGGCAGCCGCCGCACAGCTCTGTGGATGCGCAATGGCGCGCTTCGAAGTTAAAGTATTTTCTCTACCGTCGCGCGTTGCAGCAGGTTTTTGATTACATACAGGACCACAACAGGCGCACCGGGCGGCGCGTGCGCTGCTACGTGCCGACACACAGTTTAATCAGCTACGCGCACTGGCGGATCGTGAGCCCCGAATCGAGCCTGGCAGCCCTCAGGGGATGCGATGGCTACATTGCGCAGGTCTGGACGGGCACGGCCCGCACGCCAAATCAGTATCGGGGCAACCTGCGCGAACGCACCTTTGAAACCGCCTTCCTGGAATATGGCGCGATGCAGAACCTCGTGCGCTCGACGGGCCGTGGCGTGTGGTATTTGAATGATCCTGTTGAGGATAATCCCAACCACGATTGGGAAGACTACCGGGTGAACTGGGAATCGACCCTTGTGGCCTCCCTGTTTCAGCCGGATGTCTGGCAATACGAGGTTGCTCCCTGGCCGGAGCGGATCTTTGCGGGGAAGTATCCGCGCAAGGGCAGCCCGAACGAGCGTGAAGGCATACCGCCTGCGTATGCGACGGAGCTGCAAACCGTGATGAATGCGCTCAACGACATGAAACAGACGAAGGTCCGCTGGGATGCGGGCACCGGCGGTTTGGGCGTGCTGGTGAGCGATTCACTCATGTTTCAGCGTGGCGATCCGGCCCCGGGCGATCCGCACCTCGGAAATGTTTTTGGTCTTGCGCTGCCGTTTCTCAAGCGCGGCATGCCCATCACCCCGTTGCAAATGGAAAACGTGACCCTCGGCGGGTACTTGGACGACTTCAGACTGTTATTGCTCACCTATTGCGGGCAGAAGCCTCTCGAAGCGGAGGCGCACGGAGCCCTGGCGCGGTGGGTTCGGAACGGCGGCGTGCTGGTGCTGGTGGATGACGATTCCGATCCATACAACCGGGTTACCGAATGGTGGAACAGTGGCGCTCTGAAATACGCAAGTCCTCGGGAGCATCTCTTCGAGCAACTCGGTTTGGAGCGATGGGACGGGGGGCGGGAAGTTCCGGTTGGAAAAGGCTCGGTATTGTGGATCAAGGAGAATCCCGCTGCGTTGGCCGGGAGCCGGGATGGGGATGTCCGGTTGATGGGCGCCGTGCAGAGTGGCGGCAAGCCGCGCAAGCTTCCGTGGAAGGAGACCAATCACCTTGTGCTGCGCCGGGGGCCCTACACCGTTGCGGCCGGGCTAAACGAATCCATCGGTGGTCCAGCGAAGGTTCTGGAGGGCCGGTTTGTCAGCCTGTTCGATTCCGGGCTGGCAGTTCGCAGGAAGGTGGCGCTTGAAGAAAGCACCCGGTGGTTGCTGCTGGATCTCGATGCAGTGCAAAAGGGCAGACCGCGTGTGCTCGCCTCCGCCTGCCGAACCGTGCCTCTCGAGCAGGCATCGAACCGGCTGCGTGTGAAGCTCGAGGGCGTCGCTGAGACGGAAGCCGTCGTTCTTATCCATTCGCCTGGAAAACCGGCGGCGGTAGTTTTGGCGGGCAAGGAGCTTGCTTTTGAGCATGAGGCGGACGAAAAGCTGTTGCGGGTGCGGTTCAAGAACGAGCCCTTCAGCCGGGAATTGATGGTGCAGTGGTAATGCCCTGTTGCGCGGGCCGGGTCAGCGGATGGGAGAATTGTGACGGATCAGGAAATAGCCGCCGATAATCACGAGAATGAACAGGGCTATGGCGATGAGCGTGGCCACGAATTTGAGGGCCTTAGCCCGTTGTAGCGTTCGCTGGGTGCGGGCCTTTTCCGTCTGCATGAACGCCGCGAATTCCTTGTCCGCGACGAGGATGGCCTCGACATCCTCGCGCAATTTGATCACCAGCCATTTACTTTGCGCACCCCACTGCCGGGGGAATTGCCTCATCAGCTCCGGGCTGGGCTCGGCGAAGCCGGTGTGTTTCCAGAAAGGGGCCTGTTCCTGGGTCCAGATATTCAGCAGGCTGCGATTGCCCGCAAGCGTCTCGATCCTGTTCCAAAGCACGGTGCGGATGCTGTCGGACATGGAGAAATCCACGAAGCCTTCGCTGTGCAGCCGCGCCTGGCGGTCGGTCACCTCGATGGCCACGGCCCCGAGGAGCTTGCCCGAGGCATCCTCGACGATTTGAAAATCCGTGACTCGTCTGGACAGCTCCTCGACCGGGAAGCGCATGAGCTTCCAAAGCTCGACGAGTGCGCCGAGATCTTCGGTGGTGGCGCGCCTGGCTCTGTAATCTGTCTGTTGCGGATTATTCACGACTGCATCCGGGGTTCAGGTGGCCGCGGCCAATGCCCTGATTGCCGGGATTCGAACGTTTCCGGGCCTTATGTTGGGCGAAACAGGGAAGAAGTGCAACTGCGGCAATCGAGATGAGGCAAGGAAAGCCCGGGGGAAACGGCGGGACCAGGGATCAGGGGACAAAGGACGTCAGGAAAGCCGGGGACTGAAACGGGAGTTTAACAAGCGCCGATTTCAGATTTGAGAGATTTAAGATTTGAAGAGGCATCGGAAACCGGAGATCCGGAGGAAAGTCAGGACGCTTTCTTACCGTGGTTTCTTTCTGTGGTTGCATTTGATGATCCGATGCCTTTAGATCGTTCGCGAAGCTTTGGAGTCACATGCACACCTGCCTGATTTCGTCATTTGTGTCCGCATTGCAGCGGAAGAACGCCCCTGCCCGAGCCTTGCATGAAGGCGCGCTGGTGTGGGTGTGGGCCGTGCTGCTGTTGCTTACGGGGTGCGTGGAGAAAACGACATTCGACCGGGTGCAGGTGGTGGCCGACTGGGAGAATGTCGAGCCATTCGCGAGGATGGAAATCCGGTTTGACGAAGCGATTGCCGCTCCCGGGCAAGTCGGGGTGTTGGGCGCGACAAGCCCGGTGGTGATCTCGCCGCCGGTCCGCGGTGAATTCAAGTGGGAGAACCAGAGGTCGGGTGTGTTCACATGCACCGAGCCGCTGGCAATGAATGCGCGCTATGTGTTGAGCCTTTCGTCGGGTCTGCGAAATGCCGAGGGCCGGCCCGCGACGGCCCGGCTGAGAAAGGCATTTCGCACGCCGCCGTTTTCCCTGACAGCCGTCCTGCCGGAGGCTGCAGACATCGAAGCGCGGTCGGAACCCGAGGTAAGACTCTTTTTCAACGAGGCTGTGGATGCTTCGGCGGCGCGGCGGTTCCTGGTGTTTCGTGATGATCAGGGGAGGCGGATTGAGGCGGAAGCGCGGCAGGGAACGATCGGTGAGCGTCCGGGGCCCTACGAGGTCCCGCCGAACCGCATGCAGACCTGGGAGGAGAGGTCCCTGCCGGTTCTCGATGGCGGTTTTCCCGGCGAGGTTCTGCCTGGGAAGGCGGGCACGAACGAGGTGTCGAACTTCGTTATCGTTTGTCCAGCCAAGCCGTTGCCGGCCGGGAACGGGTGGCGGTTGATGATTGGCGGGGGCCTGCCCTCGGCCAGGAAGGGTTACCGGCTGGGCAGAGCGAGTGAAGTGGCGATCGGGAACGTGACGCCTTTCCTCCTGGTTGAAAGTTCCGTGAGCCATGTGATTCACAAGGACCCTGCCATCACGTTGACCTTCTCGAAGCGATTGCCGGATTCCATGACCAACGATTGGCCGGGCTTTATTGCGATTAATCCTGCACCTGCGAGAGCGGGTGCGGAGGCGAGTGGCCGGACATTGAGGATCGCGGGCGAGTTTGAGAGCGGTGGCTCGTATAATCTGGTGATCCGTTCAAACCTGCCGGCGGCGGAACCGTTTGTTCTCGGGACGAACATTGCATTGCAGTTGATCGTGCCGCCTGTGGCTCCGAGACTTTATTTTCCCGAGTTCAGTTGCGAACAGCTTGCGTTTGGGAACCGGTTTCTGCGATTGCTGGCCGTGAACGTGCCGATGATCCGGGTGAAAGCAAAGCTAATGACGCCGGAGGACGCGATTCATGCCCTGAGCGGTTTTTCCCATTACTACAGGGATTTCAGCGACCGGTCCTCGTGGGAGGAGCCTTACCGGCGGCTGCACTATCCGCTGATACCGGGGCGCACGATATACGATGGGGAGCAGCCGGGCGCTGCGGCGCAGGACCAGCCAGCCGACATTGATCTAAGCTGGGATAAACTCCTGGGAGGGAGAAAGACAGGCGTGGTGTTTGTGGAAGTGGAGCGCGCGCGGCAGGGAGATGGTTACAGCGATCTGCCAAGGCTCGGGACGCAAACACTGGTGCAATTGACCGACCTGGGAATCATTTGGAGAGGCGCGATGGCGGAGGGCGGGGGCCTGCCCGCAGGGGCGGGCAGGGATGGGCGGACAATGCCGTCCCGAGCCATGCAAGCCTTTGTGTTTTCCTACAGCACCGGCAAGCCCGCAAAGGGCGCGACGGTGAAGGTGGTGAATGACGAGGGCAAGGTAATCTCACAGGCGGTGGCGAGTGCGGAGGGAATTGCCACAGTGCGGACTGCCGGGCCGGAGGGAGGCGGGCGGTGGCTGTGCGCGGAACTGGAGGGCGACTTTCACGCGGTGGAGTTTGATGATTTTAACGTCCCGATTCGCGGTTTTAACATGGAGCATGTGGGCGGTTGGTGGAATGAAGAGAAAAGCGAAAGCCGGCGCGTGCTGCTCTTTTCGGATCGCGAGGTTTATCGTCCGGGCGAGACGATGCAGTTGAAAGCCATCGTGCGGGACTGGCAGGGCGAGCGGATGGTCGCGCCCGGTGGGATTTCGGGAATTGTGTCCCTTGACGACATGGGCCAGACGAGGATTTGGGAAACGAACGCGCAGTTTGCGGCGATGGGCTCATGGGCCGGGGCGATCCCGCTGGCCCTGGAGACGCGAGGCCAATACAGGGTGGAGCTGAAGATGGATGGAAAGACCTACGGACATGCCTTTTTCGTGAAGGATTATGAACCGGCGGCGTTCGAGATCGAAGTGTCTTCCCGTGCCGCCTACGGTCCGGATGAGAAGATCGAGTTGCCGGTGAAGGCGAAGTACTACTTTGGCCAACCGCTTTCAAGGCCCGGGGTGAAATGGTCCCTTCGGGCCGAGGGGATGGAGTTTGCGCCGGAGGTATTCAAGGGATTTGACTTCGGCAGGTGTGATCTCGAGGGCCGATTTGGCCGGGGCAAGCCGGCGTTGACACTTGCGGGCGAGCTGCGGCCAGCGCAGGCCACCAACCTTGTGATCGCGCCTGAGATGAAGCTCGGACCCGAGGCGGTGGAACCCCGGGCGGCGTCGGTGCTGGTCGAAATCACAGACATCAACAACCAAACACTGAGTCACCAGGCGGGCTTTGTGCAGCACAGCTCGGAGTTTTATCTTGGAATCCAGGCGCCCGAACTGGTTCAGGAAGCCGGGGAGCCTGTCCCGGTGCGTGTAGCGGCCGCGTCGAGAAACGGTTCTCCGTGGGATAAACCCGTGGGGGCGACAATGGTCCTTAAACGCGTCGAATGGCGCCCGGTGCGGATTCAGGGGGCCGGACGTTCCGTGCGATTCCGGACCGAAGCGGTGCTCACGAACGTCATCGAGAAAGCCGTTGAGATTGCGCCGTGCCGTATGCCCGAGCGCGAAGGCGACGCGATTGCCGGAACCGTTGTCGAAGGCCTTGCGCCGCTGATGGCGGGGCAGTACGTGCTTGAGGCCAGTGCCACGGATCCCGCGGGCCGTCCGGTGGTGAGCTCCGTTGAGTTCACCGTGTCGGCTCGCGACAGGCTTGGGTGGGACTACAAAGACGAGGCGCAACTTGTGCTGAGGCCTGAACACGCTGTTTATGCGCCCGGAGAGACGGCGCAGATCCTTGTTGAAGCCCCCTTCAGCGGAATGGCATGTGTCACCGTGGAGCGGGAGGAGGTTCGGCGCACCTTTACCATGCGGCTCGAGGGCAACGCGCCTGTCATCCCGGTGCGGATTGAGAAAGGCGACGCGCCGAACGTGTTTATCTCAGTGGCGCTTGTTCGCGGCATGGCGGATTGCCCGCGTGACATCAAGGAACCCGAGTGCCGTGTGGGTTATGCTGAGTTGAGCGTTAAAGATCCCGAGCGTGTGCTGGAGGTTGCGGTGAAAACGGACCAGCCATCGTATCTGCCGGGCCGTCCGGTGAATGTGGATGTGCTGGTAAAGAACGGCGCGGGAGCGCCCGTGAAAGATGCGGAAGTGACCCTTTATGCGGTGGATGAAGGAGTGATCCGTTTGACGGCGGCTCCGATACCTGATCCGTTCAGCTTTTTCAATCAGCCTCGATACTTGCGCGTGCGCGCAGGGACATCACTGCCTTTACTGATGCCGGAAGACCCTGCGAACCTGGCCTTCGGCAACAAAGGGTACCTGGGCGGCGGCGGCGGCGAAGAGATGAACGTTCGCAAGAACCTGATGGCCTGCGCGTTTTGGTATGCCAGCCTGGTCACAGACGCGAATGGCCAGGTTGGGATCACATCGCTCGCGCCGGACAGCCTGACGCGCTACCGGATTGTGGCGGTGGCGCATACGCGCTCCGGGCAGTTTGGTTCCGGCAAGGGCGCGTTCGAGGTTTCCAAGCCGCTGATTGTGGAACCCGCGCTGCCGCGTTTTGCGAATGTGACGGACAAGGTTCTCGCGCGCGCCGTGGTTCACAACCTCACAAAGAAACCCGGACGAGTCATCGTTTCGCTGCAATTGGATCGTCACGTCCGGGTACTGACAAGTTCGAATGCACCGGGGCGAATTGTGGATGTGCCGGCGGGAGGGTCGGCGGCGATCGAATATCCCGTGGAATTCATTGAACAGGGGGAGGCGGCGTTGACCTGGGGGGCGCGGTTTGCGGACGGGGGGTCGGGTGAATTTGAGGATGCGGTGCGCAGCAGCCTGACCGTGAACTACCCGGCGCCGATGCTGCGCCAAGTCGTGCATCGGACTGTGACTGAGAGCAAAGCGGACCTGTTGGAGAGTGTGAGGCCTGAGTTGGCGGGGGGTGCGGGCACGCTGAGAGTGCAGATAGGGAACACCCGGTTGGCGGGTGTGGAGGAAACGGTGGCACGTTTGCTGGAGTATCCCTATGGCTGCGCCGAACAGACCTGCTCGAGTCTTATGCCATGGGTGGTTCTTTACCGGAGTCCGTGGGAGTCAATGGTCCTTGAGAAGGAGAAAGATCCATCCGGAACCATCCGCTCCGGCATTGCGCGCTTGCTGGCGATGCAGAGGCCGTCCGGAGGACTGGCCTATTGGCCGGGGATCGAGGAGCCGATGCCGTGGGTGAGCGCCTATGGTGGCGTGGTGCTGGCGCTGGCGAGGCGATCAGGAATGGCGGCGCCGGATCGTGAATTCAACCATCTCCTGTCCTGCCTGAGCGAGACCCTTCGCTCCACCAATGCCCTGGATTCCGGTGTTGCAACCCTCTCGGCCTATGCGCTGGCACTGGGGGGGCGCGCTGAGCCTGCCTATCACGAAAAACTTTTTGCGAGCCGCGCGAAGCTGGATGCCGAGAGTCGCCGACTGCTGGCCCTGGCAATCGTTGAAAGCGCCGGCCCCCGGGAAATGGCGCTGGCCCTGCTCGAATCCACACCGGTGAAGAGCGCCGAGTCGGCGGAATGGTTTGGCAGCGATTCGCGCGCGGCGGCCATCGAGTTGCTGGCGTGGGTTTGCGTGAAACCGGAGGACCCGAGGGTGGCGAATCTCGTGGCTGCGCTGATGGCGGAGCAAAAGGCGGGCGACTGGTCCACCACACAGGGCAACGCATGGGCTTTGTTTGCGCTGACCGAATATGCGCGGCGGGTTGAGAAAGAAGCCATCCGCGCGTGCGAGGGCGAAATCGTTTTCGGCGATAAGAGGTTTCCATTCCGTTTTGGGACCGGGCCGGGCGCCGCCCGTCACACCTTTGAGGTGAATGCATCGGACGGTCCGCCTCAACTGCGGCTTGAGAATGGGCGCGGGACCGTGTTCACGAGCGTCACAATAGCGATGCGCCCGAAAGCGTTGATACGGGCGAAGGAGGAGCACGGGTTTCGGATTGAGCGGTTTTACCAGCGCTTGAACGATCGGAACGAGCTCGAGGATGCGAAGAGTCTGCGGGTGGGGGACCGGGTGCTGATTTCGCTGCGCATTGAAGCGCCGGACGGCGGGCGTTTTGTGGCGATTGATGACCCGTTGCCCTCCAACATTGAGGCGCTGGACCCTGTGTTCAAGACGCAGCAAACACGGGGAGAGAGCACCGTTGACGATCGGCACTTGAGCAGGGGATGGACGCTGGGAGCCGACTTCCAGGAGATCCGGGCGGATCGGGTTTTGTATTTTGCGAATCATGTCCGGCCGGGCGTCTGGTGGGTGCGGTATCTCGGGAGAGTGCGGGCGGCTGCCGATGCCGTTGCCCCTCCGGCGAAGATCGAGGAGATGTATCAACCGGACCGGTATGCTCTTTCGGACAGCCGGGTGATTTCAAGCGCGGGGATGGAGTAGCCTGATGCTTCCGTTCGGTTTACAGGTCGGGAGATGCGCTCCGGATGGTCGCCGGCGCTGGAGAGCCCTGGGCGTGTTGCTGGTCCGTGGCAGTATTGTCCTTGCGTTTGTGGCGATGCTCTGCTGGCTGGTGCTGCTGCTGCTGGTGCGGCTGGTGTCCATGCCGGAGGCGCTGTTCAACCGCCTGCCGGAGGTGACGGAGTATGTGGACAGGAACGGCCAGCCGCTGCGCATGGCGCCGCCGGGTGAGGAACAGTTTCGGCGGGGTGTGGCGTTTTCGGAAATTCCGTCCGGGCTGGTTCACGCGACCCTTGCGGCCGAGGACCGTCGTTTTTGGAAGCACCGTGGCGTTGATTCCCGGGCCACAGCGCGCGCGGCGTGGCAACTGGTGAGGAACAGGCGCATTGTCTCGGGGGGTTCGACCATCACACAACAACTGGTGAAGCTGGCGCAGCCGAAAGCGCGGACATTCCGGTCAAAAATTCTCGAGGCGCTGCAAGCATACCGGTTGGAGCAGCTTTGGGACAAGCAGCGGATACTGGCCGAGTATCTGAACCGGGTCGAGTATGGGAATCACAATCGCGGCTGTGCGATGGCGGCCCGGTTTTACTTTGGCAAGCCGCTCCGGGATCTTAGTCCCGCCGAGTGCGCGCTGCTGGCGGGCCTGCCGCAGGCGCCGACCCGGTTGAATCCCCTGGTCCGATTTGAGCGCGCGAAAAAGCGGCAGCAATGGATTCTGGCGAGCATGCGGCAGTGCGGCTGGCTCACGGAGGCGGAGTATGCCCGGGCGCGGCAGGAAGTGCTGCGTCTGGTGCGACAGCCGAGAGTTTTTCGCGCCCCGCATTTTGTGGATTTGGTGATGCAGCAGGCCGCAGCGCAGGGCGCTGCCCGGACCAATGTTGTCCGGACCACGCTGGACCTGGCATTGAACGATGTTGTCGAGAGGACCCTGCGTGAACATCTTGCGGATCTCGAGGATCGGGACGTGCGCAATGCCGCCGCAGTGGTGATCGAGAACCGCACGGGGGAGGTCCTGGCACTCGTGGGATCGGAGGATTATTTCAATCCCCGCTCGGGGCAGGTGAACGGCGCGTGGGCGCCGCGCTCGGCGGGGTCCGCGTTCAAGCCATTCACCTACCTGCTGGCATTTGAAAAGGGAGCAACCCCGGCCACGGTCATTGCGGATGTGCCCGCGGAGTTCGCGACAGCCACGGGCCTGTTTGCGCCGGTGAACTACGACCGCCGCTGCCACGGGCCGGTGCGATGCCGGGTTGCGCTGGCGAACTCGCTGAACATCCCTGCGGTGAAGGCGCTGGGCATGTGCGGAGGGCCCGAGGCGCTGCAAACCTTTTTGCGCGACTGCGGTCTTACCACCCTGACCGAATTGCCGGATCACTACGGGCTTGGACTGACCATTGGCAACGCGGAGGCGCGGCTGTTGGAGTTGGCCAACGCCTATGCCTGCCTTGGGCGTCTGGGTGAGCACAGGCCGCCGGCGCTGATCCTGCGAGCCGCCGCGAATGTTCCGGCGCGGCGGGTGGCGGATCGGGCTTCGGCCTTCCTGGTTGCGGATATTCTGAGCGACAACAATGCGCGCGCACTGGCCTTTGGGGCTGATTCGCCGCTGAGGTTTGCATTTCCAGTGGCCTGCAAAACGGGGACCAGCTCGAGTTTTCGTGACAACTGGGCTTTCGGCTACACGCCGGAGTTTACCGTGGGTGTCTGGGCGGGAAACTTTGACGGAACACCAATGCGAAACGTGTCCGGCGTGACCGGCGCGGGGCCGATGTTGCACGCGATATTTGAGCATCTTCACCGGGAGCGCGGGACGAGCTGGTATGAGGCGCCCGAAGAGGTTTCCGAGGTGTGGATACATCCGTTGACCGGAAAGGCACTGCGAGACCAGGGGCGTGAAGAACCCTCCGGGAACGCAGTGCTGGAGAAGTTTCACCGCGAACATTCGCCCGGGCCGGAACAGCCGGAGGATTACGATGAGAGAGGTCGGGTGCGGCTCGGGTGCGAATACCGGGACTGGCTTGAAACGAATGATAACTGGCTGGGAGATCGAGCGACACTTGATTGCAATGGAGAGGTTGTGCGGATTCTGTTTCCGCCGGCCGGCACGGTGGTTTACCTGGATCCGGATCTGCCAGAGTCGGGGCGACGGCTGCGGTTGGATGCTGTTGGGCCGGGCGCCCGGATCGATTGGAGAAGCGACACGCTCGAGATTATTCGCGAGGGGCCGCGGTTTATTGCGCTGCTGTCACCGGGCAAACACCGTCTGGCGGTGAGGGATAGCGTGACGGGACAGGAGGCCCAAACGTGGGTTGAAGTGCGCAAGCGATGAGCGCCGGCTACCGGTGATTACAAAGGCCGGGCGCGGCTGGCGCCGGTTTTGAACAACAGCAGATGGCGGTCTGGATCAGGCTGTAGCCGGGGCCGGGCTGCCGAGGCCGGGCAGCTTGGGCGGAACCGGTTTGGCCGGATTTTCAGGCAGGGGTGTTCCTGCGGGCGCGCCGTGCGGCGGCTCGACTTTTGGCATTTCCGTGCGCGGAGTGAACTTGCCTGTGCGGACGATTTCCTCGACCTGCTGGCCATCGAGGGTCTCGTAATCGAGCAGAGCCTGCGCTATCATCTCGAGCTTGTCGCGGTGGGTCGTGATGATGTCCTTTGAAACCTTGTAGGCCTCATCAATGATCCTTTTGACCTCCTGGTCAATTTCCTGGGCCGTAAACTCGCTATAGACCTTTGTCCGGGCCATTTCGCGTCCGAGGAAGACGAACTCGCCGTCGTCGCCGTATTGGACCATGCCCAGGCGATCGCTCATGCCCCATTGCATGACCATGGCGCGGGCCATGACTGTGGCTTGCTGGATGTCGCCGGCTGCGCCGCTGGACACGTCTCCGGAAACCACTTCCTCGGCGATACGCCCGGCCATCATGACGGCGATCATATCGAGCATTTCCTTGCGGCGGCGATTGAGGATGTCCGTTTTAGGAAGGGACATGGTGGAACCGAGAGATTGGCCGCGGGGGATGATGGTGACCTTGTGGAGCGGGTGGGTGTGCTGGAGCATCACGTTAACCAGCGCGTGTCCGGCCTCGTGCCATGCGGTGAACTTCTTGTCCTCGGCGGTCATGGCGAGGCTGCGGCGCTCGCGGCCCCAGCGGACCTTGTCGCGGGCCTCTTCGAGCTCATCCATATCCACCGCTTTTTTGTTTCTGCTGGCTGCGAGCAGGGCGGCCTCGTTGAGCAGGTTGGCGAGCTCGGCGCCGGAATAACCGGGGGTGCCGCGGGCGATGACGGAAAGGTCCACATGCGGCGAGAGCTTCACGTTCTTGGCATGCACCTTGAGGATGGCCTCGCGTCCGCGCACGTCGGGGAGGTTGACTGTGAGCTGGCGGTCGAATCGTCCGGGGCGCAGCAGCGCGGGGTCGAGCACGTCGGGCCTATTCGTGGCCGCGATAATGATGATGCCTTCCTGGGTGTCAAAGCCGTCCATTTCGACGAGGAGCGCATTGAGCGTTTGCTCGCGTTCGTCGTTTCCGCCGCCGAGGCCGTGCCCGCGGCTGCGGCCCACGGCATCTATTTCATCAATAAAAATCAGGCAGGGCGTATTTTTGCGGGCCTGCTCGAACATATCGCGAACGCGGCTTGCGCCGACGCCGACGAACATCTCGACGAAATCCGATCCGCTGATACTGAAGAAAGCGGCATCGGCCTCGCCGGCGATGGCTTTGGCCAGGAGCGTTTTGCCTGTTCCCGGAGGTCCAACCATGAGGATGCCTTTGGGAATGCGGCCGCCGAGTCTTTGAAACTTCTTGGGATCCTTGAGGAACTCGACCAACTCGGTCACTTCATCGATTGCCTCGTCAATGCCTGCGACATCCTTGAACGTGGTTTTATTGCGCTCCTTTGCCAGCAGGCGGGCTTTGCTCTTGCCGAAGCTTAGAGCTCCTTTTCCGGCCATTTTGATTTGGCGGATAAAAAAGAACCAGATGAGCGCCGCGATCAGGATGATGGGGAGGATGCTGTAAGCCAGGCTCCAGAGCATTGTATTGGCTTCGCGCATCTCGAATTCTTGGCGCAGGGTCAGTTTGTCCTCGAGTTGCTCGGTCATGGGGATCTTGGTCGAGAAGACCACAATCTTGTCCTGCCCGTTTTCCTTGATCCGCTTGCCTTCGACATCGGTTTTGAAGTATTTGCCGCTGATCTCGGTCAGGGCGATGCTTTGGGGGCTGAAGTTGACCACAGCCGAATGAATCTGGTTGGACTCGACCAACTGCATGAACTGGTACGGCTTGAGGATCTCGCCCTGGGTCTCCATGCGATCACGGAAGAGCATGAGCAGAATGATCCCACCAAAAACCGCAATCCAGACGATCCAGGTCCGCGGTGGGACCTTGAACTCGCCTTTTCTGGAATTCTTCTCGTCCTCGTTTAATCTATTGTCGTCGCCCATTTAAGTCGTTGCAGGCCAAACGTAGCATTAGATATACCCGTTCGCAACAACGGGCTTCTCCCGTTGCCATGACCATTTCAAACGGCGCCGGGTGGTTTTTAAGAGCTTGTGCCGCTCGGACATCCGCAGTTTTTCCACCCAGAAAACCCGGCCGGTTTCATCCTCGGCGACCAGGAGCGAGGATCGCAAGTCCCTTGGTATTCCGGCATTTGTGAAGAGATCCTGGAGTTTTACCGGCGCCGGCATGCCGATGGGCTGGAAGCGATCGCCCGGGAGCCAATGGCGCAGCCGAATGCAGCGTCCAACCGCGTCCGCGTCGAAGTATTCCACACACGGTTTTCGGTTTGGCAGGCCCCTCCTGGCGCAACGTTTCCACAGAACCCTGACCCCGTCGTATTCCAGGGCGCCGTTGTTTGGCGCCAGATCAACCGTCAGCGGAGCCGGTGTGCCTCCGGATTTTGGGACAAAGCGAAGGTTTCCTGCGGTGGTGCGGAGCAAGTGGGCCTTTGCCCGGCCGGGAATGGAGATGGGCGTATCGGGCTGAAGTCGAAGCTTTTCGATCAATGCGAAATCCGGGTTTAGACCGATGTGGGCGAGTTGGTGTCGGAGGCAGCGCCGCTGCACGGCCGGGTGTAGCTTGTGGAAACCGGGCTTGCGCTTTTCCAGCCAAAGCAGCGCTGCGGCTTCGACGAAATCCCCCTCGACTGCCGCAATGTCCATCACGCGTGCCACGGTGTCGTCCAGGCCGGGTTGGTAAGTGCGCAGGAGCGGCAGGAGTTCGAGGCGAATACGGTTTCGTAGATATTCCGGGGACTGGTTTGACTTGTCTTCGCGGTGTTTGATGCCTTGAGTGCGGGCATAATCGCGGAGGCTGGCGCGATTCAAGCACAGAAGCGGACGGACAATTTGGATGGATGGATCGGCGGGGGAGGGACTCGATCGGCGCATGCCTGCGATGCCATCGGCTCCTGCGCCGCGCAGCAGCCGAATGAAGAACAACTCGACCTGGTCATCCGCGTGGTGCGCGGTGGCGATGAATTTTGCCCCGTGTTTGTGCGCGGCGGAGGCGAGGAACCTGTGGCGCAGCCTGCGAGCCGCCATCTCGATGGAGATGCCCCGGCGTTTTGCGTCGGTTCGAACCCCGCCCCTGGCCACGCACACCGGCAGCCCCACTCCGGACGCTGCCTCCCGGACGAATCGTTCGTCGGCGTCGCTGCTGCGTCCGCGCAGTTGGTGGTTGTAGTGCGCAACGACGAGCTTCCAATCGTAAACCAGTGCAAGCCGCTGAAGCACATCGAGCAGGACCATCGAGTCCAATCCGCCCGAGACGGCGACGATGATCCGCTGACCGGCGGGGACGAGCGGCACGCGGCTCATTGCCTTCCGGACAGCGCCGAATGCGGACGCCTGTTCTTCAGGCATCCTGCGCGGCGCTTTTTTTCCGGAGTTCATTGACAGTTTTTGGAACGAGAAGCGGGGATTGCGAGCTCCCGGGCTGTTGCAACGGCTTAATGGTCGTCGCCCGGAAGGAAAGTCCGGTTGATGGGGAATGGAGGCAGATTTTTCACCACCCGACGGGGGGCGCCTTTTGGCGGGCAGATGACCATGGCAACCCCGCCTTTTGTCCGCATCCAGACCGTCTCGAAATCGTCCTGCAGCCATTGGCACAGGTAGCCTTCGCCGCTTTTGCCGAGGGCGGAGTCTGTAACGACCACGCGGCCATCATCGGTGACTCCGCAGAGCACGACGATGTGATTGCCCATCGAGGCGTATGGGGGCGCCTTGGCGGCGCCCTCTTTGAGGCGCATGGAGCAGAGGATCATTTTGTTTTCGGCCAGTGTGCGCTTCACGGATGGCCAGTCGCGAAATCGTTCGATATAGCCGTCAAAGCCGAACTCGCGCGCGGCGGCAATGACCCGGGGCCACAAGCCGGGGTAGTTGTATTCGGGATCGTGGGTGTGGCGAACGATATCCTCGAGCGGGACGGATTTGCCGTAGTATTCCATTGCGGAAGCCAGTGCGGCGGACTGGCAGCGATCCCTCAAGCGTTCTCCGGCGGAGTTCATTTGCCGGCGCAGCGGGACATCCAGAACGCGCCCGGGGGTTGATTTTGTGTTGCTGGCGGTTTCAACGGCGGCGGGAGCCTTTGTGCTGGCAACGACGGTGATGGATGGCGGGCGGCGGAGGCGTCCGGCGGAGATCACCTTGAATTGGAACGCGGACGCGTTGGTTGTCAGCTTGAGCCAATCCATGTCGATGACGCCGCGATCGAAGGCGGGCAACGGGCGGTTGGTGACGCCATCGGTCGCCGATCCCCAGAAGCCTGCGTAGAGCCACTCGGACTCGTCCTGCGGACCGAACACGGCTTTCAAGTAAAGGCGGAAGGAATCGCCGGGTTTTGCCGGATGCCACGAATAAATGAGCTCGTCGTAAGCGAACCGGGTTTTGATCGTTGGCGAGGCCCACTGGCCGGGGGCTGTTTTTGCGAAGTGGCGGGACTCGATGCGATGCCGCCAATCGGCTGCCCGGGCCGGTTCGCACAGCGAGAGGAGAATTGCAGCCGCGGCGCAGCAGAGCCGGATGGTTGTGAGCGTTTTCGTGCCTGGACGCAGGATAATCGATGCCGAGTTCACGGCGCTGAGATTACACGAGCGGCAACGAAATGCCAGAAGGTTACGGCTCGTCAGTGGCGAGCCGGAAGAATCTGTGGGGACCGGGCATGTCGTTTGTTATCGAGACGAACGAGGAGCTGGCGGTGACATTTGTGAGCAGTTGCCAGGACGAGTCTGTGAGACTGTCCTTGAACTGAACAGAGTAAGTTCTGCCGGGGAGCGCTTGCCATGAGAAGATCAACCGGTCCGGCGAGGCTGTGTTTGCCATCAACTGCGGCGGGGCGAGGATGCTGACGGTGAACGTTTGCGCGCTGGTTAGTTGAGGCGAGCCGTCATCGGACACGCGGAGCTGAATGGAGTTGGTTGTGTCAGCCTGCTGAGGGGTGGTGGGCCAGGAAAACAGGCCTGTGTTGGGATTCACCTGCGCCTGCGCGGGCGCGGCCTCCAGGCTGAAAGTGAGCGCGTTGGCGGGCAGGTCGGGGTCCGAGGCGGCGCCTGTGAACGAGACAGTGGCGCCGGCGTAAACGATGCGGTCCTGCACCGGGTCGAGCATCGGCGGGCGGTTGACTTCATCAACCGTAACCGTGAAGGCATTTGTCGCATGCAACGTCATTGGCAGGATCGTCGTCGCGACCAACTGCACGGGGAACGAACCGGGGCCTTGCGCTTCGGAGGGCACCCACGCGATCATCCCGGAGTCGGGATCGATGCTCATGCCCACGGGACTCGCGTCGAGGCTCCAGGTTATATCCCTTGGCTGCTCGACCTGGAAATCGCTCATGTAAACATTGTATTCGCCGGCGCCTGCCCGGGGGACGATGGCCACGTGCTCGAGAGTGCCGAGTCCGGAAGCGGTGAAGAGCACGCCGTTGCCGCTTGCATAATTGAGGATTGGGTCGGTGGCGAGATCGAACGAGAGGGTGGTCCACACGCCGGCCGGAATGATGCGCGTGGGCAACGGCGCGTTGCCGCTCTTGTTGGTGACGCCCACCCACTCGATGCCGCCGGTTGAGCCGCCGTTTGCGCCGATGGGCGTGCCGAACGCAACCGTTGTCTCACGGCAACCGATCGCAACGCCGATGGACTTGTCACTGTAGATCTTGAATCGGACGATGTTCGTAAGGGGGATGACAGGATTAGGATAGTTGGCCGTGCCGGAGGTGGTCAGGCGCAACCAGGGGTCGGCCGCTGCGGAGGCGAAAGAGAACCGCGCCCGCAGCACCTTTCCGGGTCCGTGTCCGGCCGTCGGAAAGCTGTCCGTCACTGCCAGGATATCGGGCGTGGCATCGAGCAGCGGTTGAGTGCTTCCCGAATAACCTGGGGTTCGGAACAACACCACCCCGTTCGCGGTCTCGCTTGGGAAAGGTCCGGGGTCGGCGAAGCCGGCAATAAAATCCGTAACCGTGCCGATCACCCTCCTTGTGAAAAGCGTTTCCTCCGGCGTCGAAACCGGGTTCAACGTTCCAATCACAGGCCCTGGTAGAAGCGTCTGTGCCGAGGCGATGGGGCTGTAAGCGGATGCTCCCCCGGCGTTGAAGGCCTTAACCCGGTAATGAGCGATGTTGCCGGGCAGAAGTGTTGCATCCGTAAAGATGGAAGTGTCCGCCGGCAGATTTGTAAAGGTCACCCATGGGCCGGACGAGGCAGGCGCCCGTTCGATGATAAAACCCGCCTCGACATCCGTGGGGGCGGTCCAGGCCAGGCGGATCTGGGTTCCGGAAAGGGCGGTGGCAGTCAGGCTGGTCGGCGCCGATGGCAGCGGAAACACGCGTTCGAGGCGGTTCTCGATGGACCATCCCACAACGTCACCCCAATCAACCTGGTACCAGGTGAAACCCCGCCCGTCGGTGGTGACAGTCTGCGGTCCGCCGATGATGACCCCTTGTGCGCCTGTGCTTTTCGTCAGCAACAACGGGCAAGTGGTGCCGTTGGTGATCTGGCCGCCCGGGCACGAGCGGACGTCCAGCGTTTGCAGCGCCCTGACGTCGTCGCCGAGCACCAGTGACGTGCCTTTGATCAGGGTAAGGCTCGGGTAGTAGTGTTGAACGATCCACTTCCAATCGCGCAAGGGGAAGCCGGACGGGGTGGTGTCGCCGGAGACGCGATTATTCATTTTTCTGCCGGTTGCCCAGCGTGCCGTGCCCCATTGGCACATGCCGCGTCCGTGCCCGTAGCGGGTCTGGCCCGCGCAGATGGGGTCATAGAGGCACGAACCGGTGGGGGCTGTGAACCCGTCCGCGCAAGGGTAGGAGTCCGGACCCAGAGAGTTGTTTTCCGCCGAGTATTCCGTTCGGGCGATGGACAAGCCGTTCAGGAGCACCCAATCCAGGGTGTAATACACCGCAGCATCCGTGAGAGAATGGATTTTGTAAGGATTATAGACCTGGCAGGCCGAGGTGCCGCAGATGTCATAGGCGCTGGTTGTTGTTGCGCTGTTGATGGCGGCGATGGCGTAACATCGAATCGCCACGGCTCCCGCGTTCAGGGAATTCGTGCCCCCGGGAATGTTGCCCCAGGAGGGGATCCACTCCGAGGCCAGGACGGCGCGGGTGTAGTAGGTGAGGGAGACATAATCAATCGTCACATTATTCGTTTGGAGCACCCGGATGTTTCGCGGGACGCGGACCGTGGCATTCTGGGGCAAGGTGGCTGGTTCCGGCGGTTCCAGAAATTCCAGACGCGGCGTTTCGGCAAGCGCGGGTGATTCCTGCGCAGCGGTTGGAAGCGGCGCGGCGTCCGGTTGGGCCGGGAGTGATGACTCGCTCCTTCGTTGACCGCCTTTTTCCCGCTGGAGGCGCAGTTGAAAGGTGCAATCACCCTGGGACCAAAGCTCAATGCCTTGAAGGATCCGGGCCTGGTAATCGGGCATTTCGATGCGCAGGGCGCCGACGGGTTTATCCGCCGGGGGCACGTGCAGATGCAGGCGGAAGAAACCATTGACGTCCGTGGAAACGACTTGTCCTGAAGCCGGGTCGGTGACGGCCACCCCTTGCAGCAGTTCTCCGGAAGCATCGTCCACGACGAATCCCTGCAGGAGCATGAACCCTTCGCGGCGCAGGGTATTGATGGTTTCGATGCGTGTCTGTTCCGGTTCGGTCAAGGGATCGAGCAGAAAACGGATTTCGTAGGGATTATCCGGCTGCATCTCGAAGTTGCCGCTTAAGGGGGCATAACCGGGAGCGCGGGCGCTGATCGAGTGATTGCCCGGCGCCACGGGCACGCCGTCCTCCCGGGCCCGGGAGGCAGGAGCCTCGACGGATTGGGCGGCAGCCGGATCTTGCGCGCGCACGCGGACAGTCCCCTGATGGATTGATGCTCCTGTGGCGCTGTCAACCAGTCGCACTTTCATTCCTGCGCCCCCGGTCTGATCTGCGCGAGCGGCGAGACTGTTGAAGGGGGACAAGAGCGCGCCCGAAAAGAGCAGGCACAGAAGAGACTGAGATGTCCTTGAGGGTATGCGGCAGAAAAACATCAATAATAGATTACACCGGTTCAGCCGCCGGGACAAATCCTGAATGGGTCACGCAGGTCAGAGCTTTTTTGCCACCCGGCGGAAATGGTAACCCATGATGGCCAGTTCCATGGCCTTGGGGAACTGGCGCGGGCGCACCAGGAGCGAGCCGATGCACAAGCGCCAGTAGCCGATTCTGCCCCGGTGCCAGACGCCCAGGAGCCACAGCGATTTGACGAACGCGACCATGTCGGATCGCGAAACCCGGAGCCTCGGGCCGGCGGGATTCTGCCGCTTCAGGAAGGTGCGAATCCGGCGATAATAATTGCGCGGTTCGTAAAGCCGCTTCATCAGGTCGCGGTAACCATCAATGAGGAACTCGCGGTTGAGTCTTGGCTTGAAATTCAACCGCGCTTCCGTGTTGTTGCCGGTGGTGTCGCCTTCCAGGCGTCCTTCGTTCATGAGCCGGCGATAGAGCCGCGTTTCGGGCAATGCGTTCAGCAGGCCCACCATTGCGGTTACCACGCCGGAGCGTTGGATGAACTCGAACTGTCTCTTGAAAATGTCCGGCCCGTCGCTGTCGAAGCCCACGATGAAACCGCCCATGACTTCGAGGCCGGCCTTTTGAAGCGTCTGGACTGCCGCGACGAGGTCTCGTCCGCAATTCTGGAGTTTGCGGCATTCCTCGAGGCTTTGGGCGGAGGGCGTCTCGATGCCCACAAACACCTTTTTGAATCCCGCCTGGACCATCAGGCTGCACAATTCGGGATCGTCAGCCAGGTTGGCCGAGGCCTCCGTGAGGAAGCCCATGGGCGCGCGCGTGCGCTTCCTCCAGGCGATCATTTCCCGCAGCAACTCCTTTGTGACCCGCTTGTTGCCGATGAAGTTGTCGTCCACCACGAAGACCATGTCTTTCCAGCCGCGACGGCGCAGGTCCTCGAGTTCAGCGATTAACTGCGCCGGTTTTTTGGCGCGCGGAACGTGTCCGCTCATGTGCGGGATATCGCAGAACTCGCAGTCGAAAGGGCATCCCCGGGAGAATTGGACCGCCATGGTCACGTAATGCTCGAGGTTGAGCAGATCCCAGCGGGGCGTGGGCGAGGCGCTCACGTCCGGGCGGTCGGTGGCTGCATAGGCGCGCTCCAGGGCGCCTTTGCGAATATCCGAAATCAGTTGAGGCATCACCGACTCGGCCTCCCCGAGCACCAGGTGGTCCACTCCGGGAAAGGCATCGGGTCTTGTGGAAAACAGAGGGCCGCCGGCGATGATGGGTTTTCCCAGGTTGTGGCAGCGTTCCGTCAGATGCGCCACTGCTTCTTTGTGAACGACCATGGCGCTGACCATGACGTAATCCGCCCAGAGCAGATCCTCGTCTTTGAGCGGGCGGATATTCATATCCACCAGCCGGGTTTGCCAATCCGGCGGCAGCATGGCCGCGATGGTCAGCAGGCCGAGCGGAGGGAAAGTGGACCGTTTTGAGACGAACGGAAGCACGTGTTTAAAGCTCCAAAACGTGTCCGGTGTTGGTGGATAGACAAGGAGGATATTCATGGCGGGAGCCGCTCCGCTTTGATGGTGTCAGGGTGCCTCATTTCCATACTATCCACCTTTCCCGGAAACCTGCCATCAGGAAGTTTGATTGCCGGCGGTTTGCCGGTCCGGGGACGGGCCGGAATCCGGGTTCTGCGAACGCGAGCGGGCGGGGGGGCGCCCGCTATTTGGGCCGCAGGGAAACGATGGTTGCCCCCCAGCCGCCGTATTGCGGGTGGTCGAGCGTGAAGGAGGCCACGTGCGGGTTTTTTTGAAGCAGCGAGTGAACCGTCCGGCGCAAATTGCCGATGCCCTTTCCGTGAATGATGCGCAACTGGTAGATTCCCTTTTCCATGCAGGCGTCAATGTAGTCCGGCACAAGAGTCTTGATCTCCTTCGGGCTGAAGGTGTGCAGGTCCAGCACGCCATTGATGGGCAGTTCCACCGGCTCGTTCTCGGGGTGGTCGGTCACAGGCGAACGTTTTATTGGATGAAACCTTTGCGCTTCAGGAGGTAATCCACCTTTGGCGGGCGGCCGCGAAAACGCTCATAGAGTGTCATGGGTTTCTCGTTGCAGCCTTGCTCGAGGATGTTTTTCCGGAATGAGGCGGCGGTCTTCGGGTCGAACAGCCCGTTCTCCTCGAACGCGCCGAACGCGTCGGCGTCCAGCACCTCGGCCCAGACGTAGCTGTAATAACCGGCGGAATAGCCGCCCGAGAAGATGTGCTGGAAGTAAGTGGAACGGTACCTGGGAACGATGGTTTGGGGCATGCTCATGCGCGCCAGCGCGATTTGCTCCAGGGTCGCGGTGTCTGGCGCAGCAACAGCGGGCAGCGTGTGCCATTCCATATCCAGGAAGGATGCCGCGAGGTATTCCACCGTCCGAAAGCCCTGGTTGAAGAGCTCGGATTTTTTGAGCTTCCTGAGCAGCGTTGAAGGGAGGGGCTTGCCGGTTTTGTAATGGCGTGCGTAGAGCTTGAGCACCTCCGGATGCGTGGCCCAGTTTTCCATGATCTGCGAAGGCATCTCGACGAAGTCCGCCGGGGTGCTTCCGAGAGCGCGATACCGGACCTGCGACAGCAACGCATGCAGCGCGTGGCCAAATTCGTGGAAGAGAGTTTCGACTTCCTCGATCGTGAGCAACGCGGGCTGGTTGCCCGCGGGGCGGGAAAAGTTGCACACGTTGACGATGATCGGGCGAATGCGCCGGCCATTTTCCTGGCATGAGTAGCGGAATCCGCTGCACCAGGCGCCCGGGCGTTTGCCGGGGCGCGGATGCCAGTCCGTGTAGAACACGCCCAGGTGCGAGCCGTCGGCTTCCCTGACCTCGAAGGCCTGGGCTTCCCGGTGGTAGGTGGGAACGTTGTCGAGCCGGGTGAACGTGATGCCGTAAAGCCGTCGCGCGACCTCGAAGGCGCCATCGCGCACGGCTTCGAGCTTGAAGTAGGGCCGGAGCTTTGAATCGTCGAAATTGTAGCGTGCGCGGCGGACCTTCTCGGCGTAGTAGAACCAGTCCCAGGGCTGGATGTCGTCCGGTTGGCTGTTCCTGCGGGCTTCGATCTGCATGGCCTGCAACTCCCGGTCAGCCATTGCTTTGGCCGGGTCCCAGAGGCGGTTCAGGAGCCCGAAGACCGCCGGCGGGTTGCCGGCCATTTCCTCTTCCAGCACGAAGTCGGCCCATGTTCTGTATCCGAGCATGCGGGCTTTTTCGGCCCTGAGCAGGGCCATTCGGGAGGCGACCGCCTTGTTGTCCGTGGCGTTATTGTGGTCACACCGGGAGATGTAGGCGGTGAAGAGCTGGCGGCGCAGGTCGCGATTTTCGGAGTAGGTGAGGAACGGCCAGATGCTTGGGAAATGCAGAGTGAAGACCCATTTGCCGCGCAGGCCGGCCTCGGCGGCGGTTGCGGCGGCGCAGGCGACAAGATCCTCCGGGAGGCCCGCGAGATCCTCGCGTTTCTCGATCACCAGTTTGAACTGGTTCATTTCCTTGAGCACGTTGTCGCCATAAACGACGCTCAACGTGGCAAGCTCGGAATTGACGGCGCGGAGCCGCTCCTTTTGAGAGTCATCGAGCAGGGCGCCGCCGCGAACGAAATCCTTGTAGAGACGATCGAGCAATGTTGCCTGGTCGGGCGCGAGCGCGAGGCTGGAGCGGGAGTTCCACAACGCCTGTATGCGGGCGAACAGTTTGTCGTTGAGGAGAATGGCGTCCCGGTGGGCGGCCTGGAGCGGCGCCACGCGTTTGGCCATTTCCTGGAGTTCGTCGGAGGTCTCGGCCTCGGTAAGATTTTCAAAAACGGCCTGGCAGCGCTCGAGGAGCGATCCGGAACCGTCGAGCGCCTCAATGGTGTTCGGGAAATCCGGACGGTCCGGGGAGGCGGTGATTTCCTCGATGCGCACCCGTTGAAGGCGCATGGCTTCCTTGAGGGCGGGCTCGAAATGTTCGTTTTTGATCTGCGCGAAGGGAGGGATTTCGAAGGGCGTCGTCCACGGCTGCAACAAAGGATTGTTGAGGGCGGGGGCGGTATTTGTTTGTGCGGCCATAGGCGTTTGAAAACAACAGGATAAAGCGAGGCCGCAAAGCAGCCCCGCAGAACGTAAACTTCGAGTCATTGGCAAAAACTATTATAGCACCGGCTATAGCGGCTTGCCCTGGTATTCGCCGGTGAGCGTTTGTAGAAACGCGGCGACAGCGGAGATTTGCGCGTCCGACAGGTTTTTGTCGGACTGGTATTTGGCCATCACGCGCACCGCCTCCTTGAGGTCGGATGTCGAGCCGTCGTGGAAGTACGGGGGTGTTTTTGCGATATTCCGCAACGTGGGCACCTTGAATTTGTGCAAATCCTTTTCGTTTTTGGAGGCGCTGATGCGGCCCTTGTCCGCGTCTGTGACGTCGCCGCCGCGATCTTTGAAGTAATCGGCGTGTCTGCCCATGAGCTCGTAGGAAGCGCCTCCCAGCAGCACTCCGGAATGGCAGGTGGCGCACCCGGTGTCCATGAAGATGCGGTGGCCGCGCGTTTCCTCTTCAGAAAGAGCGGTGGTTTCTCCGGCGAGGTACTTGTCGAAGCGCGAGTCGGGGGTCAGCAGGGTTCGCTCGAAGGAGGCGATGGCATCGCAGATGTTCGCGTCGGTGAAGCCTTCCGGATAACTGGCTTTGAACTCCTTCGAGAATTCGGCGTCCGCATTGAGCTTGGCAATGATTTGGGGCCAGTTTGAGTCCATCTCGATGGGGTTGTTGGGCGGGCCCGCAGCCTGATCCTCGAGATTTTTGGCCCGGCCGTCCCAGAACTGGGCGAACTGGAAGGCGGCGTTGAAAACCGTGGGCGCGTTGATGCCGCCTTTTTGTCCGCGGACGCCCGTCGAGACTTTTTCGAGGTCGGTGCCGCCCTTTGCGAGGTCGTGGCATGTGGCGCACGAGACGGTGTTGTCGCCGGAAAGGCGGTTGTCATGATAAAGCTTGCGTCCGAGCTCGACTTTTTTTGCGTCCACCGGCAGAGATGCGGGGATGGGCGGGATCAGGGCTTTCCGGAGGTTTTCGGGGATGCCGGCCCATGGATGGTGTTCCACCCGGCTCTGGTCCACCCATTCCTGGACGGCGGCTTTCTCTTCGCGGCTCAAGACACTGTTCCAGTGGGCCACGACGTATGCAACCGGCGGCATATCGCCCTTGACGATTTCGCTCTCGATTTTTGCCAGTGCCGGCTCGGAAATTCCGGCGCCTTCGGCGGGAAACAATTCCGCCACCAGGTCAATCATGCGCAGGCCGTTGGCGACGTCCCGAGCGATGACGGTGGATGCCACGGGCAGTTTCGCGTAAAACGGGGCATCGGTGCCCGGCACGTGGCAATGGGCGCATTTTTCCTCGAAAATGGCGGTTACCCTGGCCAGGTGAGGATCTGCGGGCTTAGTGGCGCTTAAGGGCGTGCCCTTGGGTTTTCCAATAAAGAGATTCAAGAGAGGCACTGCGAGAAGCGCAGCGAGGACGATGCAAGCGATGATGATCGTTTTCTTTTTCATATGTTCTCCTAAGCAGCCCGGTAAGGCGGAGGGAATGCTGTCAAATCGCCGCGGCATCGGCAACGCATTTTCGGAAGCAACCCTCGTCGAAAACGACGGTGTACCGGGCATTCGATTTCCCGAATTTGAAGACGCAGGTGCGTTGGGAGACGGGGTTTCGCATGAGCCGGGACAACCTGGCCGCACTTTTGTATTCGGAGCGCAATGGCCTCCCGTGGTCATCGCCGCGGTGATTCTATATCCCGCGTGTTCCACCAAAAACGGCCCGCTACTCCGGGCCTTCATGGCGCTGCTGGCCGGCGCCGGGCTACTCGTGTGCACTTTCATTTTGTGGATCGTCATACTCCGGCCATCATTGGGGGTCGGCCCGTAAATGCTTGCGAGATTGATCCGCGGCGACGTTGCCGCCAACAAAGGCAGTCTCCTCTGCACAGGCACAGCTCCTTCAGCTTCCTCCCCTTCTTTGTTGAGCGTTCGCTGTTCGACGCTGAAAGTTGCGGTCTCGGCCTCTGGTGTCCGTGGCGCTTGCCCGCCAACGGCAATTTCGCAACGACCGATGTATTCGACCCCGCTTACGGCACCTGGGCTTCTGCCGGCTCCATGAATGTTGGCCGATACGGCCACTCGGTCACGTTGTTGCCCAATGGCAAGCTTCTGGCCGCGGGCGGCTCAGCCAGCGGTAGCGAGGCCACCAACAGTTGTGAACTGTTCGACCCGGATGCCGGTCAATGGTCCCTGACAGGCAGCCTGCTCACCAATCGGCAGTATCACGCGGCGGCGTTGCTGCCCAGCGGGAAGCTGCTCGTGTGCGGCGGCCATAATTACATCGGCGGCTACCATCCCCTCGCCACCGCGTAGATCTACGACCCAGGCAATGCCAGATGGTCCTCGACTGCCAGCATGGCAACTCCCATCCTCCTGGCGGATCGCCGCTGCCGGATAAGTTTGCAGGGCAGGGTAATCGAAGCCGTCAGAATACAGGCATCCACTAACCTCAGAGACTGGACCACGCTGACGACGCTGCCCAATTTGCAGGGCACCTTCGACTACGTTGACTCTGAGGCGGCGAGCTACCCCCGCCGGTTCTACCGCGCCGTCTCGCCGTAACGAAGGCACTGCTCCCGAGGCGCACGGTTAGCGAAAGCCCAACCGTGCGTTCACCCGCGCAGCGCTCAGCAGTACTCGGGCGCACGAAAAGTAAATCTATCAGTTTTTTGCTGCCACGGCCTACGCCGGCTGGGGCCTGGAATCGGACTTCAGCCCGGAATGCATTTGGAAGATTGATGCGGCATACTGGTCAAACTGGTTCAATCGTTACCCGGTCGTTCCGACAATCTCCAGTGATGGGCGAGGACCTCCCACCACGGCTACAAACGTTCTTGGGCCCTGGTCGCCGGCAGCCCCGGTATCCCTCACAAACACCTGGCGGCTTCCGGAGGTTATGCGGTTTTGGCGGAATGCGACCAGCCACACAACACGGTATTGACCCATAGCCTGTGCCCCGCTCGATGCCTAACCCCGCCCCCGGTTTTTGAGCCAAATCCTTATCTGGTTGTGATTCATGATGTCATAGGCAATCAGGCGATCGCCATCCAGGATGAACACAATCCGCCAATCCAGCCAAATACGGGCCTCGTAGGATACCCGGCCAAGCTTGCGTAGTCCAAGCCCGCTGTGCAAATGGGGGTCTCCGAAGTGTTCGGCCACCTGGCATAAGCGAGTCTCGGCCTCGGCCGTGACCCGTGGACCAAGCTTCCGGGCTGTTCGCACCAGGCGCGGGCCAATATCAACCCGGATCATCCTATCTTGCCGGTAAACGGCTTGAGCTTTCCTGCTTTGCGTTGTGCCCGGATCTCCTTGAGTGCCCGCGCTTCGGCGGCTTCGGCCTCCTCCAGAGTGGCGCCGTATTCAGCCAGGGCGGGAAACCCGGACGGCTGGAAAGGCAACGCTCGCAGTTTCACAAACTGCGAAAAGAACATCCGCACCGCGTCACCAGGCGTAGTGCCCAGGTCCTCGGCCACCTGTTTGGCTTCCTTGACCAACTGGCGGTCAACTCTCACGCGGAATTCTTCTGTCTTCGCAGCCATGTATCAAGAATGCCACAGCGGCAGGCCTGCCGCAAGATTCCCCTTGAATATCCCCCGGCCTGTGCGTCTGTTCTGATGTTCGCACGTGAAGGCGGACCGCCGTTCTGTAAGCCGGAGTTAATCACCGGCGGCGTTCCCAGACAGAACCCAGAAGGCGATGCAGACAGGGCACGGCTGATTACCGCGTCCGACAAAGTTCACCCTTTATGCATCCAGGTTCATCCAGAGTTCACAAACGGCCACGGGGTATTATCTGCTGCGTGAGCCTGATGCCCCAAACCTGTCCAACAAAACTCGACAAGGAACCGGGATTCCTTGAACACTGTGTCAACAATGCCCGGCGACCTGGACTTATGAGAATCATTGAACTCCTGCGTGTTCTTTGCACAACATTGTCTCTGGCACTTCGAATGAACGCTGAGCCGTCCAATTCGGTTTCAACCGCACAGATCCTTCAGGAGGCCAAGGCTAAGCACAAAGTTCCCGGAATGGCTGTCGTGGTAATGAAGGATGGAGTCGTCTGTGACCGCGCGGTCGCCGGTGTTCGAAAGAACGGTGCTCCGGACGTGATCACAACCAATGATCTCTTTCACATCGGCTCCTGCACCAAGTCCATGACAGCCACGCTCGTTGCCACCTATGTCGAGGAGGGAAGACTGAGCTGGGACACAACAATTGCGAGCGTTCTTCCCGAGCTTAAGGGCAAGATGAACGAGGCTTACGAAAAGGTGACGATCGAACAGTTGTTGACCCATCGGGGTGGCGTTCCCGGCAGTCCTCCAACGTTAGCCTGGATCCAGGCCTGGGGGAAAAAGGGCACACCGACTCAACAAAGGTACGAGTTTATCAAGGCCGTTCTGAGCAAGGCACCGGAGGCAAAACCCGGTGAAAAGTTCATATACTCAAACCAGGGTTACGCCATTGCGGGTGCGATGCTTGAAAAGATTACCGGGCAGGCGTGGGAAACGCTCATGACGAACAAAATCTTTAAGCCACTGTCCATGGACACTACAGGATTCAGTGTGCCTGGAACGGAAGGCAAAATCGACCAGCCATGGGGTCACGCGAAGCGTTTTGGGAAAATCCGTGCCCTGCAGGAGGATAATCCTCCCGCAATCGGCCCGGCTGGAACCGTTCATGGTTCACTCGACGATATTGCGAGATTCGCTTTGGCTCACATGAAGGGTGAGCGGGAGGGAGGCATCGTAAAACGGGAAACCTTTCGTAAACTCCACACCGCCCCGCAGGGCGGCGACTATGCATTTGGCTGGGGCTGCAGCAAGACTCCCCAAGCCGGCACGCTTCTGTCCCACGCCGGATCAAACACCATGTTCTATCTCCTGATGTGGGTTGCTCCAGAAAAGGATCTCTTGATAATCACAGCAGTGAACATGGGCGGCGACCCTGCCGAGCAAGCAACTCTTGATGTGACTCGCGCCCTCCGCGACAAATGGCTCACCGTAAAGGGGGCGGATCTCCACTGAGCCACACTTTGCGCCCTGCA
>CAYNZC010000035.1:0-13188 GCA_964401575.1 uncultured Verrucomicrobiota bacterium
GGGAATCAGAGCCGTCATACCACGCCCGCGCCACAGATTCGCGGGTGTTGTTGACGAGATAATCGTCCCGGTGATCCTTGACCGGGCGCATTTTTTGGAGGTCGCCGCCAGGAATAACACCTCCGCCAAGCGTGAACCGTGTTCCCCGGGAATCTTCCGGAAACTCAGGCACCGCCATGTAGTTCGTGATCCCCGCGCCGATGGCAAACCATTCTTTGTATGCCGCTGCTATCGCAAGCAGGTCCGGGTAGTAAACATTGTGCACAAACTCGCGCGCCTCGCTCATGAGTCCTCGCAAACATGCCAGCCGCTCCATGTTCAAAGCGGCCATGTGCTCCGGGTTCACTGCCGTAGCCACGCCCCCAACGACGAGGTTCTGCACATGCGGATTCTTGCCGCCCAGGATGGCGACCGCCTGGGCCGCCTTGCGCTGATAGTCGAACGCTTTCAGATAATGTGCGACGGCAACGAGGTTCACTTCCGGTGAGAGTTTCATTGCCGGGTGCCCCCAATAGCCGCCTGAGAAAATTCCCAGCCGGCCTTCGCCGACGAAATTCTTCAATCGCTCCCGGACCGCTTTCAATTCCGTCGCACTGTTCCCCGGCCAATTGGAGAAGCTCTGAACCGCTTGCGCGGCACGGGCAGGGTCGGCCTCCAGTGCCGAGACGATGTCCACCCAGTCCAGCGCCGCAAGGTGGTAGAAATGCACCAGGTGATCCTGAACCGAGTGCTGAGCGATCATGATGTTGCGAATCAATTGCGCGTTCAGGGGCACCTCCACCCCAAGCGCATTTTCCACGGCGCGAATCGAGGCAATGGCGTGAACCGTTGTGCAGACACCGCAAAAACGCTGTGCGAATGCCCAGGCATCCTGCGGCGGACGACCCTTCAGAATCAGTTCAATTCCGCGCCACATCTGAGCGGAAGACCATGCGTTGGTGACCTTGCCTTCATTGACCTCCACGTCAATGCGGAGGTGCCCTTCAATGCGGGTGACGGGATCGAGTGTAATGGTTCTTGGTGCCATGAGAGTGTCTCAGGAGGTCCGGAGCTGCGGCTGTGAAGCCGAAAAATGTATTCTGGGCAGCACTGGCACAAGCTTGACCAGCACCAGGTATCCCAGGATCTCAAACGCCACAATGCCCACACTGATCATAATCTCCGCAAGCGACGGAAAATACATCCATCCCTCGCCGGGGTTAAATCCGATCAGGTAAACATTGAATCGATAAAGCGCGCCGCCGGTAACGATCAGAGCCGCCGAAACAAACAGCCAGCGGGGCGAACGCCGGTTGCGCCCGCGTAGCAGGATCAGCGAACCGGCCGCAAGCAGCGCAAACTCCGACAGAAACAGCCACGAATTGCGGTCGAAGGCCAGCGCGGCATCCCACTGTCCGCGCCGCAAGGTGTCACCCGCAACCACCAGCGACCACAAAGCCGCCAGCCACGGCATCAGCACGGCCAGGCCCGAGAGCTGGCGAACTTCAAACGGCCGATGAAATACGTGTGATGAAATGACCGATTCCAGAATCGCGATCGAGTAGCCGATGCAGATGCAGTTGATCAGGAACAGCAACGGCAGAAACGGCGTGTGCCAAAGCGGGTGCAATTTGGTGGCCGCAATCAAAAGCATCGAGCCAAGCGATGACTGATGCATGGTGGGAAGCGTGATCCCCAGCACAATGATAAATATAAGCCCCTTTTCGAGTTTCGGACGCAACCAGCCTGCCGCCGCGCGTACGCGGTCAATTCGCACCTGGATCGCGTCCGTGTCGAGTTCCAGCCTCGGCTGCAGCCAGTCAATGAGCCTGCGAAAGCGCACCCACCGGCTCGTTTCCATGCTGTGCAGAATTGCCGGCAGAAACTCAATGACCAGCACCGTGGAATATGCCATGACACACAGCGCCACCTCGAACATCGCGGAGTTGAACTGCCACTTTGAAGGAACAAAAAAGTTGTAGGTGTTCCAGGGGCGCCCAAGATCGACCATCACCGAGAAACCCGCCAATCCGTAGCCAAACATGCTTGTCAGAATGCAAGAGCGTATCATCGGGTGATATTCCATCCGATTGCGGATATAAATCAAAATGGCCATGGCATAGCCGCCACAAGCGATCGCGGTACCGGTCGCCACATCGTAAGTAATCCAAATGCCCCACGGATAGCCGTCGCTCAGGTTCGACACCGCCCCGATTCCTTTGACCGCGCGCACCACGATCAGGATCGTCCCAATCAGGACAAAGCCCAGAAGGACAAAGAAGGATTTGGTCAGAATCCGGCCCTCGATCTTCTGGAAAGAATGATGCGGCATTCAGGTGTTCTCCTTTTGCTTGCCGCCCGCGACCGTCGAACCGTGCCCGGCACTCTTCTTCCAGTTGCGCAAGGCCACGAAACAAAGCCCGGCATACAACGCGACCGGCGCGATGAATCCTTTGTAGATGGTGTGGTGAATGCGTTCGGAAAAGGAGGCGGGCGCCGCCGAAGGCAGCTTTGGCAGCCCGAGCTTCCCGAAAGGCTGCGCGGCCAGGTAGAGATGGTTCGTTCCACCCACCTCGAGCTCTCCGTAAATATGAGGCACATACCGGTCCGGGTGCTTCTTGAGGCGAGCCCGAGCTTCAACCAGCAATTCCGAGCGCTTTCCAAAACGGATTGCGCCCGTGGGACAAACCTCCGCACACGCCGGGATTCCCCGCTCCTTCAGGTTCGTGCTGCTGCAAAGATCACACTTCACAATCTCCGGAATGCTCCGGTCCCATTGAAATTTCGGGATGTTGAACGCACAGGCAATCTGGCAGTAACGACACCCGATGCATGTGTCTTTGTTGTACTCCACGATCCCCGTGAGCGGATCCTTGGTCATAGCCCTCACCGGGCAGGCCGACACACAGGAGGGTTTTTGGCAGTGCATACAGGAATGCTTCACATAAGACCACACACTCCCCTCCCGGTAGAGCTTGATGATCGTACGCGTATTGCCAGAAAGATCCACCGGAGCATCCCAAAGGCCGTCACCGTCGAACGGGGCGTGCTCGTATGCAAGGTTCCCTTCCGACGCGTTCACGCGTTTGCAGGCCACCATGCACGCCTTGCACCCCACGCAACGGGTGGCGTCATACAACATGCCCAGTTCGTTGTCGTTCACCGGGTCTGCGTGCGTGGCAGCCGCTGAACTGGTCGCAGCGAGGATGCCGACGCCCGTCACGCCCGCGGTCCTGAAAAAGTTGCGCCTACTTTGCCTCATGATCTTTTGTTGCCCCGGGCTCAACCTGGCTGGGCAGCTTCTTTGCAAACATCGCGCCCGCCCCAATCGCCACCCCGGCAGCAAGGCCCACCAGACCTGTCGTCACCGGGTCCGGTCCCTTCCCCCTCTCCTTCAACTTCGCCGGCGCGTAATTGTCGAATGGCTTGGGATCGTGAATCTGCACCTTTTCGGCAATGGGAAGCTTGAACAATACCTCCGGCTCTGTGCAGCCAATGCAAGGATGTCCGATGGATACCGGCCACACTCCAATATCATTGAATCTCTGCACAGAACAGTTTGCATGGGTGACCGGTCCCTTGCAGCCCAGCTTGTAAAGACAGTATCCCGCCGCATGGCCGGCATCACCATACGCCTGAGCAAACCGCCCGGCATCAAAGTGCGGACGCCGCTCACAGTGCTCGTGGATAATTCGGCCGTAGGCAAATTTCGGCCGCCCGATTGCATCCAACTCGGGCAGCCGCTTGAAGGTCAGATAATACAGGATCGTCGAGAGAAAATTGTAAGGGCTGGGCGGACACCCGGAAATGTTCACGATGCGCTTGTCTTTCACAACCTCCCGCACTCCCACCGCCCCCGTTGGGTTCGGCTCCACAGATTGTATCCCCCCGAAGCTCGCGCATGTGCCGATGCACAAAACAGCCGCTGCCCCCTCCGCAGCCTGACGCAAGGATTCCAGCGCTGTCTTGCCCCCCACTTTGCAGAATATGCCACCCTGCGCGGTGGGCACCGCCCCTTCCACCACCAGAAAATAAGTGCCCCGGTTCTTCGCCAACGATGCCTGTAGCGCCTCTTCCGCCTGCAGTCCCGACCCGGCCATCAGGGTTTCGTGGTAATCAAGAGAAATCAGGTCCAGGATCAGCTCCGAAACACTCGGATGACTGGATCGCAAAAGGGACTCCGAGCAGCCAGTGCATTCCTGAAAATGCAGCCAGATCACCGGTGGACGCGGACTCTTCTCCGCTGCCGCCGCAACCCTGGCCGCCCATGTGAACGGCAGCCCCATGATACCAGCCGCCATCGTGCACAAGCGGAGAAAATCTCTCCGATGCAACGCGGACAGACACCTATCTTTTGTTTGAACACTCATCATTCGACAGAATTAAAAATGGCCGAAGAATCTCAAAAAACCGTGCGCGCAGAAGAGACAGGGCGGTTTTGCTCAAGAGAGTGCGGCAGAGTTGCAGAGACTTGTCGCGTTCTTCCGAAAATGGGGGCAGTAAAAAATTCCAGCGACGCATGAAAAGGCGTTGCTCTCAGGTTTTTCATGTTCAAAAAAGCAGACAACATTACGCAATCCATTGTAAAACTATCGGGAGAGAAGCTGTGTGCAAGGATTATTTCGCCTTTATACCCCATTATAGCATATAAGTTTTTCTGCTTTTAATCTTTTGTCAAAATCGGTCTTCAGCCAGCACGCACAACGAAGAGACCTGTCGATACAACTCAATTCGTAATGCAAAATTAATGGATGGCTCTTTATTATCGGCACCGCGTTGGAGTAACGCGGCAATACGGGCGGCAACGACAAGCCCAGTTCTTGACTTATCATGTCAAGAACGATCAATGTCCCTCAAGGTCGGGCACGAGATATGCAGATCTGAGCGGAAATTGTCCGACCATGCGAAGCTGGCAACGTGCGTTCAAACAGGCAACTTTCAGCCAATGGAATCCAGTCAATGTCAGGGCTCCTCGCAGCGGTAGTGCTGCCGGTGACCGCATACGCCCAGACTGCGAACCCCATGCGTTACCTGATCACTTTTGCCCATCCAAACCGGAAAACGCGCCAAGTTCCGGGTGCCATGCCCAAGCCGAGGCGGCATTCAATGCCGAGCGGCCGGCGTCTCGGACGCATCCTGCGCGATGGCCGTGGTGTAACCATGCGCTTTGGCGGGCCACACCAGGGCGAATAGAAAGGTGCCCACGACAGCTACCACGCTGAGGCCAGCCAACGCGGTATTCCAACCGTAATTGTGCACCAGAACGCCCAGGCCCCACCCCGAGATCAGCGTGCTGGCATAGGAAAAGATGCTGGAAAATCCGATGGCTGTTGCCGCCAGCCGTTTCGTGGCCAGGTTGGCAATCACGATTCCGACCAGCGCCTGGGGCGCGTAGATGAAAAAACCTGCCAGACACAGAAGCAGCGTGTTGACCCACAGCACCGGACTCGCGAGCTTCCAGAAGAGGAACACCACCACGCCAGCCAGCGCCATCGAGATCACACACACCCGAGCGCCCCGTCCGCCGAAAACCCGGTCGGTCAGCCAGCCGGCAAGCAGCATGCCGGCCACGCCCGACACCTCAAAACCAGCCACCATCCAGCCGGAATGGGTCAGTTTAATATGCTTCAATTCTGTCATCAGGGTGGGTCCCCAATCCAGCATCACATAGCGCATGGTGTAAACGCAGAAGCTGCCCATCGAGAGCAGCCAGATGTAGGGATTGCCAAATACCTGCTTGAGCAGCGCGGAGGAGAACGCCGGCTGTCCCGGGGCTTGCGTTGTGCCTTCCACTTCGGGCAGCCCCAGCGACGGAGGAGTGTCCCGCAGAAGAACCAGCAGCAGCAGGGCGCAAAGAACCGCCAAACCGGCCGGCACGAAAAAGCAAAGCCGCCAACTGTATAACGCGAGGTAACCACACAGCACTACCGCCAGACTCGCGCCAATCGAATGCGAAGTGTTCCAGATCGAAAAGTTCGTAGCCAGTTGTTTGGGCGGAAACCAATGCGTCATCAGCCGGGCACAGGGGGGAAATCCCATGCCCTGGACCCAGCCGTTGAGCATCCACCAGAAGCCGAGCGTAACGACCGCCGAACTGAGCCCGAAGAACACATTGGCAATTGCAGAAAGCACCAGTCCCGCCGCCATGAACGTCCGGGCGTTGGCTCGATCCGCAAGAAATCCGTTAGCGAACTTTGACAGGCCATATAACAGCCCGTGCAGCGTAAGAAACAAACCCAGGTCGGCTTTACTGATACCGAGTTCCTTTCCCATCCCCGGCATAGCGATGCTGAGATTCTTTCGCACAAAATAGAACATCGCGTAGCCGACAATCGTGCCGATCAGAATCCGGCGCTGCCAGTATCGATACTGAGCTTTAATCTCGCCGGGGTCTTTTAGGAGGACCTCTGCTTCCGGCGCAGGCGCGAAAATCCTCAAGACCAGCGACCATCGCGAACCACTTCGCGCAGATGGGGAAACCGGGACTGAGTTGAGACTGGAATCTTTGTTTTCGTTGGCTGTGTCGGGCTTCATTTGCTTCAGTAATTAGTAGTATGCGGGCATCCTCTCCATCGTCTTGTCCCTGTCATCAACAGCAAGACTCGCACAACCAGGGTCGCACAGCCGATGAAGGGCCTCGGCGTCTCGAAGTCTCCATGCCGTAGTCTGAGACATTACCCCGAGTGTCCGCAGACCACCCTCAATCGCAGGCAGGAATTTCTTGCCTGAGGAGAAACTTCCTTCCGGGCAGATGCTCAGGGTAATCTGGAACTGGTCAACACCGGCGAAATCCGACGGGCAGCGAACTTCCAACCGTGTCACGAGTTGCACTTGTTTGCGCCCCCATCCGGTGCGGCGTCCGTTATCCCGGTGTTGGCTGCCGCCACAGCTTGATCGCGTCGAATTTCGAAACGATCGAGTTGGCAGCTTGTTGCTATAGTCTTCGCCATAAACTCGAATGCGCTGTTACTCTCACCTGCCGATTCACTGGTTGTCCAATGAAAAACCTCTCGAACAGGAACACTCATCGCTTACCCTGCCGGCGCCTGCCATGTTCACGCACAGGCACGAGACTCACTTTTGCCGATCGGCCGCCCCGACAGCCAAACGCCTGAAAGTTGTCCTGGACCGGGCCGATTGTCACTTCATGTCGTCCTGGAAAAGTTGACCGAAATCAACTCCGTCAGTGGTCTGACCTGTGATCGCGCGGCACAACCAGCGCGTGAGTGGCAGTTCGTCGCGGCCCACCAACCCGCGCGCCTCCAGTCCGGGCAGAGCCCTGGCAATTTGCGCAATGACAAAAGCGCTTTCCAGCGTGTCCTTCGCCATCTCCGCCCGGGCTTGTTCGTAAGTGAGGCCCTTGCCCAGGAGCCGTCCGAGCCGCACCGTTCGTCCGCCCATGCAAGTGACATACTGGTCGCCTACTCCCGGCAGGGACGCAACCATCGCCGGGTTCCCCCCGAGTATCGAAACCAGCCGTGTCATTTCCTTCGCGCTGGCGCCAAACAGCGCTGCCGCCGAATTGTAATTGTGCGCCCCTGCCTCGTCTGGGCCGCCCAGTTGGTCCAGCATTCCCTCCGCCAGACCCACCCCCAGCGTAAAGGCGTTCTTTAACGCCACGCACACCTCCACTCCGACGACATCTGCCGAGAGGAAAACATGGTAGTAGGACGTCTGGAACAACTGCCGCAGGAACGGAAGCGCTGGCGTGTCACGCGAGGTAAAATAAACACAGGTGTTGCGCCGACCGGCCAACTCCCCCGCAATGCAGGGCCCGCCCACCGCCGCCACGCAAACCTGCCCCGACCCGTTAGCGGACAATTCATCCGCCAACACATCAGGAAGAATCCGCAGGGTCCCGTCGGTCGTGGCTTCCAGTCCCTTGGTTATAGCAATGATCTTCATCCCGGATTTTATGTGCGGCGCCAGCGCGCGCCCGATCCAATGCACCCCCGGCGAGCTGACTCCGCTGACGATGACTTGAACGTCTTCCAACGCTGCCCCGATTTCTTCCGCTTGATACGGTCGCACGTTATCCGGGAGCCGCCGGCGCAAGCGTGGATGAAACCTGTTGGCCAGGCAGGAGTCGATGATTTCCCGATCGAGATGTGTCCCAACTAATCGGACCTGGTGGCCGTTGTCGCTCAACGGCCATGCCATTGCCGTGCCCATCATCCCCGCGCCCACGATCGCTACATTAGACATAAGATGCTTTCAGCTTCTGGCTTAACCGGGCCAGCCTTATTCCAGAGAAACCACACAGACGCGAAGATACCGGGCCACCTGACAATGTCGAACCCGATCGCAACCCGATCGCGACCATAATGGAATGAATGGGCCTCTGATCCATCCAACCAAACGCTGGCAAACGTGCCGCATCGAGTGGTTCTTAATGCAGATGCGCCGTGGCAGCCGGAAAGTCCAGGTAGTTGTCGATGCGGATGCATCGGATGTCGGAGGTGAATACCTGCTCGTCGTTCCCGCCCGGGCCGTAATCGTCCCCGACGAAGACGACCTCGTCGTGGCGGTAATCATGAAGCCTGCAATACTTGTCCAGCGCATACAGCTTGTTGAAGGGATGCGGCACGATATCAAACGAGCTCGAACCTCCGATGAAGATTGTGTATTCGCCGAAGGCCTCGCATACAGCAGAATAGGCCGGTTTACGGCGTGATCGGTCAGGATCGAATGCCAGCTTATCCTTGATGCTGGCCCTGGTGCCCAACAACGCAAAGGTCAGCATCCCGGAGTCATGAAATTCAACACTGTCTCCTGCATATTCCGTGAAACCGAACCGCTCGCGCAGGACACGCGCCTTTTCGTTGATGGCTTCGCGATTTGTAACTGGAATCCTCGTTTTCTCGGTGATGACCAGGGTCTGCTGGCTCTCGTCGTATCGGGAGAATTCCATGCCGTAACAACCGATGACATCGATGGGATAGCGATCGAGTTGATTGTGAATGCGCATGCAACTGCCCGCACCCACGATGACGAGGCGATATTTCGCACGCAGCAGGTCGAGCGCACGACGGTTTGCGGAATCAAGGGGAGTTTTGTGCTGGGTAATGGTTCCATCCATGTCCAGCGCGATCAGGCGGATGCTCATAGCTCGGTTACCTTGATGAATAGTTCGTAGTCCACTGCCCCCGGGTGGGGAATTGAAATCTGTGTGGAGATAGACTCAGACGTCTCTGTGCGAAAGCGGGCGCGGACACGCAATCTCTATTTGAAATCCACACGAAACACATTGCCATGTTGGAGCGTAACGATAACGGCGCCATTATAAGCGGTCACACCTTCAATCTCGTCGCAAAAGATGTCGTGGGTGGGGATCTCGCGAACGATCGCCCTCTTTGCCGGGTCGATGATCACAATGCCATCGTGAGCATTGATGTTGATGCCGAAACCGTGGACGATGAGCCCGTCGCTGAAGAAAGCGCCCTGGGTCGCGGTGTGGAACGGCAGTTCAAACTGATCGATTACGTGGGTGAGTGTCACATTGCCTTCGCCCACATCAGGCAAACGCAATTTCGATACGAGCAGGCAGTTGTTGCCGGCGGCGCTCCGCCACGTCTTGTTCTTGAAGCAAACGGTGTAAATGAATCCCCTCTTTGTGTCGTAAACGGCGTTAAGGTAGTAGCCAATCTGTGAGGGAAGTTCAATCCGCTGCACCGCGTGAAAATCGTCCTCCAGTGAGGTCAGGCGATTGACTGTAATGAAATACGAGAGATTGTTCTCCGACACGTAAAGCAAGGGGAACGCATCGGCCGGACGGTAGTAACGGTCGCAAAGAAAGTCGATTGTGTTGAGGTGATTCTTGGCAATGTCCGGCTGTGCCGGGGAGGTCTTGAGCAACTTTCGCGAAGTGAAATCGAAGATGTCGCACTTGGCTCCATCGTGACCCTGAAAAAGATAATTCTGGAAAATGGCCGCCCCCTGCCGCGACCCATCAGTTGATGACTCAAACTTGCCAAGGTTCGTGAAAGTAACTTTGCCCTTCACCAGGGCTTTCCTTTTGATCGGGGCGTTCGACGACGCTGCTGACACAGTGATCGTGAGCAGCGAGCACACCGCGACTATTACGTAGAATCTATTCATGCCAGTTAACACCTGAGAGCAACGGGGGATGGTTCCATAGCCGGGGAACATCCGCAGTTACGCGTTCCAGTCTCAGTGAAACACTCCCAAATGCAAGCGCCATGTCCTCCGACCTCTCAAAAGCTCTTTGAATCACAAGCGTTCGCGCTGTGTTGAGGGGAAAAATCGCGAGAGCTCTTCGGGTAGCGTTCGCGCAAGTTGTCATCAACCCCCTTGATTGCATTCGACAGTGAAGAGGAAATGATTGCCCCTTCCCTGCGCAAGGAGGCGCGCCTTCCGAGTGCAGATAAGTGGCGCGTCCGTGGAGGATCCCTTCAAAACCGCTCGTGGGGGGATGTTAGGCGGCGGGCATGACAAACTGAATTTTCGGGTGATTCTGTTCAATGCGAGAAAAGGGGCTGCCATTGCCGCGCTTTCTTGGTAATGCGTCATGCTTCGACCCTAATTTCCTTTACCAACGCCAGCTCGTCGCCGTTTGTAGCGAAAATGTCCAAGCGGATCGCCTTGGCTTGGACCTCTTTGAACTGGTGCACTGCCAGTTTTCTGAAATTCTCTTTAACGTTCGCCAGCACTGTTTCAGAACCATCTTGAAGCACGGCTGTAAGCTTATAATCACGAACAATCGTGGGCTGCGGACCCCGAACCATCTTCTCAATACGCGGCACCCGGCTGGTTTGGGTCAGCCCAAGAGATCCGGAATCAAATGTAATGCGAACCTGAGAAACTTTTTGTGCAGTATCCCATTCGAGCCGAATCCACGGCATCGAAGCTACTGGCGCAGCCCAACGGTTCTTGAATTCGGCTTTGGCCTCGATCGTTACCCCGGAGATGACGTTTTCCGGCTTGGAACCGTTTGCGGCAGAAGACGCGGTCACCTTGCTGCGTCTGGCATGGTCCCTGGGATCCGAGTTGGATATTCCCAGAATTGTTTGATCATCGCGCAGCAGCAGTTGCTGCAGTTCAATCAGCTTCTGCTTCGTATCACGAAGTTGCGCCGGGGTCAGTCTGGATTCCACACAGAGAGCGGCTGCGGTGCCTGCAGCTTGTCCAACCACAGCGCACGTACACATTACGCGCGTGGAGGTGAACGCCACGTGGGAACAACTGATGTTACGGCCGCACATCATCAGATTCCGGATATCTTTGGAATAGAGGCAGGATAGCGGAATATTGTACGGCTTGGTCGCCACCTTGGGATCCTTTGACGTCTGGCCGGGAGGCCGGTCCGAGGCCCAAAACCCTGCAGCGGGATGATCATCGAGCATCCAACCGCCCACGGCAACACCGTCGTCCAGTTTCTTCCATCCGCCGAGGATATCCTGCTCCGTAAACACGCGAGGGCCCGCGATACGATACGTGTCGCGCTTTCCGGGCACCATGCCCACGGTGTCCAGCGCACGGCATTTCGCGGCCGGAAACTTTCCGCTGTTCTTGATATAATCCCAAACGCCGAGAACTATGGAGAGTATCTCGAACCGCAGGTGCTCGTTGTCGCGGATGGCATCGTGTTCGCCGCCAAGCTCGAGCCACCAGAAGCCGAAGGCCAGTTCAGCGTCTGTGATTTTCCGGTATTGCAGGTCCTTTTCGGTAATCTTTTTGGCCCACGCAGGTGCCTTGAAGGGCATTTCTTTCTCATACAATCGCGACGTGAACAAAATCGAGGACCCCTGGCGGGTGCCGATCTTGTCGTAGTCCGCATGCTTTTCTCGGAACTTCTCTGTGCCCTCCCTTCCGAACATCACCTCCGCACCTGCTTCCATGGCGAGCCGCGAGTCGCCAGTGGCATCAATGTAAATCCCAGCTTGGATTCTATAGACAGTCCGCGTGGTCTCGCACCGGGCCCACGCAACCTTGATCGCATTCTCATCGAGTTCGGCCCGGCAGAGGGAGGTATCCAGAATGAGCTGCAGATTAGGCTCGGAAACGCATTTGTCATAAAGCAGCAGGTCCCAGAGCTCCCAGGCCATCTGGGGATTCCGCACCACGTTCTCCATCTTCAGTTCTTCTATGATGCCTCCTTCCCGCCATCCGGTTTTTGAAGGCTCAACACCCAGCGGGTGCATCTTGATTTCGGAACTGGCGTTGCCGCCCAGTCGCGAACGGTCCTGCACCAGGATCGTCTTCCTCCCATGTCGTGCTGCGGAGAGTGCAGCGCAAACCCCGGCCAGACCACCGCCAGCGACCAGAACATCGCACTTGAGATCGACACGCCGCATCAGGGCCTCGTTCTCGATCGGGAATGTCACAGGGCCGGGCCGCTTCAGGGGCTTGTATGGATCGTCCCTTGGACTAAGTTTCCTGGCCACAGGAGAGGCTTTCACAGCCAACGTGTAGCCCATGAGAGATGCAGCGGCGGCGCTCTGAAGAAAACTTCTGCGGCTGCTCTTGCCCGTCGTCGCCCGTCCAATGCTGGTTTTCATACTGCCTGCTTATCAAATGGTGACCGCGGCAATGCGGTGCGTCAAAGCAATAGCGGGGAATCAGGATTTGTCACGTTAATACACCTGGTCGCCATCTTTTCGGCGACGCTTGTATTAAGAAACGACAACCGCATTGGGGTTGTGGCCTTTCAGAGTGAATGACATTTTTGCAGAAGCAGTTAATGAGCCTGCGCACCTTTTCACTAGCCTTGTTTACAACTCTGCTGGCTTGGCCTGTCTGTGCACAGACCAATGCCATCGCGCTTTACGATGCGGGCGCAGACGCCGCGGCGCCCGATCCAGCCACGGTCGGCTGGACCAGAAGCGGCACCGGCGGGACGGTCGGCGGACTCTCCCCGGACGGCGCTTCCGGTTTGAACGCGTGGACGGTGAATGATAACACCTCGGCCGCCATCGGCCAGGCTTACAGCACCAACCTCGACGCGGCGCACCACGCCGCCGCCGCCACGAACGGCTGGGAGTTTCTCGCAAAGCTCCGCATGACGAATGGCTACACCGGCGGCAGCAGCATTTACCTGCAATACAACAACGCATCGTCCCGGTGGTTCTATTTCGTCGATGTGACGACAGCAGGCGCGCTGACGGTGCAGACGTTCAATCCGGCGCAAACACTCACGGTGCAGCAGACGCACGACGGCGCGTACCATGAATTCTCGCTGACCAAGTATCC
>CAYNZC010000035.1:13288-34174 GCA_964401575.1 uncultured Verrucomicrobiota bacterium
GGCGTGGATGTGCCAGGCACGGCCATCACTGTGAATTTCGCAGGACAAACATTGGTCACCACCGCCGACACGAACGGCGCCTGGCGCGTGAACCTCGCCCCGCTGGCGGTCAATGCAACACCGCAAACGCTTGCCGTCACCGGAAGCACGAACATCGTCTGCACCAACATACTCATCGGAGATGTGTGGCTCATCTCCGGTCAGAGCAACGCCAACTTCCCTTTGAGTGCCGCGACCGGGGGCGCCGCAGCGACTGCGGGCGCGACGAACACTCTGCTGCGCTACTGGTGGATGAGCGAGTACCCCGTCACCGATGACATTGTCTGGAGCGCAGCGGAGGTGGCGAAGTTGACCCCGCAACAATATTTTTCAGGGTCCTGGCTGGAAAGCAGCGCGGCCACGGCAGGCTCGATCTCAGCAGTCGGATATTTCTTCGCGCGGCATATTCGCACGAACCAGAATATTCCGGTCGGGCTGATTGACTGCAGCGTCGGCGGCACGATCGCACAAAGCTGGATGCCCCCCGCAGCGACGGACGCTGACCCGCGCCTGAAAGCGATCGAGGACCACTTTCTCGATTCGGACATGATCTCACCGTGGGTAAAGGAACGCACCTTGAAGAACCTGTCCAACTGGGACAGCGCCGGCCGGCCCGCGCCGATGCCGGAGCATCCCTACAAACCAGGCTCTTGCTGGCGCAACGGTCTCGCGAACATCGCTCCTTTCGCCATACGGGGCGTGCTCTGGTACCAGGGCGAGTCGGATGCGGAGTTTTACAAAAACACACCTTACGATGGATTTGATTACGACCTGATGGCCCGCTGGCACACCGAGACCTTCACCAACCTCGTCGCCGGTTGGCGCGCGGCCTGGGAGAATTTGTCGCTCCCGGTTTACTTCGTCCAACTGCCGCAGATGAACCGCGGCCCATGGCCGTGGTTTCGAGAAAGCCAGCTAAAGTGTGCCCGGACCATTTCCAACACCGCCATGGCCGTCGTTTTTGAATACGGCAACCCGGAGGATGTGCACCCCGTGGACAAGCAGCCTGTGGGCGACCGCCTGGCACTGATCGCCCGCGCGTTGAGCTACGGAGAGAACATCGAGTGGAGCGGCCCGCAACTCGCCGGGGTGACTGTCTCAAACGGCGTGATGGCGCTGAAATTCAGCCACACGTCCGGCGGGCTGGTTTCGTCGGACGGACTCCCACTCAAGCAATTCACCATAGCAGGCACGAACCGCGTGTTTTACACCGCGACGGCCGCCATTTCCGGCGAATACGTCATTGTGAGCGCGCCGGACGTGCCGCAGCCTGCGGCTGTGCGCTACTGTTGGATTCCATCGGGCAGCATCAATTTCTTCAATGGGGCGGGCCTGCCGGCATCGCCGTTTCGCACGGACCGCTGGACGACAGCGAACCGCCCCGTGCGGGTGGCGTGCATTGGAGACAGCATCACTTACGGTGCGGGCATCACCGACACAAACAAGACTTACCCGGCGCAATTACAGGCGCTGCTTGGGCCCGAGTTCGAGATACGCAACTTTGGCCGGAGCGGCTGCACGGTGACTCGCGACACCTTTAGCAACTGGGCGCGCGGCTACATCAAGCAAGTCGAGCACACGAACGCGCTCGCGTTCCAACCGGACGCGGTCATCTGCAATCTCGGCATTAACGACGTGTCCACCTTCGCCGACGCGCAGCGACAGTATTTAGTGCGTGATTATCGCGAAATCATTGCCGCCTATCGCGCGCTGCCGACCAATCCGCGTATCATTATCTGGCAACGCCTTGCTCCATTATTCCCCGGGCAGACCTATTACGGCCAACCGGTGGTCACGGAGGTCAACAATCTCATTCGGAAGGCTGCCGATCGTTCCGGCGCGGACACAGTGGATATGGAGCCAGCACTTGCGAATCATCCGGAGTGGTTTCCCGACAAGATCCACCCAAACGCCGACGGCGCGGGCCGGATTGCGGAGGTCATCTACGGCATGCTGCTGCAAAGCTTTGAGGTGCCTCCCGCCACGAAGCTCTCTCAGCTCATGCCGATCCCGGACGCCAGCGGCAAGCTCGCGCTCTCGTTCCGGGCGCTCGCAAACCTTGGTTATGTGCTTCAGTCCAGCCCGGACTTGACGGCATGGGCCGACATCGAATTCGCGACGCCGGCCGGCGCGCCGCAGATACTGCAGTTTACCAACCCAATGAACGCGCAGGCACGGTACTACCGGCTGCGTATCCGGGATCTATAGCTATTGGCCAGGCTTATGAAGTTTGCTTCATACGTTTTCGCCCTCGCTGTCAGCAGCAGTTCGCTTCAAGCTCAACCAAACCCGGCATCCGTGCTCAAAGCACGTCCCACGCTACACGAAACGGGCAGCCTACGGTTGGAGTGGCCGGCGGTGCCGGGACTTTACTACGCCGTGGAGGGCACGGACAACATGCTGGATAGATGGGTCGCCGAGGTTGGCGCGGAGGCTTTGCCCGCCGCAGAGCCATGGTTGGCGCATACCGTTCTGTTGCTGCCCAACTCGAACCGCTTCTTCCGTATCCATGCTCTACCGTCGCGTTAGGCATAACAACGCGTGGTGGGCGAGTGTCTGCAAATCCCTTGTAGTAGTGGCAAGTCGCAGATAGAGACTACCGCTTACTGACAGTTACACTGACTACCGACTGTCGGCACTGCCTCCTGGGATTCCTTAGTTCCAAAGCTCCAGGAGCACCATTGCGAGACCCCAAAGTGGGGAAGGAAGGTTATCATGTGACGGTCGATTTCCTCATGTCACCACTCGCGTCACGCAGATGGCAGCGCTTTCTCCCAGAATGCCATTCACAAGACGTGCACGCATTGGCCGAATCGCCGTATTTAACGGGTTTAGCTAGCAGGTTCTTGCCTCGCCCTCCTCTTCGTGAACACTGGAGAACGAATGGCAATGACCGCATCTCAAAGAAAGAACCTCGTTAACGTGATGCCGATGAGTACTTCTCAATCCTTTCCAACCTCCCGTCGTGAATTTCTGAAGCGCACCGGAACGTTCGCTGCTGCCACGGTAGTTGTCGGGGCCTCGTTTCCCTATGTGCACGCCGCTGAGGGCAACACCATTCAGCTTGCGTTGATCGGCTGCGGAGGACGCGGCAGCGGCGCCGTTGTGAATGCTTATGATTCGCCGAACGGCCCTGTAAAGTTGGTGGCGATGGCGGATCTGTTTCCGAAGCGGATGGCATCCTCCTACGCCAATTTGACCGCCAAGTACGGAGACCGGATCGATGTGCCTACTGAACGACAATTCATTGGGTTCGATGCCTATCGGAATGCCATTGACTGCCTTCGGCCAGGGGACGTGGCCATGCTGACCGGCTACGCCGGGTTTCGTCCCGCGCAAGTCGAGTACGCTGTCGAGCGCGGCATCCATGTTTTCATGGAGAAGACTTTTGCCAGCGACGTGCCTGGGCTGCGCCGCATTATAAAGGCGGGCGAAGCTGCGGACAGGAAGGGCGTAAGAATTGCTTCCGGGCTCATGTGCCGCCATGCGCAAAGTCGCATGGATCTTGTGAAACGAATTCATAATGGCGATCTTGGGGAGATCCAGCTTATCCGGGGCTACAGGATGCAGCCTTGCAAGCCATTGCCCACGAGGCCGGACACTGAAAATGAATTGCACTGGCAAATCCGGCATTACACCGATTTTTACTGGGTCTCAGGAGGCTTGTACTCGGAGATGGACATTCACCAGATCGATGAAATGTGCTGGATCAAGAACGCCTATCCGATTTCAGCTCACGGCGTGGGTGGACGGGCGGCCGACAGCACCGATTTCGGTCAAAACCTTGATTCAATGGCTGTGGAATGGACGTTTCCCGATGGCACCATCGCGACTCATGTGGTGCGCTGGCTGCCCAAGTGCTACAACGAATGCATAACATATGTGCATGGCACGAAGTGCGCGGCCCAGTTTCCGGGCAGCGCGCATGCGGGGCGAGTGCTGATCCATAAAGACCTGCGGCTGGCTTCGGATAACATCGCCTGGAAGGCAGGAAACGATCAGTACAGCGCATGGCAGGCTGAGTGGAACGTGCTGCTGGCCGCGATTCGCAACAATCGACCCTTGAATGAGGCCAGGCGGGCGGCTCTGTCGAACCTGGCGGTTATTATGGGCCGGGCTGCCGTTCACATGGGCAGGACAGTTACGTGGGATGAGGCGATGGCTTCGAGTTTTCAGTTCTGCCCGGATATCGAAAAGCTGACGAATGACAGCCCCGCCCCAGTCAAGCCTGACGAGCAGGGCCGGCACCCGGCGCCTGTGCCGGGAACCTGGGTGGAACTCTAGCATTGCTAAACCCGTAAAATCGAAGGCAAAGCTCTTGTGGAGCCTTTGCTCGGCGCTGTATTCTTTCACCCTCCGAAAATGAAGGGCCGAACCAGAGCTGTGAAACACTTCTTGAGACTTCTGCCTGCCGTCCTGCTAATGCAGTGGGGCGGGGTAAGCCTGGCTGAAAACCCGCTGGCGAACACGCGTCCGCTGTTGCTGACGAATGATTTGTCCATGTTGATGCTGGAGGGCATCGACAGGTTTCTAACCCGCAAGACGGAACTCGCGATCGAGGAACGACAGCGTCTTTGGAACCGGGACTTTTCGTCGCCTGCCGCCTACGAGGCTTCGATCAAGGCGAATCGCGATCGCTTGCGCGAGACCATTGGAGCTGTGGACGTGAGAGTTCCAGCGAAAGGCCTCGAATTCGTTGCCGGAACGGAATTCCCGTCGCGAGTCGCGGAAACAAAAGCTTTCACGATTGATGCAGTCCGGTGGCTTGTGTTTGAGGATGTTTATGCCGAGGGTTTGTGGCTGCGACCGAAGGGAAACCTGGTCGCGCGAGTTGTAGCCTTACCGGATGCGGATCAAACACCTGAAGTTCTGGTTGGCCTTGCCCCTGGATTGGAAGTGGCGCGACAGTTTGCCCGCAGACTGGCAGAGCAAGGTTGTGAGGTGCTGGTCCCCGTCCTGATCAGCCGCCAGGATGACCTGTCGGGAAGTGAAACAGTGGGCCGCTTCACAAACCAGACCCATAGGGAGTGGCTGTATCGACAGGCTTTCCAGTTGGGGCGACACATCATTGGCTACGAGGTGCAGAAAGTTCTGGCGGCAGTGGATTTTTTCGAGTTGGAGAATCGGAAGGAGCAAAAGCTCATCGGCGTGGTCGGATACGGTGAGGGCGGGTTACTGGCGTTCTATGCGGCAGCGCTGGACACGCGCGTCGCCGCCTCGCTGGTGAGCGGCTACTTCAGTTCGAGACAGGAGCTGTGGGGCGAGCCAATCTACAGAAACATTTGGAAGCTTTTGGCGGAGTTTGGAGACGCGGAAATTGCCACGTTAGTGACGCCGCGAGCCCTGGTTATTGAGCACAGCCCGGCGCCGGAGGTTCCCGGACCGCCATCGCCGCGCCAAGGTCGTTCGGGAGCGGCGCCCGGGAGCCTGACCACTCCTGATTACAACCTTGTGGAAGCAGAGTTCCAGCGCTTCCAAGAGTTAGTAAAAAAAGGCGCTCCGAAACAGTTCGACCGTGCGTCGCTCATTACGGGAACCGAGGGGATGACGACCGGACCGGGATCCGATCGGGCGTTGCGGGCATTCCTGGAAGAGCTTGGGCACCGGCCTGAAGCGTTGAAACGTCCGGACGATTCGCTCGCCGATGGGCGAGGAAGCTTTGATCCGAACGCTCGCCAACGAAGACAGTTCAACCAACTCCAGGAGCATACGCAGAGAATTTACCGGCGATCGGAACGGGAACGTGAAAAGTTTTTCTGGAGTCATTTACAGCCAGGCCCTACGCAGGATTGGACGAGCCTGTGTGCCCCCTTCAGAAAGATGCTTCTCGATGACATCGTAGGCCAACTGCCGTCGCCCACCATGCCACCGAACCCTCGAACCCGCAGCATTCTGGACCGGCCGAAGTGGTCAGGCAATGAAGTCATGCTGGACGTTAACCCCGACGTGTTTGCATGGGGTTACCTGCTGGTGCCGAAAGATCTGAAACCCGGAGAGCGGCGTCCGGTGGTTGTCTGCCAACACGGGGTGGAGGGATCGCCCGCCAGTGTCGTGGAAGAGGATCCTGAGAGCCGCGCCTACAAGCCGTACAAGGCCTTTGCAGCCCGCCTTGCAGAGCGGGGTTTCATCGTGTTTGCCCCGCACAACCCTTATCGCGGGAGGGATCAGTTCCGTCAGTTGCAGCGCAAAGCGCATCCGCTGGGCTGCTCTCTGTTCGCCGTCATTACAGTACAGCACCGGCAGATCCTGAAATGGCTTTCGGGATTGGAGTTTGTGGATCCGAGTAGAATTGGTTTCTACGGCCTCTCTTACGGGGGCAAGACGGCGATGCGTGTGCCGGCGGTGCTTGATGGGTATGCGTTGTCGATCTGCTCAGGTGACTTCAACGAATGGATTGGGAAGACCGTCTCGCTTGATTTTGACGGCAGCTACATGTTCACAGGGGAATATGAGATCGGCGAGTGGAACGTTGGCAACACGTTTAATTATGGTGAGATGGCAGCACTGATCTCTCCCCGCCCTTTCATGGTCGAGCGCGGGCACCAGGATGGAGTAGGACTTGATGAATGGGTTGCTTATGAGTACGCCAAGGTGCGGCGTCTGTATGCAAAACTAGGCATCGGGGATCGCACGGAGATAGAGTTCTTTGACGGCCCGCACACCATCAATGGGAAAGGCACGTTTAAATTCCTGCACCGGCATCTGAAATGGCCGCAACCCGCGGAATAGGCCACGGGGCGCCGGAGTCCAATCATTGCCGCGAACGCTGATCGACCAGTTCCGTTTCACAGTCGATCCGGTTATCCTTGAGCGTTATTTCGCGGACTTCTTTTTCGATCAGGATGCCGGTCTTTTGCTTCCGCAGTCCCGCGGGGCGTGTGTCGCGAATGGTGTTGTCTATGAAAACAAGTCCCAAGACTTCGCCTCTTACGCGAATTCCCGCGACTGTATTCTCGCGGCCGTTATTCTCGACGATGTTTTTCTCGATGCGATTACGATGAGGCGCCATGCCGAGGTTCTCGGCCCGAAAATAGACGCCGTCGCGCGCATTCTCGCGCACGGTGTTTTCCCGGAGCAGATTATCGGAATCCTTATGCCCGATCGAGATGCCGTGACGCCCATTATTCTCAAGCCGGTTATTCTCAAAGAGGCCGTGGCGCACGCGCCAGCAAAGATAAAGACCGTCCTCGCCATTTTCTCGTGCGATACAGCCGCGGATGACGGCGCGTTGAGAACCGCTCCCGGGGTGCAGTCCCCGGCCGGCGTTCTGTTCGCTGATACAGTTCTCGACCAGGACATCATTGGAGGCCTGAAAACTGATTCCATCCCCATTAAAATGGCGCGCAATACACCCCCGGATGACAGTGCCGAACGCCCTATAAAGGTAAATTGCCGCGCCGCGGCAGCCGCCCAGGACCGCGTTTTGATCCCTGCTGCCTTCAACGGTTAAACCTTCGATCGCGGCGTCTTCTGTATTTTGGGCGCTGATCACTGGGAAGACGGTGGCCGCCCGGGCATTGTCCCGCACCATGTAGTCGGAACCAAGGGGGCGGTCCAACGATACGGTCCGCCCATTTCGACCGGTGATGCGGGCAACCGTAACGTGAAACCCCTCCGCGTTATCATCCCAGATTGCAACCCCGCATCCGACGTCAAAACCTTCAGGAAGCGCCAGTGTGATCTGTTCCTCTCCGTAATCTCCATCCAATTCGAGCCTCGAATCAGCGCCGGCTGCTTTTCGCAGAACCGTACCGGGCCTCTTGCCACGCACCGTCACATGAGACCGCAAATGAAGCGAGTCCCGCATCACAAATTCGCCCTCACCAATCTCAACCATGCCTCCTCCGAGCGAAGCAATGTAATCCACAGCCGCTTGCAGCGCCCGGTTGTCCGCTCCTACGATGTCAGCTTCGGCTCGCCCCACGGTAACATGGGGCTTTTCGCTCATTTTGGAATGCATGGCGCGCGGCAATTGCTGCTCATCGGCCGCGGGCGCAGAACGTGTGTCGGCCACGCTATCCGCCAGCGTGACATGGCAGAGCACGCCGAGGAAACCACAGAGCCATCTTGATGTCATGAGTGCAGACATAAATAAAGTTGCCCCTGTATCTACTTCTTAAGCATTTAAGTACCTTATTTTGCGCAAGGAGCCAGTCATCAAATTCGTCCGGCGTGAAGGGCCCAGGCCATTCACCGCTTCGGGGGCTTTCGTCCGGCGGTAGTCACATCAATCGGCACGATGCCCAGCGTCAGGGCGGGCGAATCCCTCTCAAAGGCCACATTGGCATTTTGCGGATCGCGGAGCCTTGGGTCTGCCAGCAGCACACCGTCCGGTAAATGAGTAGTTGTGCCAATAGCCCGGTAGCGGTCGAGTTCAACCAACTCGATCGAACCCGTGCGGCTGAAAAGGACGTTTTTGTGCCAGTTTGTGATTGCCTGAACCCCTTCCACACGGATTCTGCCTTCGGCCATCACGATGTTGCGCTCAAAAGTGAACCCGTCGCAGCGAGGGAAGGTCAGTCTCGTGTTTTCCGGCACCACGAAGACATTATTGCGGATCGCGTTGTTGGTTGCCATGTGGTTGTGCGTGGGATGAGCGACCCGAAGTGCAAGGTTTTTCTCGACCACGCATTTCGTGCAGCGTTCGTCCAGGTAATAGGCGGAGGCGCCGTGACCGGGGGTGACATCACGAAAGTCCCGCGCCACATTTCCGCGAAGCACAGAACCCGTGGCCCCACTGAGATAAATGGCCGCTCCATCGCCGAGCACCTTCATGCAATCGTAGATCAAATTGCCCTCAAACACGCTCTCGCTTGCACTGTAGCAGATGGCCGAATACGGGCAGTCATGGATCTCGTTGTGAGAGACGACCACACCCGTGCCGCCACCCTGGAGCGCGACTGCGCTCGGATACGACCGTCCCACCGAGGATATGTAATTGTTGCTGATCACCGCGCCGGTTCCCTCGACGTACACGCCGCCCGCCCCGCATTGGGTCACCTCACAGTTGACCACGCGGGCGCCCGATTGCATCCCCCCGGCTTTTACTCCGTGACCGCCAACACAGCGGATTGTGAGACGATCAAGTGAGCAGTCCTCTGTATTGCTCAGGGAGACGGCCCCATCGAAATTCCTTGCCGCGAACCCTCCGGAAATCAGCGGAACCGTGGTTCCCGTGAGTGTCAACCCCCGGAGTGTGATGGCTTTCACCTTTTCACGCTCCGCGCCTTGCAAGCGGATGATCGTTGTGACCGCAGGCACAATCACCTCAAGTTTGCTTATGTCCTCTCCCGGCAAAGGATAATAGATGAGCCGTTGAGTGACCCGGTCGTGGCGCCATTGGCCCGGAGTCTGCAGGCCTTCTCGCGTGTTCCAAATCACGTAGCGTTTGACATTAAACGCTCCGGGCGGGTGGCCAGGTGCCGGACGGAGCCGGAGAATCCTGTTGGCGACATCGTTCTGAGCAATCCCGACACAGCTTTCGTCCCATTTGTGAAAGACGGTGATCTCCACATTTCCGATTTCAAGGTCAGTTGGCAGGTCCCCTTCACGGTAGATGAGGGTGGTTAATTCCTCTCGGGTGGGCTTTCTCTCCCAACCGCCGCCTGTGGTGCTCATCCACCGCACATTGAAAACTGTCTCATGCAACAGTTCCCCCTGCGCGGGAAAACGGGCGCGGGGCCGCCACGTGCCATTAACCTGTAAAGAGCGGATTTCCCAGCGACCGAGTCCGCCTGCGGGCAGTTTCGGATAGTCCGGCAGGGCTGCAGCGCAGAAGTGGCTTCCCTCCCGGTTCCAGCCTGTGATCGCCTGGCCGCCACAGAGGATAGGTTGCTCGCCAGGGGCAGCTACAATGATCAACCCCGAGTCCTGCGGGGCCAAAGTGATGTGGGTGTTGAAGTATTTGCCTTCTCGAAGGACGATGCGCCGTTCCTGTCCAGGCGGGAGCGCTCGGGCGGCATCCCTCGCCCGGGGCAGAGTGGCGAACGGTTCCTGCCGCGTTCCTTTCCCCGCGTCGTCCCCGTTCGGTGCCACCCAGAATTCGGCGCTCAACGCGCACGTTGAGGTTGAAAGCACCACAATGAGGCCCACGGTGCTCAGTGCCACCTGACAGTTACCATCAAGTTTCATCCAGTGAAAAGCCGCGGATTGGGCCGACGGCATCTCAATAGTCTTCAGAACTCAGCAGCTTTGCCAATCCATTCCTGACTTAACCCGTTAAATCTGCGGGCCGCTCCGCTTAACCGGTTCCCAAACCGCTCCGCGCGATACATTTATGCCACCTTAACGGGTTAAGTAAGCAGGTAATTGTCGCCCATGTGCAGTTTTAGTAGTAATGGCTTAAAGTGTTTACGCTATGATGACCCGAATCTGTGTGCTGGCTGCCTTCCTGGGATTGTCAAGTCCCGCATGGCTCCTCAAGGCAGCCGAGTTTGCGGTGATCAACGAGGAGATTACGTTTACCGATGCTTCGTGCGGATTCAAGTTTTGGTATGATGTCAACAAAGGACCCACCAACTGGCTCTCACCGGACGACTACTATAATGGACAATTCTATTGCCGGTTTGAGGCGATATCCCAGCCTACGACAAACGCGTCTCACCTCTCGTTTTGCATTTGGGGGAATCCGGTAACGCCTGGCACACATCCCGAAACCGCCTCAACCATCAGCACCGCGCTTACGGGAGCGGGCAGTGTCGTTGCGTTTAGCTCTGTACCTTCCACGTGGTGGAAGCAGGATGGCGGGGTGAGCTTCGCCAACCGGACCAACTTCTACCGTTGGGGGATTCCACACTGGGGGAAACCCGGGATTCTCCTGGCGCCCGAAGGTTATTCATCCGATCCACGCTCCTGGGCTTACTGGGATCAACGAACAAATTATCTGCCGTTCCGCGTGAAGGCCACCGTTGTGGCGGTTTCGCAAGGTTCCACTTTTTCGGGCTGGGAAAACTATATTGGACCGTTGGACACCCAGCCTCCAACGGCCCCTGCCAATCTTGCCGTCACCAGCGTGACCTCTAACACGATCTCTCTGGACTGGACTGCCTCGACCGACAACGTCGGCGTAACCGGGTATCGCGTTTATCGCAATGGGATCGAAGCGGGGACTACCAGTTCGACAAGCTACATGGACGGTGGGCTGGCGCCCATTACTACGAATATCTACTTTGTAAAGGGGGTCGATGCGGCAACGAATCTTTCCGCTGCCAGCGCCTCAGTGATTGGTGTGACGGCCTCCGGAGCCGGCGGGGCGACCGGGATGGTTCGTTTCCGGCACTTCACCATCCGCGATCCGTTGCCCGGCACATCCTGGGGCACCGGCGGACTCCCCCTGGCGGATTTGGATGGCGACGGTGACATGGACTGCGCGTTGACGCGACGGGATGTTCATGGCTTTTGGTGGTACGAGCGGCGCACGGATTCGAACTGGGTGCAGCACCTGATTAGCGATTCAGCCTCCCTGCCTCAAGCTCTTGGCGGCGCGTATCTCGATGTGGACGACGATGGTTGGTCTGACCTTGTTTTCAGCGGGGTTTGGTTTAAGAATCCGGGCACGCTGCGGCAAAATCCCGATAGCGCGTGGACCATTAACTCCTTCGCGGGGGCCGGCCATGACATTTTGGCGGTGGATATCAGCGGCGACGGCCGACAAGACATTGTTGCTTTTGATGGCAACAATTTGCGTTGGTTCAATCCGGCTCTGGCCATGGCCTCGAACACGATCGCACAAAGCGTGGGCCATCACGGCGGCGTGACACCGAATGGAGCAGGTGACATTGACGGAGACGGAGACCTTGACCTGGTGATTGCCGGTTATTGGTATGCCAATCCGGGAACCGGAGTCGGGACGTGGACTCGCTACAACTGGCCGCATCTGGTTATTCCAAATGCCTCGTATGGCACGAGCATCCGAAGCTGGGTGGTGGACATGGATGGCGACAGCGACAAGGATATCGTTTATAGCGATTGCGACACCGGCTATAGCCACGTCTATTGGGTGCGCAACGAGGGCCGTGGCACCAACTGGACCCGGTTCGCTCTCACGGATCCGCCGACTGCCGCCGGGGACGTCCCGGGAACCGGCTCGTTTCATTCGCTGGGCGTGGCTGACTTCGATTTGGACGGCGACCTGGACATCTTCGCCGGCGAACAGGAGGACCCGGACCAAATTGGCGGAAGCAAACTGCCGATGAAACCCGCCGGCCTCAAGGAGCGTGGCGTCGTCTGGATCAACTCGGGCGGGAACCCTCCGGCTTTCACACCACAGGTGATTCAGGTGGACAACCCCGGCTGGCATGACGCGGCCATTGGCGACATCGATGGTGATGGTGATATTGATGTCGTCAGCAAAATCTGGAACAAGGACGGTGCCACGTACCATGCCGACTACTGGCGCAACGACACCATTATCCAACTCGACAACGGGGTTAATCTGAACGGCTGGCACTCCGATGGCGGGCTTTGGCAAGTAATTGACGGCGCAATTGTCGGCCAGCAGAACCCGCCCGGCAGCGGCAACGGCGGCCTCTTGTTGAGTGACCAGTCGTTTGGCGATTTTGAGACAACCTTCGAGGTCTGGCCTGATTGGGGAGTTGACACCGGCCTCTACACGCGCACGGCCACCAATGGAAAGGCCTATCAGGTCACCATCGATTACCAGACCAACAACCCGATGGGCGGCATCTATCTTTCCGGGATCGGCGACACTGGATCCTGGGACTTCACTTTGACCGGCACCAATTCCATTCAAGGCAACCCTCAGTTTTTCACGGTAAGCGACTGGCCCAACATTTGGAATCCAACCGGCTGGAATACGTTTAAGGTGCAGGTCACCAACAATCCTCCTCGAATAATTACCTGGATCAACGGGACGAAAATCAAAGATTACCAGGATTCGCAAGTTCGGCTTTCATCCACCGGCATGGTCGCCCTGCAGGTCCATCCAACGCTGGCCGAGTGGCCCAACGGCGCCGTGACCCGCTTCCGGAATCTCCGGATCAAAGACCTGGCGAACAATGTCCCCACGCCCGATACCCAGGCGCCCACAACACCAGCCAATTTCGCCGTCACTGGCGTGTCAGCCACCAGCATCTCCCTGAGTTGGTCCCCCTCGACCGACAACGTGGCCGTGACGGGCTATCGCGTATATCGCAACGGCGCTGAAGCCGGCACGTGCACAGCGCCCAGTTTCACCGATGCCGGGCTGGCTGCCAATACTACCTATGGTTATGCCGTCAGAGCCTACGATGCTGCTGCCAATCAGTCCTCGGCCAGTGCCACCATCACCACCAACACGGCTTCCGGTGGCAGCACGGGCGCCGTGCCTACCCAGGGTTTGGCATTCTGGGTCAAGGCCGACACGGGTCTCACGTTGAACGGCGCTACGGTTTACCAATGGGCCGATCAGTCCGGCAACAATCGCCACGCCATCCAGGCCACAACCGCCAGCCAGCCTGCGCTTGTCAGCAGCGTGTTGAACGGCAAGCCTGTGCTGCGCTTTGATGGTCTCAACGATTTCCTGAGTTTTAGCCTGCCTATTAACGGCTCGACCGGTCTGACATTAGTCCTGGTCTCAGCAAATAGCGCTAGTCGGGATCCTGGGGTCAACCAGGGCAACTATGCCCCAATCTTTTGGGAGGAAACCGCTTCCTGGGGCTGGACCTATTTGAGCCCTTTCCAGACCAATGTCGTGATGCGGTTCGGAACCACGCAGACGGGCAATCTGTTCAAGTACACCCGGCCCGCTTCGATCAACAACAGCTTCACCACTACAATCGCCATGCACAATGGAACTACTGACTCGTTGTATATCAACGGAAGCCTGGTGATGAGTGCGGGGGGCAAGCTCGCTCCGATTGCCGCCACGGTAAGCTCGCCCTACCTTGGCCGGGGCGCTGGCGGCACCTACTTTCCCGGCGACATTGCCGAGGTCCTCATCTACACCCGCGCTTTGTCCGGTCCGGAGCGGATTGATCTGGAAAACTATGTCCGGGATCGCTATTTGCCTAGCCAGCTTCCATCCATCCAAATCACCAATCCGACCAACAATTCGAGTTTTCTTGCTCCGGCCAACATTACCGTCGCAGCGACCGCAGCGAGCAGTGGCGGAACTATTACCGAAGTGGATTTTTTCGCCGATGAAACATTCATTGGTCAAAAAACCGGTCCGCCTTACAACCTCGCCTGGACCAACGTGGCCCCAGGCAGCTACAGCTTGACCGCACGTGCCACCGATAACGTGGGAGCTGCCAAAATCTCTGATCCGGTGCTGGTTCTGGTCAATGCCCCGCTGACATCGCCTGCAGCCCCCACCGGCCTTGAGGCCACCCCCTTTTCAACCAATCAAATCAGGCTTACCTGGGCCGACAACGCCACAAACGAAACCGGTTACGTGATCGAGCGCAAGACCGGCGACGGTGGAACCCACGAGTTCCTTGCCGCACTTGGGGCCAACACAACGGATCACAGCGATGCCGGCCTGGCTGCGGGCACGCGTCACTATTACCGGGTATTTGCCACCAATGATGCGGGCGCGTCGTTGGCCAGCAACGAGGCCGATGCCGCAACGCCCCCGGCTCCGGTTCCTCCCGTGCTTGGCCCGTTGGCCAATCTCTCGCTCCTTCCCGGCGTGACACTGTCTATCACCAACCAGGCCCATGATCCGAATAGTCCCCCCCAGCGGCTGCTGTTCAGTCTGGCAGATGCCCCCGGTGGCGCCGGCATTGACGAGGCCACCGGAGTCATCACCTGGCGGCCAACCGTGTCTCAGGCCGGTACAAGCAACTGCTTCACTGTGGTCGTGCGACAGGAGGGCGGTTGGCGAACAAACCTCCTGCCCATGGACGATGCCCACGTGATTGAGAGCTATCCGAACGCCAATTATGGCTCCCAAGCCAGCCTCGTCGTAAAACTGAGCGCTACTCCGGGGCTTACTCGCGAAGCGTTTCTTCGTTTTGACGTCGCTGATGCATGCGGAGTTTATGGTGCTGTCACCGAAGCCATGTTGCGCCTGATGCCCACCATCGCATCTTCTCCGGGTACGCACGCCCTGGCCATGGTAACCAACAACTCCTGGAACGAAGCGACCCTGACCTGGGGCAACAAACCGTCTTCCTCCGCCATCCTGGCAACCTGGGTCCCGCAAGAGGGAATGTCCGCCCAAGTGCCGCTGGCCCCCGCCGTTCAGGGCGCCCTGGTCGGAGACGGGCTGCTTTCCTTGCGGCTCTGCGCGACCAATAGCACCGCAGACGGTTTAGTGTACTACGGTTCGAAGGAAGGTGTTGTGCAAAATGCTCCGCAGTTGCTGGTCACGGCGACCGGCCCGTCCCTCAGTGCCACCCAAAGCTTTTATGTGACTGTGAACACGCCGGCTCCTCCTTCCCTGGCTCTGGCGGGCATGGACGCTTACGGCCATTTCAAATTCACGGTTTACGGAGATGCGGGTTTGGACTACACCGTGCAAGCCTCGACGAACCTTTTGGATTGGGCAACGCTCCTGATGACCAATCAGCCCGTAATGCCCTTCGAGTTCGTGGACTCCAGCGCGCTTATTTATGCCGCCCGCTTCTATCGCACTCTCCTCGGCCCATGATGATGCGTTTAGCCAGACTTACGCAGGCAGATACATAGCTCGATGAAATGGGATTCAAAGTGTTCGGCCCTGAAAACCGGTGCGGAGTGGCGCCGGAGTGCCAACCTGGCCGCTCTGCAACCATGTCGGGCAATGGCTGGTCCGTTCATCCGGAACGATTTTGCAATCTTTGACGCCAACCGATAAGACGGTGTATATCATTTTCATGTCAAACACACGAGCATTCGTCCTGATGGCCTGCCTGGCTTTCGCCGGTGTGGGAACAGCCCGCGCCGCCGAACAGGTGGTCTCCTCGGAAGCCCGCACGGCAGCGGCGCCGAAGCCTTACGGACCGATTCCCACAGCACGCCAGCTCAAATGGCACCAAATGGAGTTCTACGGCTTCGTGCATTTCACGGTCAATACCTTCACCGACAAGGAGTGGGGGTATGGAGACGAGTCAGAGAGTGTCTTCAACCCCACAGACTTTGATGCGGACCAGATTGCCAGAACTGCAAAGGACGCGGGGATGAAGGGACTGATCCTCACGGCAAAGCACCATGACGGGTTCTGTCTTTGGCCCAGTCAGTACACTGAACACTCTGTGAAGAGGAGCCCGTGGCGAGACGGCAAAGGCGACATGGTGCGCGAACTTTCCGCGGCCTGCCGCAAGGCCGGAATTAAGTTCGGCGTGTACCTCTCACCCTGGGACCGCAACCACAAAGACTACGGCCGGCCGGAATACGTCACTTATTACCGCAACCAGTTGCGGGAATTGCTCACAAATTATGGCGAACTGTTCACGGTCTGGTTCGACGGAGCCAACGGGGGTGACGGTTACTACGGTGGGGCGCGCGAAATGCGCCGTATTGATAGCCGGACGTACTACGATTGGGAGAACACGTGGAGGATCGTGCGGGAGTTGCAGCCCGGCGCGGCTATGTTTAGCGATATCGGTCCGGACTTCCGCTGGGTTGGAAACGAGGAAGGGATTGCAGGCGATCCCTGCTGGGCCACGCTGAACCTGGAAGGCAGGTATTTGGGCGGGCCCGTCCCGGGCCTCAACTCCGGCGAGCGACGCGGCACTCAGTGGGTCCCTGCCGAGTGCGATGTCTCGATTCGCCCGGGCTGGTTTTATCATGCTCAAGAGGATGACAAAGTGAAAACACCCGATGAGCTGCTGAACATCTATTATGCCTCCGTCGGACGTGGGTGCTGTCTGAACTTAAACCTTCCTCCCGACCATAGGGGCCGGATCCACGAGAATGACATTAAATCACTGCGCGCGTTTCGCCGGATCCTCGACGCCACCTTTGCCAGCGATCTGGCCAAAAACGCAAAAATCACCGCCAGTCACACCCGCCAGAATGACCCGCGTTTTGCCGCTCAAAACCTGGCCGATGGCCAATCAGACACCTACTGGGCCACTGCCGACGGCGCCCGTGGACCTGAAGTGGTTCTGAATTTCGAAAAGCCCGTTACTCTCAATGTGGTGCGTCTGCGCGAATACCTCCCTCTGGGGCAACGAATCACTGTCTTTTCTCTTGATGCCTGGCGCGAAGGGGAGTGGCGCGAGTTCTACAAAGGCACCAGCATCGGCAGCCAGCGCCTGATCCGAACCCGAAACATCACCACCAGCCAAGTGCGGCTGCGGATCGTGAGGGCGGCGGTCTGCCCGGCCATCTCCGAGTTCGGGGTCTTTCTTGAGCCGGACCGCTAACGGCTTCCTGAATTGCACGCGCGGTTCACTCCAGACCTATGGACGAATAGAGGCTGGAAGAGTTTCAGCCAACGGCATTCACTTGAGCGGCAGGATCGTCTGCCTCGAATCGCCATCGGTAGCAGGTTAACGCTTTTCACCCAGCATAACCCTGAGAACGAAGACGTGCTCGCAAGGTGGGATGGGCGGCGCCTTCACGATCAAACCATCCTTTGCGCGAGACCATTTCAGTTTTGGTGGCAGATCCCGTTCCCGGGTAGAACAGCGCAGTGGGAATGCGGAAAACTCCCCACTTGGGGAGCTAGGCGGGAGCAGGCGGTGGACTGTAGTCTGGCGGCATGACCGATCAATCCGGCGTGAGAGTGGCACCAAGGTCCGGGCGGGAATGTCAAACCAGTAGCGCGTCTGATCGTTTGAAGGGGCAGACGGGAGTCCGGAGTTCGAACAGTGAGTTGCCGTCTCCAGACCGGGCGGTTTGCCTGCAGGATATAGCGGATCGCGCCAATGTGAGCCGGGCCACTGTGTCCCTGGCATTGCGGAATGACGCGAGTATCTCGCAGGTGACACGGGCGCGAATTCAGGAAATTGCAGACTTCCTGGGTTACCGACCTAACGCTTTAGTGGCAGCCCTGATGACTTACCAGCGCACGGCGAAACCGGCGCGCAAAACCCATACAACCCTGGCGATGCTGTTGCGGCATTCTCGCCACGGGGCATGGCGCACGCAAGTCTCCAAACGGTTGTTGCAAGCCGCCGCCGACCGTGCCGAGCAGCATGGCTACCGACTGGAGCAGTTTTGGCTTGATGACTTGGACCTGAGCGGGGCGCGCCTTAGCGAGGTGCTATACTCGCGGGGAATCCCGGGGGTGATCGTGGCGCCACTGCCGGGAGTTTCCGGGCGCCTTCAGTTGGACTGGTCGAGGTTCTCAGCAGTTTCAGTGGGAGCCCCGCTGCCTGGCGTGCCGCTTCATCGTGTGCATGCCAACTGCCTGGACGGGGTGCGTGAGGCGTTGCGCCGTTTGGGAAGTCTGGGCTATCAACGCATTGGACTGGCTTTGAAAGCGAGCGATGATTCGCAGGCGGATGGAAATTGGAGCGCAGGCTACTTTTCGAAACAGCAACAACTTGGGCAACAACATCGGGTTCCGATGTTTCTGGCGAGGGATCACTGCTGGACAGAAAGCAACTTTTGTCGCTGGTACGAGCGCTGGCAGCCGGACGCGGTGCTGGGCACGGACCCTGGAGCGATCGAATGGCTCGGAAGGCTTGGTCAACGGGTGCCGGAGGATATCGGGTTTGCCCAGATCTCCGTCGAATCAGGGAAGCAAAACTGCACGGGTATAGATCTGAATGCAGCCGGCGTTGGAAAATCGGCGGTGGATTTGCTGGTAGATCTGATCCGTCGTAACGAACGCGGTTTGCCCGCGTCACGGCAGACAGTGCTGCTGGAAACGGTTTGGGCTGAGGGCGGGACCACACGGGCTAAATTGGCCCGAGGCGTACCGGGTCTCAGAAGTGGCGTCAAGGCCGGCCTGGGCTTCGAGGATGAGGGGGACGGCAGTCGTTCGAAAGTGGTGACGGGAGTCAACTGGCGAGCAGAAAGCTCGAACAGAAGCGCGGTGCTTTGGCCCCTTGCAAGCAGCTCCTGCCGCTAGTCAGCGGTCCACTAATTGGCAGTAAACACCCTGACCAGGCCAGGGGCCCCTTGATGCGAAATGCCTTTGCAATAAAGGTATTGCCGCGCGGGCCGTGGAACCACCTTCGTGGTGATCACCTTGATGGTTGCCTGGGGTCATGTGGTTTGAGAGAATTCCAGCAAGCTATTAAGGACTGATTTTTGCCGCATGCGCCTTCGCAGCCAACTCGCGACGCTATGCCTGCTCTTTGCGGCGGGCGGCGGGGCTGGCCTAAGCACAGGCCAGGCGGTGCCTCTCTCTTCCGATGTGATAACCAATGTCGCGCAGTTTTATCGCACTGCGGGCACAGGCTACCATGTTAATTATAAGATTCAACTCGAGGGGGTAATCTGCTGGCTCGATCCAAACGAAGGGACTTTCATACTGGAAGATGCATCGGGAGCGATCCCGATCGTGAGCGGTTTTTCCGGTCCAGTTGCGTTGGGCAAACGGATGCGCCTTGAGGGCGAGTGCACAGGCCAGAGAAAGGGGTTGGGACTGGCGGTGACGCAGCGTTTGGTTGTGGATAACGACGGGCTTCATCCCCCAACGGTGAAATCCGGAACCACCCGACTGGGCGCTGGACGAAATCCAATCCGTGCGGTTTGGTTTAACAGTCGGGGAGAGGGCGTGATGAACGTGTTCTACGAAGGGCCGGCGATGTCGCGCCGGAAGATTCCTGCCACGGCGTTATTCCCCTCCCGCGAGGAGACCAACCTGCTGTCGGGCTTAAACTATCGCTGCTTTCTGGGAGAATGGGATTTCGTTCCGGACTTCAGCCAGTTGAGGCCGGTTTCGGATGGTCTCGCGGCCGGTTTCGACGTGAGCGTCAGGCCCCGGCAGGAGAGTGTGGGCATTGAGTTCACAGGTTTTCTTGAACTGCCGCAGGAGGGTCAATACACCTTCTCCACCGAATCGGACGATGGCAGTCTTTTGTTTGTGGGACCTCCATCGTTGCGACTGACTGAATTAGGATCCGCGACGCTCTCGGAACCATGCCCTCTCACCCTTGGCAAGAACCTTGCCGCAGACGAAGAATTTCATCGCTACATTGTTGAGGGTGTGGTTCGGTTTGTGGACGAAAGACCACACGCGTTGCGACTTGAGCTCAGAGACAGGGAGGAACACCTGTTGTTGGAGATAGCTGATGCACGAGGAGCGACACCAAAGCAATTGCGCGGCAGTCGGGTACGGGCAACAGGTATTTGCCATGGTGCCTCTACGCTCGATGGCCGCAAATTGGCGGGCTTCCTATGGGTGCCAAGCTGGAGGGAGATGGAGATTCTGGCCAAGGGCGAGGAGAAGCAAGAGGTCGCAGAGGGAAAACTGCCGCTGCTGACGACGATTCGGCAAGTGCGGGGGGTAACTCCTGCGGAAGCGGGAAAAGGGTATCCTGTGCGGGTTCAAGGCGTCGTCACGGCCATATTCGAAACCGGTCCAAACATCGTTGTGCAGGACGGGGATGTGGGAATCTACGTATCGGTTCCGCTCGGAGACACGCGTGGACGGTTGGAGATTGGGGACGCCTGCGAGATCATCGGCAACACTCGGTCCGCTGCCTGGGCGCCGACTATCGAGGCCCAGCGGGTGGTACGTCTTGGTCTTGGGCGGCTGCCCGAGCCGCTGCGTCCCTCCTGGGACCAAATCCTGAATGGGAGCCTGGACTCACAGTACGTGGAGCTTGAAGGAGTCGTCACCGGAGTACACCGGAGCGGTGTGAAACTGCTCACTCGTATGGCCCGGGTTGAAATGGACCTCGGCGGCAAAACCCAGGAGGACTGGCGGTGCTATGAGGACGCTCTGGTCCGCATCCGCGGCTGCGTGCTTGCCGTTTACGATCCTGCCACTCGTTTGGCTGTCAGCGGCAAGATTCGTTTTGT
>CAYNZC010000036.1:0-19324 GCA_964401575.1 uncultured Verrucomicrobiota bacterium
GAAAAACCTGAAGATTGCAGCGGGGCTGATGTGCCGTCATTCCTCGGCGCGGCAGGCGCTGATTGAAAAGATACGCGATGACGCCATGGGCCAGGTGCAGTTGATTCGCGCGTACCGCATGGATCGAGGCTACCTGATGGGGCCATTCCCCCGCGGGCAAAACGAACTCCTTTGGCAGTTGAGCCCCGGGCATCCGTATCAATTCATGTGGTCGTCCGGCGGGATTTTTATCGAGCTAATGATTCACCAGATTGATGAATGCTTCTGGATCAAGGACGGGTGGCCCGTTTCCGCGCACGGTGTGGGTGGACGTTTTGCCGGCAGCACTGATTGCAGTCAGAACCTGGACAGCTATTCTGTCGAGTACACGTTTGCCGATGGCACAAAAGCGCTCATTACCGGCCGTTACATACCTGGCTGCCTTGACGATTTCAGCACATACGTTCACGGGACCAAATGTGCCGCCAAGTTCTCCGGCAACGTGCATGCGCCCACCTCCATGCTGTTCAAGGATCAGCACATCGAACCTTCAAATATTTCGTGGCGGGCGCCCAGGGAGACGGTCAATCCGTGGCAGGCGGAGTGGGATGTGCTGCTGAGCGCTATCCGGAACAACAAGCCGCACAACGAAGCGCGGCGGGCGGCGCTGTCCAACCTGGGGGCGATCATGGGTCGTGCGGCTGTGCATACCGGAAAGGTGATCACCTGGGAGGAGGCCATGGCGTCGGACTTCAAGTTCTGTCCGAACGTTGACGCGTTAACCGCCGAAAGCCCCGCGCCTGTTCAGGCGGATGGAGAGGGTCGCTACCCGGCGCCGATACCCGGCAAGACAGTAGAGATATAGATCCTAAAAACGGCGGGGCGGGCGACAGAAAGACATATGACGAACGAACTCAGAACAGTGAGTGTGACCCAGCCGGTGGGGCAGGCTCTTGAGCGCGTCAAAGTTGTGTTGTTCCGACCCTTTGATCCCGGGCGCTGGTTTGTCATTGGATTTTGCGCATGGCTGGCCTTTCTTGCGGAGGGGGGAGGCGGCAGCTTCCCAAATTTTAACTTTGGCAGGCACAAGAGTCCCGGACTGAGAGAGTGGATAGAGCAGGCTATCGAGTATCTTGTGGCGAACCTCTGGTGGATTGCCCCCCTGGCGGCGGGCATTTTTTTGTGCCTGTTGGCTTTTGGGATCGCCATTCTATGGGTCAGCAGCCGCGGGCAGTTCATGTTTCTGCATTGTGTGGCGCGGGGCGTGGCGGAGGTGGAAGCGCCATGGAGGCGATACGGGTCCGAGGCAAACAGCCTGTTTCTTTTCCGGACGGCGCTGCTGTTTGCGAGTCTCGTGCTGATGCTGCCGTTGATTGCAGGCCTGGTGCTGATCCTCGTGAACATGGCGTTGCGCGAGCAGTTCCTTTTCGGGGGACTCGTGACCGTCATCGGAGTCGGACTGACTATTCTGCTGTTTGCGATTCTGTTCTGGCTTGTCGGGCGCCTGCTGACGGATTTTGTTATTCCTCTGCAATTTCTGCGTGGAACGAAGGTGACATGCGCCTGGCGGGAGTTCTGGTCTCTGGCTCGGGCGAATGCGGGTCATTTCATTCTGTACCTGCTTTTCCGGATTCTGCTGAACGTCGTTATCGGAGCGGCTGTACTGACCATCGTTCTGATGACGTGTTGTCTTGCCGGATGCCTGTTGGCAGTGCCTTACCTCGGGACGGTGCTCCTGCTGCCCGTTTTTGTGTTTGATCGCGCCTATTCCGCCTGTTTTCTGGCGCAGTTTGGTCCGGAGAATGATGTCTTTGCGTTGCGTTGAGACGGTGTGGCTATGGCGCCAAGCGGATTCGCAGCGTGGCCGGGTTGGCCTGGGGTTTGAGCCGCACGACACCCGTTTTTCTGTCGAACGTTCGCAGGTTTCTGCCGTCAAGCGTCACTGAACTGATCCTCTCGTCATTCGGGGGTCGTAGGCGAAGCACGATCATTTTTGCCTGTTCAGGGAAGGATGTGATGCGGGCGTCAATGATGTGGTCATCGAGTTGAGAACGGATTTCGTAGCCGGCAGTGCCGAACCGGGTTGGAGCATTGCGAACTGACAAATACTTTCCGTGTTTCAACCAATCCCGGGGGATGAAAGGCGCCAGCCACAGTTCGCCGTTGCGCTCTTGCAGCAGCATCGTGCGTGTCTGGTGCATGAAGTAACCCGTTTCGTGTGTTTTATCGTATGCGCCGGCGTTGTGGAAGTGTTCCCAGAAAGTGAGCACCTCGGGACTGATCATGGCCGCGAGCGCATTGAAGTAGGATCGGATGAACGGCTTCACTTCGTCGCGCATCGCGTAAATTTCGGCGTTGCGCGTGTAATACGGCTGAACCTTGGAGAAGCCGCCCAGGTTGAACCAGTCGCTGTGGTTTTCCTTTGAGGGATAATCAAACCAACCATCGGCCAGGAATTGAACATCTTCCATGTGATCGAGCATCTGGCTCACCTCGCGGCTTGCAGGTGAAAGGATTTCTGTTGGCACCAGTTGGTGTGCGCCAAGTTCGACATCGTAGGCCCAGCTTCGGCCGCCGTCCTGGCCGGGGAAGAATCCGGCCAGTCTGCCGGGGCTGTGGACCTGCGAAGGATAGTGGCGGATCCACGTGCCGTTCCGCAAGGGGAGGGCCGGCGCCCTGGACTGTGTCCAGGTGTAGGCCCGGAGGGTGTTTGCCCGGAGTTCCTCAGCCTTTTGGAGGAATAGCGCCGCATCCGCGTGATTTATCGTCGCAAGGGCTTGTCCCATTTCGCGCAGGGCAGCCGTATAATACCCATTCATTGCGAAGTGATAGGCGAACGCGTTCCAGTCCGCCAGCACGCCGGGCGGCATGAGGCCAAACTCTGGCACGGGTTTGCCTTCGGCATCCATGCGCCTGGTTTTTTCAGTCTGTCGCACGATCCAATGGCAGACGCGGGCAAACTCGGAAGCGTTTGTTTCGAGCCACTCCTTGTCGCGCGTCAATGCCAGGTGTTCCCCGACAGTCCAAAGATGCCAGGCGGTGCCGAAAGTTGTGTAGCCGGTGGTTAGAAAACCATTGGTATTATAGCGGTGAATGAAGAAATCCAGGCTGCGTTTCGCAAATTCCGAATGGCCAAAGAAATCCATTCCGCGAATGACCGCATGACTTTCGCTTTCGAGCGGGCCGTATGACATGGCGGCGCAACTGGCGCCGAAGCGCGCATGCGCGCTTTCGTTGCGGGCGGCGATCAGGCAACGCACCCGGGAAGAACGAATCACCGCATTGAGCCATTCGTCAGGAGTCTCGACTTGCGCGGCCTGGTTCAGCAGGTTTGTCCAATAACGCCCTGTGGCTTGCAGGAGGTCAGCGAGTCTGGATGTGTCCGGCACCTCCTCGAGTTGGACGTTGTCGCCGGGAAGCCAAACGACGCTGACCAGGTTTTCCCCTGGATTAAGTGTGGTCTCGTATGTAATCCGGCCATCCTTCGCGCGTGGCTGCAGGGGCTTTCCGGACGCCTGCTCCACGACAGCTACAGCCCGTGAGCTGATTTCGAAGATGGATCGCGGGCCGCTGGTGACGGTCTTTGGCGGGGCGGCTTTTGCGTCCGGATGCTCGATGCCAAGGGTCAGTGTGGCTGTTGCCGCGGCATTGCTCTCGTTGCCGGCAGTTATCTCGACCACGCAAACCGACCGGGAAGGTTGCAACCTCGTGGCGCGCTCTTCATCGAGCGGCACAACAAACGTCCGTTGCGTGTAGCGGACGCCGCCATCCGTCACGGAGACAACAGGGATGGGCAGCCAATGCCCATCGAGTTTCCTGGCCGACTGTTCATTGCGCCCACTGCCGAACGTTGGGCGCAAGGAGCAGGCTGTTTCTGTCCAGGACTGGTATGGCAGGGACCAATCGAACGGTGTCGGGTGGAACTTCACCGTGCCGTCGCGCTCGACGACGAATTTAGAGTTATCCGCTGCGAGGGAAATCATCACTGGCCCCATTCGCTGGTAATCGCGGTGGGTTTTTTCCATGGCACGTTCGCGTGTTTGCTCGGGCATTTGACGCACCTCTTCGAGAACCGTTGCTTTCTGCTGTATGAGACGCTTGTACTCGGGAAGCAACATCGGGGCAGGGGATCGGGCGACGAATAGTTCTGCCTGTGGGAGATATACGCATCCGCTTGCAAGCACGTCGGCCACGGCGACACTGAATTCGCCGGATGGCAAGCGGAACCGCAGGAGCGTCTCCTCGGCAAAGATGCTTTGACGACTGTGAAGAAGTGCGAGCTGCGTGGGTTGTGAGCTATTGCACTTGATTTGGATCTCGTCCCGTTCGTTGAGTTGCTGGTTCGGCGCGGGCAGCAGCATGCCATTGTAGATGGATATGAATCCCTTGCCTGGTTTGCCGAGGCATTGGATGGTGACATTCGTGCGAATCCAGGAGGATCTCGAGAATGCGGAGAGGCGCGCCCCGGTCGTTGCCGGGAGATGCGGCAGAATCCAGCGCACCTTCCGGGTTTGAACAGGCGACTTTTTGCTGACCGTGAACAGGAGCTTGCCTGTCTGCTGGTGGAGTTCTCCGCTGATTGGTTTCCAATCTCCCTGCCATGCGGACTCGCCGAACCAGGCTTCGAGGCGCACGGCTGCTGCCGTGGGTTGGGTGTAGGGGTCGGGGAACTCGATCGCTAATTCCCGCAGGTGCCGCTGCTCGAGCCATTGCAGACCAATGCAGGCGGGTTTGTCCTGTTGCGCCGGGATCGTGAACGTGTCGTCCCGGTTGCGTTTGATCTCAGTTTCTGTGAACAGATCATCAGCTTCAAATTCCTGGGCCCGGTTTGCCCGTGAACCATTTGTCCGGGCAGGGTCCCAGGTGGCGACGCGGGCAAATGTTGCGATATCAACGCGAGGTTTCGTCGGCCCGGGCAGAACCGGTGTTGCTGCGGGTGTTAAGCGAGCCTCCGCCCAGTTGGCGACATCACACGAGATGCCGTCTCCGGCGTCCGTTGTTTCCAGGCTCAGTTCCAGAGCGTCTTTGAGATCCACATGAACGGTCTGTGGCTCATCGCCGGAGCGCATGACGGGGCTGTGAAAGCGGACTTGGCCGTCAACCACGACTTTGAAGATCACGGTGCCCCCGGCGCATGGCTGGAGCCCGATGTCTGCGTCGAACGCATCGTAGCCGCCTTCGAGTGGGACGATAATTCGTCCGTTTGCATGGCTGCCGAGACCGCGCGTGTAGGTTTTTGTGCCAATGCGCAGCGGCGCGCCATCAACGCTGTGCGCGTGGGCCGCCGTGTTGAGGCCGGGCAGGCCCCAGGACTGTTCCGAAAAGACCAGGAGTCCCGGTTCGTCCGCGAGGTAGGCAGGTTCGGAGGCAATTAGTGCAATTGGAAGAAGCAGACCGGCGGTCAATGCCAAGACAGGTACGCGCATTTTTAGAGGCCCAGAGATTCCCATGACTGCGCTGTTGTGTAAAGAAAGTGTTACGTTTTTGCATGGACCACGGGCAGCACGATGCTATGCAAGCGGGCACTGTACTGGTCCTGCCGAACTCCAGCAGGAGGGCAAACAAAATCGAAGTGGGGCGACTGACTTTGGTGCTGCCTTACGGCATCACAAACTCGCGCTGGTGGAGGGCTTTATCTCCGGGTTCGGTGGGTTTGATCAGGAAGAGATTTAAGTGGTCCTTAATCCAAGGTCCCGTCAATGACCTTTCAAAAACTGTGCTTTGGAGGGAGTGGAGTCCGGGGAAGAAAGTGCTTCCGTAAACATCATTTTGATATTTCTCCTGCGCACGAACCTCCCGCTCGCTGAAATAGCGTGCGTTGAGAAGGGCCAGGCCAACAATGAGAACGCAAGAGAAGCGCAGCGCGCCTGAAATCATGCCCAGGTAGTATTCGGATTTGCCGAAGACATCGCTGCCAATGATTTTGCCGCCAATAGATCTTCGGATGATGGCGAACAGGCCGAAAATGACCAGCAGGGCGGCGAGGTAAACGAGTACGTAACAGGTGAGCAAACTTAACGGGCTGGAGCCTTCGAGAAACTTGCCGGCCGGTTCATATATGAAGGCGCATCCTACAACGATGCAGGCCCATTGAATGACATGCGTTAACTCCTCGGACATCCCGTGTTTGCGTCCGCGCGCAAACCCGAGCAACAGGACAACGAGCAATAGCACGTCAAAGGCGTTAATCGGCAGAGCATCCAATCTCATTTGGCATGATGGGAAGCATAAAGCACGCCACGGTGCGTTTGTCTCGCGAACAGGGGGCAGGAACTTTTATGGGAAGCCTGTTCCGCAGCCTCAATGCCCTATCCTGGGACACTTCAATTACGAGGATCGGCCAGCCATTGCCTGATAGCTGCGGCCTGGGGCGTGTTGGGATCCGCCTGGATTGCCCTTGTGTAGCACTCTCGCGCCTTATCGTTCCGCTTCAATTGTTGGGAGTAGATGTTTCCGAGCATTACGTGCGCGCGAGCGTCTGCCGGGTGAGATTTTGTGAGTTTCTCCAGTTCCCGGACAGTTTCCGCCGCGTAGCCCATTTGCTTGAGAAGCAGTGCAAAGTTAAACCGGGCGTCGAAAGAGCCGGGCTGAATGGCCAATGCTCTTTCGTAGGCATCGGCTGCGTTCTGGAGGTCTCCCAGTTCTGCGAGTGTGACAGCCAGATTGAACTGGGCATTGAAGAACGAAGGATCCGCCCGGGTGGCCTGCTGATAGAGCTTGAGCGCATCGGTGACACGGAAAGCCTGCCGCGCCACCAATGCCTGATGGAACAGGCGATCTGCTTCAGTGCGGTTGCCTGGGGCGGGCTTCGCGGGGTTTTCATACGCGTAACCCTTGACCCGGGGGGCGGGTGTCATCGAATTGGCATGCGGTCCCGGCGAAGAGGCTGAAGTTGTATTGGAACTCTTACCGCTGCCAAAGATTCTGCTAATGAATGAGCGGGTTCCGGTCTTTGGTGGATTGGGGGCGTCTGCCTGGGCTGTTTTAGTTTGAGTGGGGGCCTGAGCAACCGGTTGGGTGGTGTTGTTTGTGGCAGCGAGTGGCGGAACGTAAGGGCTCTTTTGAGGCGGTTTGGGGGGTGGAGTCGGCGCAAGGTTGGACTTTACAAAACCGGGTTGTGCGATGGCCGCGTCATTAGTTTGCCGGGAGGCAGAGGACGTTGTTCCCGGCAATCGGGTTTGCTGGGGAGTGGTTTTGGGAGATGCCGCCAATCTTGCCAGTTCTCGCTGCAGGTCCGTGGCTGCGACGACGACAGGGCCGGAGTTGGAAGGAAGAGGCTTGAGCGAGAGGTACTGGTTGTAGAGCCGCAGAGCCAGGTGGCGATCTTTGAGACTGTGTTGAGCCACGGCGGCATAGTTTATCAGTGCGGGCGCGTACTGCGGATCAGCCTTCAAGGCGCGTGCAAAAAAATCCGCCGCGTCTGCCGAGCGGCCGCGTTTTTGCCGCACTACACCGAGTCCGGTCAGAGCCTCGGGATTCTCGGGACTGAACCTGAGAGCATTATTAAAAGCGCGCTCGGCAGTGGTCAGGTCGCCGGATCTCGAAGCGGCCGTGCCGAGCTTCAAGTAACCATCCAGGTGCTGATCCCGCTCGAGGGTCAGGGTTGTGAATGTGGACTTCGCCTGGTCCGGACGGTTCATTTCAAGCTGCAGGCAGCCCAGATTGTATCGAGCTTCCGAAAAACTGCGGTCGAGACTTAACGCGCGGTTGTAAGCCTGCAACGCCTCGTCAGGGCGGCCCGCGTGGTGATAGGCAAGCCCGAGGTAATTCCATGCCTGGGCGTTGGTTCGCAGGATGCTTGTGGCGTCTTCGAACTTTGCGATGGCCTGCTGGTAATGACCACGATCTAGGCGCTTTTTGCCCTCGATCAGCGCGCGCGGGCCCGGAGGGGCGCACGCCGTGAGAATCAGGGCGGCCAGCAGGCATAGATGAGCCCGGTTTTTTATGGTCAGCATTGCCATTGTGGTGGTAACATCGGCACTCTGAAGTGTCAAGAAAACGGGTCCTTAGAACCGCACTCGCTTGGATGACCGCCGCCTCTTGCTGCGTGGCATGGCTGGTGGCTGCTTGTTTTGCACAAGAGGCTTCCGGGCACGCGGCTCTCAAGAGCAAGGTTTTTGTCGTTCATCATCCCAAGGCTACCGAGGCATTCAAAGCGCGCCATGAGATCGTGAAGGCCATGGTGCAGCAGGGGCTCACAAACGTCGCTGGTCAGAGCAGCGTGGATGCGGCATGGCGAACATTCGTCAGTGCACGGGATACTGTCGGTATCAAAGTGTATTCAGCCCCTGGCGCTCTGAGCGGCACGCGCAAGGAGGTGGTGGAGGCTGTCGTTCAGGGGTTGCTTGCAGCCGGGTTGCCCGGCAGCAACATCATTATCTGGGACAAGCACGGACTGGATTTGCAGCATGCGGGGTTTAGCGAGATGGGTCAAAGGCTGGGAGTCAGGGTCCGTGCAAGCCAGGAGGCGGGCTACGATTACAATGCTTACTACGAGAGTCCGATCATTGGGAATCTGGTCTGGGGGGATCTGGATTTTGGTCGTGGCTCGGAATACATGGGGAGAAAATCCTATTTCACACGATTGGTCAGTCGCGAGCTGACGAAAATCATTAACATCTCGCCATTGCTAAATCACAACGGTGCGGGCGTTTGCGGCAATCTTTACAGCCTGGCCATTGGGGCAGTGGACAACGCGAGCCGTTTCGAGTGGAACTCGGAGCGGCTTGCGCAGGCGGTGCCGGAGATATACGCAACCGAATGGCTTTCGGATAAGGTGGTGCTGAACATTACAGACGCCCTGATATGCCAGTACGAGGGTGGAGAGCGGACTTTGCTGCATTACTCGTTGACGCCTAATGAGTTATGGATTAGCAAAGATCCTGTTGCCCTGGACACGCTCGGAACCATCGAGGTTTCGAAGCATGGTCACCGCCAAGAAGGGTCGCAGAGGAGGCGCGCGGGGACTCTATATGAAAATGCTGCTTTACTGGAACTGGGTCAAAACGACACGAACAATATAGAAGTTCTACGACTGGAAGTGTTTACGACTCCGGTGGCGGGTTTGCAGGGCTCTTAAGAATGCGGATTTGGAGCGGTTTTTTCTTGCAATAAGACTGTTGACGTGGCGTAATCGTGTGACGCGCACGCACTAGCGTTTTCTGTTTGGCAATTCCGGTTTAAGTACAGTTGCACGTGTCCCCGGGTTGGAGAATAATACTATTTGTGCGTATGTCGGTCTTCCGGTCGCGGGAGGTTTCCATGAGGTATCATAGTGGCCCCGTGCGTTCCGCCGTGGAGGCATGCAGCTTGGTGCATTTGCAAAGTGAACCAAAACCGATTTGGCGCGTCTGAACAAGTATGTCTAAGAAAAAAACGAGCAAGCCCGCGCCGAAGCGCAGCGAAAAGCGCCATCGCCGGCCCGAGCCAAAACCTGCTCATAAAGAGCGCCCCCAGCGCCGACGTTTCATCATTTCATCCAAGGCAGCGACACGGTTGGACATTCGCAGCGAGGCTACGCGTAACGGGCGATCGGGGGTGGTGGCCAAGCCCAAGGAGGCAGCAGCACACTCCAGTCGCATGGCGCTTGCCGCCCGAGTGGCGGCGAAACCCGGATTGGCGCCGACAGTTCCGGGGGCTACTCCTAGCCCAATCCAGGCTGTTGATCTCTCCGAGACCATCAAGACGCTCTTGCACCTGGCTCACGAGAACGGCCACATCACCTACGACGACATCAACGATGTACTGCCTGAAGGCATGTCGCCGGATGACCTGGACGAGCTATATACAAAGCTGCGAAACCTCGACATAGAGATTGTGGATCATGCGGAGGTAGAGCGCGCCAAACCCACGGAGCAGGAGGAGGAGGAAGATACCCGGCTTGAGGTGCTGGACGACCCGGTTCGGATGTACATGAACCAGATGGGCAAGGTGCCGCTGCTGACTCGCGAGCAGGAAGTGGAGATTTGCAAGCGAATTGAAGAGGCCGAGGGTGAGATGAAGACGCTGGTTTACAACCTCGGATTTGCAGCAAAGGAACACATTGCGATCGCGGAAAAACTGCTGTCCGAACCGCCGAAGGAAAGGTTTGACCGCGTGGTTGTGGACAAGAAAGTAGCGAACCGGGAGGGGCACTTGAGGGACTTGCGCAGCCTGATCAAGAAGGTGCGCATGCTCGATTTACAGGTGGATAGCAAGTATCTTGAGTGGCAAAAGGCGGCCCAGGTGCGGCGCCCGAATATCTGGAAGGCGTTTAAGAAGCTCGACAAGAAGCTGCAGGACACATTCGGGAAATTCTACTACAAACAAAAGGTGCTGGAGGACATGATTGTCGTCGCCGGCAATGTTCACGAGAAATTCCAGGCCAGCCTGCGTCATATCGCGGAACTCGAATCACTGAGAAAATCTGCCGAGCAACAGGCGGCCTTGCATGGTGAGCGCGCCAAGATCATGGCTCTCGAGCAATTCGTGCGGATGCCGCGCGAGGAGTTTTACAAGATATTCGGCCAGCTCAAGAAGGCGGCGGATCGCGCTCACCAGGCCAAGACACACATGGCCGAGGCGAACCTGCGGTTGGTGGTGTCCGTGGCCAAGAAGTACACCAACCGCGGCCAATCCTTTCTGGACCTCATCCAGGAGGGTAACATTGGCCTTATGAAAGGGGTCGAGAAGTTCGAGTATCGTCGCGGGTACAAGTTTTCCACCTACGCGATATGGTGGATTCGACAGGCGATTACCCGTTCGATTGCGGACCAGGCGCGCACCATTCGCATTCCAGTGCACATGATCGAAATCATGAACAAACTCTGGCGCGCCCAGAAGCAGCTCACGCAGGAACTGGGGCGCGAGCCAACCCCCGAGGAGATTGCGGACGAGATGCACATGCCGGTGGTGCGCATCAACTCCCTGCTCAAGATGGCGCAGCAGCCCATTTCGCTGCATGCGCCGGTGGGCGATGACGGCGATGTCAGCGTGGGCGATTTCATCGAAGACAAAACGGCCGAGAATCCTTCGGACGTAACGAGCTACAGCCTGCTCAAGGAGAAGCTTGGGGATGTGCTGACGAGTTTGACTGAGCGCGAGAGGAAGATTCTTGAGATGCGGTTCGGCCTTGTGGATGGCTACGAGCGCACGCTGGAGGAAATCGGCAAGATGTATAACGTGACGCGCGAGCGCATCCGTCAAATCGAGGCCAAGGCGCTGCGCAAGCTGAGGCATCCGACCCGGGTAAGGCACCTGCAAGGGTTCCTGGAAACCGAGGAAGAGCCTGCGGCAGCTTAGCTTAAGGGCGAATGATCGAGCAAAGGTCGGATGCACGTCCGGCCTTTGCTTTTTTTGGGTCGATCGTGCGTTTCACGAGAGCGAAGAGGCAGCGGGCGTGAGGACTTCAGCGCGGGAGCACGTTATGGCAAATGGAGCCTGCCGAGGCCGGGCGCCGGAGACTTTTTAGATTCCTGGAAATGACTGCTTCAATTTCCCGGGCAGAGGGCTATGCTCTGGACATGCGCGTGCTGGTGGTGGAAGACGACAAGAAAATTGCTTCGTTTGTTGTCAACGGATTGAAGCAGAACGGTTTTGCAGTTGATACCGCACCGGATGGCGAGGAGGCTGTGACTGCGGCGGCATTGGCGCCCTACGATGTGATTGTGATGGACGTGATGCTGCCGAAGCTGGACGGATTAAGGGTGATCCAGCGGATGCGAGCCGCCGGAAACACAGTTCCGGTTCTTATCTTGAGCGCGAAGGCATCCGTGGACGACCGCGTGCGGGGGTTGCAGGCAGGCGGTGATGATTACCTGAACAAGCCGTTCGCATTCTCGGAGCTGCTGGCTCGGGTGCAGGCACTGATCCGGCGGGCGAGCCGGGCGCCCGAACCGACAAGGCTGGCCGTTGGCGATCTTGAGATGGACCTGTTGACCAGGGAAGTGCGTCGGTCGGGCGAGACATTGGATCTGCAGCCTCGGGAGTTTGCCCTTCTGGAGTTTCTGATGCGGCACCCGAACCGGCCCGTGACGAAGACCATGATCCTGGAGCATGTCTTTGATTACAGTTTTGACCCTCAAACGAACGTGGTGGATGTGCTGGTGCATCGTTTGAGAAACAAGATCGATAAGGACAAAAACCGGATTCAAACGATGAGAGGGGTTGGATATGTCCTCAGGCATGGTTAATACATTTCGCCGCAGCATCGGGTTCCGGCTGACTGTCTGGCACGCGCTGGTCTTCACCATCAGCACCAGCGCGCTTTTCCTGCTTGCCTACTACGTTCTTGCGGCCGCGCTCGGCGCGAAAGATCGCGAGGTGCTGGATGCGCGTTTGAAGGAGGCCGCAGCGGTTTATGAGGCCGGCGGCAACCGGTCCCTGGAAGCCTGGGTAAGATCTCAACCGGACGGCATGCGGGAGAACACATTCATTCGAATGGTGGACGCCTTCAACCGGGTGCGTTTCATCAGCGCTCCGAAGGATTGGGTTACCTTCCGTGAAGTGCCGACAGGTTTTGAAGGCTACCGGCGGCAGGAGGGAGTCATTCGGATTCCCCAAAATGCCGAAAGGGATTTCATGCTCGCGTCCGGGGTGGTGGGCGATGGCTCACTATTGCAGGTGGGCAGGAGCACGAACAGCCGGGGGGCCGTGCTGGGGCCTGTGCGACGGGTATTTCTGCTGGCCGGAACTGCGACAATCCTGCTGGGGTTCGCCTCCGGGCTGTTTTTTGCCGAGCGTGCGCTCAGCCCGATTCGGGAAGTCGTGGAGACGGCGAAATCGATTATTCGGACGGGCAAACTGCAAGCGCGCGTGCCTGTGCGCGGCACACAGGATGAACTTGGTGAAATGGTGGTGCTGTTCAACACGCTGCTGGATCGCAACCAGGCGTTGGTGGATGCCATGCGTGAATCGCTGGACAACGTGGCGCACGATTTGAGAACGCCGCTGACCCGTTTGCGGAGCATGGCCGAGGCTGGCCTCGAGCCGGGTGCGGACGCAGGAGCGGGCCGGGAGGCGCTTGCCGACTGTGTCGAGGAATCCGAGCGGGTGCTGGGAATGCTCAACACTTTAACAGATATCGCGGAGGCCGAGGCCGGGACGATGAAGCTGCGTCTCGAGCCGGTGGATCTTTGCGAAGTGATGCGCGAAGTTGTGGAGCTTTACGAGTATGTTGCGGAGGAAAAAGGGATCAAGATTGAGGCTCGGCTCGACACGGCATCGGTTGCGGAGGTGGACCGGACCCGAATCGGGCAGGCGTATGCGAACCTGTTGGATAACGCACTGAAATACACGCCGACCGGGGGAAAAGTCAGCATTACCGTGGAACAGAAGATTGACACCGTGCAGGCGCGTTTTACGGACAACGGCATGGGCATTCTGCCGGAGGAGATTGACCGGATTTGGACCCGGCTTTATCGCGGGGACAAGAGTCGCTCGCAGCGCGGGCTTGGCCTTGGGCTGAGTCTTGTGCGCGCGGTGGTGGAGGCGCATCACGGCACTGCCAGCGTATCGAGCACACCTGGGGCGGGTTCGACGTTTGCGGTCTTGCTTCCGAAAACGCAACCCCGGCCTGAGGCTTAACGGGGATTACTCCTTGCTTTTTGAGAGTCGCTTCAGCATGGCCTGAAACTGTGAGGTTTTTGTCCTTTTTCCTGAAAAGCACGAAGGCCGGGCTTTTGGCCCGGCCTTATTGCACATCCTACAATGAGAACACGCTAAATTCTCTTTTTCCGATGCGGCGCCGCAGACAAGCGCCTATCAGCCACACACGGTCTGATTACTGCGTATTTGCATCGAACACGGTGATAGATTAACAGAGATTTAGAATCCCGCATGTCACCATTACTGGTTACATTGGGGACAAGGCTCTGGTTTAGACATAACAAACACACGGGCAACGATTTGCGGCAAATCATCTCCGGCCGGGGAGCTTATTTCTCTGTTTCGGCCATGGTGCTGATGTGCCACTCGTAGAAGCAGGGCGCGTTAAAGCCCGCAGCCAGCGTCTCGCGAGCGAAGCTCTGAATCCATTCGATGCTGCGTTTGGATTCTGGCTTCGAGCCAATATCCGCGTGACTGACGAGCCAGATATTCGGGTGCAGCTTTCGGACGCGATCTCTGTAAGCCTTCGCGTAATCGCGAATGAAGCCGGGTTGCAGGTCCTTTTGCAGCCAGTCCTGCCATGCATCCTGGATGGTGAGGACGTCCGGTTGCCATTCCTTGATCATGCGGTCCAGGTCGGTGCCGAGAAACTCACGTGAACCGTCCAGTGCAACTCGCGCATCTGACATGTACATGGTTTTGATGCAGGTTTTGGGATTGGCCCTGCGTGCTGCGGCGATAATTGCTTTGCCAAAATCCTGGACTGTCTGGATGCGCATGTTCACCCAGTGGGCGTAAAGAGCGGCGTTCTCGGGCTTTTGGTAGAAGGATGGACTTTGCGGGTCCGTTAGCATCGGCAGGGCGTCCACTCCTGTGCGGCGGCGGAACTTCTCCAGGCAGGCGTCGCACACGCACGCGTAGCGCGCGTTGGTCTGACCTTCGATTTGTGGTCCTCCCCAGTTTTCGAACCAGATTTCGGCGATTTGCACGGCCTCGAATCCACATTCGCGCATCTGGCGCTCGATCTGTTCACAGTAAGCAGTCACAAACTCCGATCGGTTCGGGCAAAGATAGGTGCGCCAGTCGCATTTGCCATCGATCCCGGTGAGCATGCGCTGCCGCCATTCGGGATGCGCAGCGTAAAGGGCGCTGTGAGTGCCGGGGTAAATGCAGAGCACGGGCGTGAGGCCTTCGGCCCGTGCTGCATCGGCGACAGGCTTCATCCTCGATGGCTTTGAACATCCGGCGCCGTAATCGACCAGGTGGACGCAAGTAAATCCGCGGTTGCGGATCGCGCTGAAGGTTGTTGCGAGCGGTTTTCTGGTGTAATAGCTGAAGCAAATATCGACCGTCATGGCCGGGCCGTAGGGGCCTCCACGGGCTTGGTCGCAAGCGATTGGTTGAGTTGAAGGTGCGGCAAGGGTTGTGCGGCCTGACAGGAGGTGAATCAGGGTCACCACGAGCAACATAGCTGAGGAACGGAATATCACGCGGATTGAAGGTGGCAAAGATGACGGAACGACTCAAGAGCGAGCGACGGGAGACACGAGGGCCTGCACACCGTCATTGAATTGCCGGTAACATTCTGAATATTACCCGTATGTCGCTGCAACGATACGTTCGCATTCCGTCGCTGAAGACTCCGGCGGAGTTCGGGGCACACATCCGTAAACTGGGATTGGATCTCCGGTTTGAGCCGGCTATTTGCGCCGGAGCAGCCTCGGCTCTGACGCGCCCGTTTGAAATAAAAGGGCGTGTTGTCGGGAACCGCATCGCGGTGCACCCAATGGAGGGGTGGGACGGCACTGCCGACGGCGGCATTACCGAGCCGATGTTGCGGCGCTGGCAGCGCTTTGGGCAGAGTGGCGCAAAGCTCATCTGGGGCGGCGAGGCGATGGCGGTGCGGCACGAAGGACGGGCTAATCCCAACCAACTCATCATCAACGAGGTTAATAAAGCAGGTTTGTCAAGACTGCGCGAGACGCTCGTCGCGGCGCATAAGGAGCGTTACGGGCGCGTGGACGATCTGTATATCGGCTTTCAGCTAACTCACTCGGGCCGCTTCTGTCGGCCGGATACAGAGACACGCAACGGGGCCCGCGTGGCATTTCGTCATCCGATCCTTGACAGGAAATTCAACGTGACCTCTGACAGCCAGGTGTTGACAGATGATGCATTGGAGAGGCTTGTGAATGATTACGTATGCGCGGCGAAAATTGCTGCGTTGGCAGGCGCTGACTTTGTGGATGTGAAGCATTGCCACGGCTACCTGCTGCATGAAGTGCTGGCGGGCCATACGCGCCCGGGCCGTTACGGTGGCAGTTTCGAGAACCGCACCCGACTCACCCGCGAGATTATCCTGGCGATTCGCAGCCAGGCACCGGGACTGGAAATCGGGGTTCGGCTCAGCGCCTTTGATCTTGTTCCCTTCAAACCAAATCCCGCACTTGCTGAGCCGGGCATGCTCGGCCCGGGCATGCCTGAGGAATACTCGGGCTGTCTGCCATATCGCTTCGCATTCGGGGTCAACATGAATAACCCGGTCGAATACGATTTGACCGAGACCGTGAAATTTCTGGGGTTGCTCGAAAGTCTGGACGTGCGGTTGGTGAACCTGACAGCCGGGAGCCCTTATTATAATCCGCATATTCAGCGTCCCGCGATCTACCCGCCATCGGATGGTTACCAACCGCCGGAAGACCCGCTGGTTGGCGTTGCGCGGCAGATCAACGTGACGAGGCAGTTGAAGGCGCATTTCCCGGAGATGATCATTGTCGGGACAGGATACTCCTATTTGCAGGAATACCTGCCGCATGTGGCCGAGCATTACGTGCGGCACGGGCATGTTGATGTGGTGGGGATCGGGCGTGCTGTCCTGTCTTATCCCACCATGCTCGCGGATGCCACGACGAAGGGTCGGTTGGAGAAAAAATTCATTTGCCGCACCTTCAGCGATTGCACCACGGCGCCGAGGAACGGTTTGAGATCCGGGTGCTACCCGCTGGATGACTACTACAAGGATTCCGAGGATGCCGCGCCGCTCAGAAAGGTCAAAGGCGGAAAGGTTTAGAGATGATTTAGTCTTTCGTAGGAGGCGGGAATGAGGCATTCTCGTCAACTATGAGAGCGGACCGAGTTGACGGAACAGGCGAACCGGGTCTTCGTCGTATTACGCGCGAAGTGCTGGATGGCAGCGGCGGTGGGACTTCCCGCCGGGCTTTTTCTGGCGGTTGAATCACGCCATGGATGACCGTCTTGTTAGCCTGTCAGACCGCGGCATGCTGCGTCTTTGGCGAAACCACCACAAGTATTGTGGTGAAACCATTGAGATTGATGAGGTGCTGGCGGACTGCATAGCAACTGCCGAACGCACGGGTTGGCGTATGTGCCGCATGCTGCCGGGTGCGGCCTGCGGGCTGCCGGCTTTTGTGCGGAAATCGTCCGGGGGCGCTTTGGATGCAATGCGTTGTCTCTATATTTCGACGGGAATTCACGGAGATGAACCGGCGGGACCGCTGGCGGCGCTTTGCCTGCTGCAGCAAGACAATTGGCCCGAGAATCTGAGCCTGGTGCTTTGTCCCTGCCTGAACCCGGACGGTTTTGAACTGAATACGCGAGGAAACAGTGCCGGGATTGATCTCAACCGGCAGTATAGAAGGCCCAGGGCGTTTGAGACTGCGGCCCACATACACTGGTTGCGCGGGCAACCCGCGTTTGACCTTGCGCTTTGCCTGCATGAAGACTGGGAATCAGCCGGGTTCTACGTGTATGAATTGAATCCGGATGGTCTGCCGTCGCTTGCGGAAGACATTGTTGCGGCAGCCGGGAAGGTATGTCCGATCGACCGATCGGAAAAGATCGAGGGCTGGGCTGCCAGGGATGGGATCATCCGGCCTGCAGTGGATCCGGAGGCGAGCAGTGATTGGCCGGAGGCGTTTTACCTGCTGCGAAACAAGACGCGTCTATGCTATACCCTTGAAGCTCCGTCGGATTACCCTTTGTGCATTAGAACGGCTGCGCTGGTGGAAGGGGTTCGAGCAGCGGTCCGAATGATTGCGGTGTCGGGCGCTGCGCAGGAAGGAGCAGGAAGAGAAGAGTAGGTGAAGAATGGTCCCGTCGGCATCCTGCCGGATGGACGAGCACTGGCCTTCAATTACGGCACGGAAACTTCCGTTCGCTGTTGCATCCAGACCTTGCCCAGTTCCTCGAGTGTGTTGACGTTGAGCACACGTTCGGCCATGGGAAAGATCACGCGTTCCTCGCGGTCAAAATGCCGCCGAGAATAGGCAACGGCTGCGAGCAGGAGGTTTTGGGCCTGTCGAATCCGAGTGGCCTGCTGCACCTTCTTCAGATTTTCGTCAATTTCCTCGTGTTCCAGGTGGAAACTTTCGCGCTGCCCGATCTGCTCGAAGCAATGTTCCAGGGGCCCGATGAAAAGATCATCTTCGGTGTCGGAATGCGAGCGCAGCATTGTCTCCATCACCCGGGCAAGCGCCTTCACTTCCGCAAGAGTTTTGAGCTTCGGGGCGGTAACCTCGATGTGGTCAAACAGATTGTGGAACACCAGGTGTTCTGCGAATAAGGCTTCCGTGATTTTCATTCGGCAAATCCGACTGCGCCATCCTTATCACAATCCGTTTCCAATGGCCACCGGATTTTTCCGTTTTCGCGCGCGAAGAATCCCTTTATTGGCCTTTGAGATGTGATAGAATGGAGTACTTGCCCATGAAGCGACCGTGTGAGACGAGGTTTTGGACTTGTATTGCCAAAATACAGGCTGTTTCCCCTTTCGCGCTATGGGGGTGGGTGCTGAAATTGTAGCGTTGCAGAATATCCTTTTTTTGAAAATGAAAAGCCAGCTCTGGAAGAGAGAAAGCGCTGCTTATGCAACGCAGGTGCGGTCCGGCTTCACCCTCATTGAACTTCTCGTTGTCATAGCGATTATTGCCATTCTTGCGGCGATGCTGCTTCCGGCATTGGCGCGTGCGAAGCAAAAGGCCAAGATGACAGCATGTCTCAACAACCTGAAACAGGTTGGGCTGGCTTCGATGCTCTATGCGGGGGATCATGAGGATTTTTTCCCGCCCAAGTCGTTGACGATCAATGGCATTGCTTACGCAGCCACGCAGTATGCCTGGCTTGGCAAGCGCGGTTCGATTGTGGGGGTGTATACTGACCTGGATGCGACCCGGCGGCCTTTGAATGAGTATCTTGGGAAGTACAACAATCCCACGAACGAAGTGGATGTGGCGATGTGCCCGAGTGAAACCTCCAAACAGGGGGCGTACCACACGATGGGGACGTCCTTCCCGGCGAACCTTCACAGTTCTGCCGGCATGAAGACATTGCTGATCACGGATCAGCGCTCCTGCAAGACCACGGATTGCCGGAACCCGAGCAAGACAGTGGTGATGGGCGAGGCGGGCTGCTTTTTCCCTCCATGGAACGGGGCGCTGCCGCCGAAAGAGGAGTATCGTCATACCACTTATCAGGATAACCGCTGGAACATAACCTTTGCCGACGGCCACGCGAGCTTCGTAAGGCTGGAGTATGTTCCCGGTGTGCCCAAAATGGAATCCAGGGATTACACTTTCGATCGAACCCGTCCGTAAAACTGCAAAAACCAAAACCATTCAGCTCACATGAAAAGATTAATTACCTCCGCGACAGTTCTGCTGGCGGGCTTTACCGCGCTGGCTCAGAACTACACGATCACCAACGCCTGGTCAGGCGTTTCTGGAGACAGGGCAAACGTGGCGGC
>CAYNZC010000036.1:19424-34169 GCA_964401575.1 uncultured Verrucomicrobiota bacterium
CTCGATAGCACGGTTAAATACTGGTTTGTCTTTTCTGAGAACAACGTAGAGGGTGACGTTGCCAATTTCCGAATCAGGGTAAACACTTCCGGAGCAGACACCACGCCCGGTCCTGGGAAAGGGTACCTCACTGGAGACCTGGTCCAGGCGGTCGGCGCCACTGGCACTGGCGGCACAGCCAATCAGGACTGGGGTCCAGAGTACAAGATTATTGTCGGTCCGGACTACGGCGCGCCTGTGGTTTCTGTGAATCCTGCGTCTATTAACAATGCGGTTGCGGGCACGTCGGTGGAGTTCTTTGCGTCTTTCTCCAATTATGCGTGGACTTACCAGTGGTACAAGGATGGAGAAATCATTCCGGGAGCGACGGCTACGAACTATGTGATCCCGTCCGTCAGCAAGGCCAACGAGGGCTCCTATGTCCTCTGGGCGACGAATATCTATGGTACAGCCGCGGGCAGCACGCTGGCGGCGACTCTGACAGTTGCGGACAGTGTGGCTCCGACTCTCGTGAGTGCCACGTCGTCCTACTCGCTTCAGAACATCCGGGTGCAGTTCTCGGAACCGGTCAGTGCCGAAACTGCAACGAACACAGCGAACTACTCGATCACCGGCGGAGCCTCCATCATCGGTGTTACAGTCGTGAACCTGTCCACGGTGGATCTAATCACTTCCGATCTCGGACCGAACTCCAGTCGGACTCTGACCATCACGGGTGTCCAGGACCTGGCAGGAAACAGCATCGCATCCGGTGCAACGGCCAGCTTCACGACCCCCAATCTGACTGTTTCCTCGGTGCTTTACAATGCGGGAACCACCAGCACACATCCGGCAGGCGCGCCTGATCCGGCGCTGGCCGAGGGCAACTACTGGATTTTCAGTTCGAACGTCAATCCCGGCTTTACCGCGGCATCGGTTTCGGGTGACTACGGCACGGATCTCAACGCGTGGGCCATGGCTGATGCGAACATTAATGGTGGCAGCGGCGTGTATGACTACCGCATGAAAGTGGATGCCGCGTCGGACAACCTGGCCCGGAGCAACGGGTGGCGTTTTCTGGTCCATACGCGGTTGGCCTACGACGGCACCTTGTCGGGCACGATCTCGGCGCCCGTGTTCCTTTACAGCCATCCCGGCGCACCGCGCAGGTATGGTGTTCAGTTCAGCTATAATACGGACACCTATGTGCTGACAGCCAACCTCCTGGGTGGCGGTTCTTATGCTCTGCAGCTGGGCGATCCCCTGGGTTACCACACGCATGTTATTGCCTTTGATCCGGCAACTACAAACGCCTCCTACTACGTGGACGGAGTGCTTATTGCTGCCAACTACGCGGGCGATACAGGCATCTCGTACGACGGAGTTGCTTTCGGCATGGGTTCCTCGACAGGCATTGGCCAGATGAATTTTAACCGGGTACAGTTGGACGTGGTGGGGGGCGTTCAGCCCGCTGTCGTATCCAGTCCCGAGAGCAGGACTGTTGGCGTTGGCCAGCAGGTTGTTTTCACAGCCGAATTCACGCCGTTTGTGGCTGCTTTTCAGTGGCTGACCAATGGAGTGATTGTGCCAAACGCTGGCGGCACCAGTTGGACCGTTGACTACACGACCATGCCCATGAATGGAATGACGGTGAAATGCCGCGCCCTGCATCCGGCAGGCAACGTCGAGACAGCCACTGCCATCCTCACTGTGACGGACGACATCACGCCGCCGACGATCCTGAGCGTGCAGGGCTCGATGCTGCTGGACAGGGTGACCATCACTTATTCGGAACACGTGGACCCGCAGTATGCGACAAACGTCGCGAACTATAACTGGGGCGCGCAGGCGGTTGCGAATGTCTCGGCAAGAATGGTTGATGCGGCGACGGTGGAGCTGCGCACGACGAAACAACAGCCAAACACGTCCTACACCGTACTGGTGAGCAACGTCAGGGATGTGTCGAACCTGCTGATTGCCAACAACAGCCCTGCAACCTTCAAGACGCCGAAACTCGTCACCGTCGCGAAGTATGATGCCGGGACCACGGTGACCAGGCCTTCAGGACCGCCAGCCCCGGAAAGTGTTGAGGGAGGGTCCTGGATCAACAACAGCGGCACGGACGCTGGACTTATCACAAACGCGATTGTGGACGACAACGCAACAGGATTGAATGCCTGGCAGGTGACGGACAACACCACGGCAGCCGCCCAGTTTATCCAATACAACTTCCCTCAAACCCTTGAGCAGGATACCGCGCATCGGGCAAACGGGTGGGTGCTCACGGTTTACGGTCGGTTTGTTGACGACTTCAGCGCCAGCGGCAGTGATTACTGCGTCCTGGCGCAATACGGCAACTCCGCTGGACAGCGCCATCTTATCTGGTTTGATCACGACGCTACGGACCAGGCCTGGGTGTGGCTGTTCAATACTGCCTCAGGGGTTATCGGGGCCGGGACCGATTACCATCTCCACCAGATTGTCTATAACCCCGCCACCACCAATGCGAGTTATTACTGTAACGGAGAACTTGAATACTCCGGCTGGGCCGGGGATGTCTCAGCATACACCTATGCCGGTGTGCAATGGGGCACCGGGACCGCGGCAAACCAGGGCTCGATGAACTTCAACCTGGTGGAATTCCAGGTTGTGCCTGCCCCGGCGGTGCCGACACTTTCCATTACGCCCAACGGGGCGAATGTTGATGTCAGTTTCACAGGCATCCTCGAGACCACCGGCGATCTGAACGGCACATGGACGGCAGTGAGCACCAATGCGACTGAAGTGCCGGTTGTGCTGCCGATAGCTGCGGGCCAACCCAAGCAGTTCTTCAGAGCCAGAGGGGTAGAGGAATAGCGGAGGCAGTCCATCGGGGAACAGCACAGGCTGTTCCGTAACATAGGGGGCAAGGCCGTCGGAGCAATCCGGCGGCCTTGTCAGTTGTGGCTGGACGAAAACCGGAGTTTAGAGACAAGAAACAAACCCATTCTGGTTCATGGGGAGAGAGTCCCTTGCGGAGCGCGCGGTTCGGCAGGTGCCGGGCCGGCATGGCAGCGGACAAACGGTCTGAATGGTCCGTAGTTGTCGTCCCACCAATAAGCTGGATGAAGAGGGGTTTGGAAGCCTGTGCGAAAGATGCGTCCGCCTGGAACAGCTAGGCCGCCACGGATTCAACAGGCTGTTCGAAGATTCCCAGCGATTGAACCTGTGCGAAGAGTTTTCGCTTTTGCTCGTCGGTCAGGTTTCTGACCGGTGAGCGGACGGGGCCGCAATCAATTCCGACCAGGCTCATAAGGCATTTGCCGCTCGCGAGCACGCCGTACTGGCAGAGGATTTCGACCAGTTTGACGGACTTGAGCTGCAGCGCGCGTGCTGTTGAGAGATCTCCGCGATGGAAGGCTGCGATCACTTTGTTGTATAGCTGCGCGGAGTAGTTGTAGGTGCTGCCCACGGCTCCCGGCACGCCTAGCGCCAGGGCGGCGAGCAGCATTTCGTCCACACCAAATAGAATGTTAAACCTGCCATCCTCGGCCTCCAGGCACTGTTGGAGTGACATGAGGTCCGTAGTTGTGAACTTGAGCCCCGCCAAATTCGGGATTCTGGGCGATGCATGGCGAAGGAAATCCACCATTGGCACATGAACGCCTGTGAGCGCGGGTATATCGTAAAAGTAGAAGGGGAGCGCCGGCGCCGCGGCTGCGATGGGTGCGCAGAAATCTACAAGATCTGCAGCGTTGGAAGGCTTGTAATAGCAGGGCGCCATGATCGCGACGGCGTCCGCGCCGATGGAGGCCGCGTGCTGGGCCATAAGCCGGGCATCCTCCAGGGAGTTGTGGCCGGCGTGAACAATGAGCTTCACGTTGCTGCGCGCGACCGCCCTTTTCCAGGCCTCGGCCATTTTCATTCGTTCCGGGGTTGTCAGCGAGTGGGATTCGCCTGTGCTGCCGCAAATGAAAGCGCCCTGAACGCCGCTTTTTTCCAGGAGCGCGGCCTGTTTAGCCACCGTTTCGAGATTGATCGAACCGTCTGGCTTCATGGGAGTATGAGGCGCGGCGATCAAACCGGTGAGAAAGTGCGAGTACGAACTCATCGGATAGCATGATAAACCTGGGAGTGGTTGAATGGCACAGGAAAGAGCTTGTTATTTGTTAATACAAGCTGTATGCTCCCGGCATGAGGCTTGTTCCAAAGCGCTCATCCCTTGTGGCGCAAGCGGTGTCTATCCTCAGAGAGGGGGTTCGTGCCGGTCTTTGGAAGGACTATCTGCCTGGAGAGATATCTCTTTGTGAGCGCCTGCAGATCAGTCGAGTGACGCTTCGGGCTGCGCTGGAGCAATTAACCAGAGAGGGTTGGTTCCAGTCCGCCCAGGGGCGCCGTCGAAAAATCAACATGGGCTTCGTGGAACGGTTGAACACCGAGCCCAGCAAGAAGGTTTGCATGCTCTCGCCTCTGCCGTTTCAGAACCTGCCATCCGGGGCCATGTTCTGGGTGGACGCGTTGCGTCAGCATCTTGCGGGGATCGGGTATGAGCTTGAAATCATTTCGAACCAACTCGCCTTTGGACGTCAACCCGAACGCGCGCTGGAATCTCTCGTCCACGAAATGGGGGCTGCGGCGTGGGTGCTTTACCTCTCGACGCCGGCACAACAGAAATGGTTTGGCGAGCGCGCGATTCCGTGCGTTGTGGGCGGGTCGTGCCACCCGGGGATTCAACTGTCATCGGTCGATCTGGACTATGCGGCGACCTGCGCGCATGCGGCCTCCACGCTGTATATGCGCGGGTGTCGGCGCATTGCTTTGTTAATGCCCATAAGTCAGCAGGCTGGAAACATCGAGAGCGAGCGGGGTTTTAGCGAGTTTACTTCCAAACGTTCGGATGTTTCGGGGATGATTCTCCACCACAACGGTGAGGTGCGAAACATTTGCCTGGTGCTGGATCGGTTTCATCGCACGGCGTCGTTGCACGATGGCCTGATTGTGGCGAAACCGGCTCACGTGGTAACGACGATCACGCATTGCCTCAGGCGCGGCATTCGCTTTCCGCAGGATGTGGCGCTGATTTCACGAGACGATGACCCGATATTGGAGAGCATTGTGCCCGCGGTGGCACGGTACCAGAGACCGACAAGCGCTTTCGCGAGCAGGCTATGTCGTGTGGTGGTGGACCTGGTCAGTTCCGGCCCACAGCGCCCGCACCGGTCCAAGCTGATGCCGGATCTGGTTCCGGGCGAGACGCTCGGTTGAACCTGTCTTAGAATATAACAAGAGCAATCTGCTGGTTGGAATGTGACCCTCGCATTAAGAATGTAACATGCTTGCTGTGCGTCTGTTTTGCCTGGCCTGCCTCGGTGCGAGTTCCCTGATGGGCGCCGTCGGCCCCGAGTTTTCCGATGTTTTCATTGCCGGGCGTGACGGGTTCAAATCGATTCGCATTCCATCGGTCGTGGTGACCGGGAAGGGTTCTGTTCTGGCCATTGCCGAGGGGCGGGCTCAGCATGCCGACCAGGCCAACAACAAACTCATTCTGAAACGCAGCACGGACGGCGGTAAGACCTGGGGGGCGCAAACAATTATCGCGGATGATGGAGCCAACACCTTGAACAATCCGTGCTCGGTTGTCGAACGACAGAGTGGGCGCGTCATTGTGATGTACCAGTCCTATCCGGCGGGATTCAGCGAGCGGGATGGGAAGATCAAGCCCGGCCTGGAAGGGCCGGCGATCGTTCGCAATTACGTGGTGGAATCGGAAGATGACGGGCGCACATGGTCCGAGCCTCTGGATGTAACGCGCACCACAAAACGCCCGGACGGTGTAACGATACTTGCGAGCGGCCCTGGCATTGGTATTCAACTGCGCAAAGGGCCTCATGCGGGGCGTTTGATCATGCCCTTCAACGAAGGGCCTTTTCATCAGTGGAATGTGCTGAGTGTGTATAGCGATGATCGGGGCCAGTCGTGGAAGCTTGGGCAACCCGCGCCAGGGTGCCGGGTGCCGGATGGCAAAGGGGGTGAGATCAGCCTTGTGAACGAGGTTCAAATGGTCGAGTTGTCCGACGGGTCCGTGATGCTCAACAGCCGCAAGTGGGGCGGAGGGCCGTATCGAAAAGTGGCAACCAGCAAGGACGGTGGCATAACCTGGTCCGCCATCCAGGAGGACAAGGCACTGCGGGACCCCGGTTGCATGGCCTCGATATTCCGCTACTCGTTCCCCGAAAGCGAAGGCAAGAGCATCATTCTCTATTCCGGGCCGGACAGCAACGGGCGCGACAAAGGAACGATTTACGCCAGTTACGACGAAGGCAAGACCTGGCCTGTGAAGAAGCTTTTGTACCCGGGCAGCTTTGCCTACAGCGTGCTCAGCGCATTGCCGGACGGAACGATCGGCTGCCTGTTTGAGACGGACGGAGCGAACCGGATTGTTTTCGCGCGATTCACCAGCGATTGGCTGTTTTCCACCTCTTCGAAATGATTCTTGCCATATGAGACGTTTTCTTTGTGTATTGCTTTTGGGAGGCGGTGTTGTCGGGGATTTGGCTGCAACGCCAGAGCCGGCGACCGTTTATGCGTGGTACAAAGCTGACGCTGGCGTGCTGACCAGCGGCGCCACCGGGAATATCACCAACTGGCAAAATCAGGCCTCCATGGGCACACCCTCAAGCCGCAATCTGAGCGAGTATGCGGGCAGTCCATTGCTGGTGACTGGAGCGGCTCCGAATTTGACCGGCCCTGCGGTCCGGTTCAGCGGCGCCGATGGAGATACTCATTTTCTGCGAGGGCCGGCGGCGAGTTTCGGCACGTTGAGCGACGCGCGCACACTGGTTGTATATTGCAAAGTCACAGCCATTCCGACTGGCGGTGGCTTTTTGTTCGATGGGGCCTCCACGCCTGGTTTAAGCCGGGCGCAAACAGACAACACGATGTGGCAGGCGGGTGTCGCTACGACCGGGAGGAATTACGAGCCGACAACTCTCCCGCTAAACATGCACGTCTGGCAGGTGCATTTCTTCAGCTTCAACCGCGTCACCAGCCCCACGGCGGGCACCGTGGTGACGCATTCCATCGGCGGGGGCACATCCTTCACCCACACGGACACGGCGACCAGCGGGCTGGCCGGCTTGATTCTTGGGCAACCCAACTCGCCACGGGCGGGCTACGGACTCTCGGTGGATATGGCCGAGCTGCTCGTGTATGACCGGCTATTGGACAGTGCCGAGCAATCGAGTGTTTACGATTACCTGACCAACAAGTGGGCTCCTCCCGTTCCGACCCTTCAATCCGGCGCGTATGCGTGGTTCAAGGCTGATGCGGGGGTCCTGACGAATGCCGCCGGGGCGCTAACCAATTGGCAGAACCAGGCGATTACAGGCAACCCCTCATCACGTCATTTGGTCAATTCCTCAGTTCCGCCGGCCTGGGCTCCCAATGTGTTCGGCACGAACGCGGGCATCCGTTTCGGCGGCGTCAATAACATTTGGGCCATCGCGGGGAATTTCGGGACCATTAGTGGCAATCGCACGATTGTGGCGTGCCTCAGACTGCCGAATGTGAACGACGGTTTTCTTTTTGACGGCAGCACGGGCGCTGGCATGACCCGCGCGCAAATTCGGGATGGGTTTTGGCAGGCGGGCCTCCAGCCCTCGCCATCCGCAAACGGTGTCCTGCCGGATCCCGCCACCCTGCCTGTGGCAAGCGGCATGACCCAAGTGCATTTCTTCAAGTATGAACCCGTGACTGAGGGCACGCGGGTGACGCATTCCGTGGTCGGCGGCGCGTCCGTAACCTATACAAACGTGGTTAGCACCAGCCTTGGCGGACTGATTGTGGGTGAAAACGTGGCTCAGGAGCTTGGGCTGGAGGTGGATTTGGCGGAACTCTTTGTTTATGACCGTTCCTTGAGTCCCGCTGAGCAACAGGCGCTGGCGGATTACCTTTCGGAAAGGTGGGACATCGTTCCTGCGTCGCCGCCGGGGCTCAGTTCCATTTTACCGACCAACGGCAGCACCCTGGGCGGCACAACGGTGACTCTGGCCGGAAGCAACTTTGCCCCGGGCTTGACCGTTCGCTTCGGGGGCCTGCCGGCAACCCGAGTTGGCTTCACCAATGCATCGCTCATCACAGCCACCACTCCCGCGAGGGCTGCAGGCACAGTCAATGTGGAAGTGAAGAATCCCGATGGCCAGTCGGCAACAGCAGTGAATGCGTTTACGTTTGAGTTGGGACAGCCTCCCGCCATTGCCGATGTTGCGCCTGCGAGCGGCTTGGCTTCGGGTGGCACGCTGGTAACGATAACAGGAACGAATTTCACTCCGGCGACTGAGGTGCGGTTTGGGGCAACGCTTGCGGCGTCGGTCGCATTCAACAGCGCAACTCAGTTGGTTGCCACCACTCCACCTCTGTCGGTCGGTGTGCATGATGTGCGGGTTGCGAACCCGGACGGCCAATTCGCCGTGGCCCTGAACGCTTTTACGGTGGTCCCGGCGCCGGTTGGCGCGCCGGATCCCGCCTCAGTTTACGCCTGGTATGCCGCCGATGAGTCATTAATCACATCCGACGGTTATACGTTAGTGGCGTGGCAGAACCTGGGCAGTGCGGCGACGAATGCGACTTATACGAAAGCCAAGCGTGATCTAACGCAGCTTGCGAGCGCTCCTGAGAAGTTATGGCTGCGTTTTTCCAATGATGTTGCTGCCGCGGCGGTGACTTTCAGCGGATCTCAAGCGATCTGGGCCGCGCAATCCGATTTTAACGCGCTTACGGGCGGCCGCACCATCATCTGTTACGCGCGCCTGAACTCAGACCAGGGGCAGGGGTTCCTGTTTGATAGCAGTTCCTACACTGTGGGATTGACACGCGTCCAGGCAAACGCCGGGAATTGGCAGATAAGTGCCTATGGAGCCAACGCCCAGGGCTCGGCAAGCGCCGCCGGGACAATAACGGCGGTGGCTCAGACGAACGTCTGGCAGACGCATGCCTTTGTCGTGAGCACCAATACGGGCGAACCGCGTCTTCTGCACTACATCAACGGAGCGCAAGTTGCTTCAGTAACCAATTCGGTCGCCGGAACCCTTGGCGGATTGATCATTGGAAAGAATGCCTCTGCCGCGCTTGGCATCCGCGCGGACGTGGCTGAGTTTTTGGTGTTCAACTCGGCGCTGGACGACCCGACACGCGCGAACGTCGAGAGCTACCTTGCGGCCAAATGGTCCGGCGTTGTAGCCGACCCGAACGCGCCGCCCAAACCTGTAAGCGATTTCACCCGGGTGTTCGCCGCCGGCGATGGTTACACCTGTTTCCGCATTCCCGCGCTTGTCACAACCATGAATGGCACCGTCATTGCCATGAGCGACGGGCGTATCGGAAGTTGTGGCGACATTCCAACGCCGCTGGATCTGGTTATCCGGCGCAGCTTCGATAATGGCCGGACCTGGGGGCCAATCCAGGTGGTCACTGATTACGGCACGGCAGCGGGCGATGTGGACACGTATCCTTTCTACGGGATGACGAATATTTCTCGGGTTTCGGCAGGAGACGCCGCGCTGCTGGTGGACCGTATGAACGGACGCATCTGGACACTCTATGACAACGGCGGCATTAGCGGGAGCCGCAAGATCAAACTGGAAATGAAATTTAGCGATGACGATGGCGCGACATGGTCGGAGCGCATTGACGTGGAGGCGCAGAATCCTGGAATTCGCCCGAGCTATGGGGAGTTTCTGACAGGTCCGGGCAACGGAATTCAACTGACGGAAGGTCCGTATGCCGGCCGGCTTGTGTTTCCGGTCTATACTTATGGGAGCCCATCGGCGTCCATGGTAATCTACAGCGATGATCATGGCATGACGTGGCAGCGCAGCGCCAACTCCATAACCTACGGCGGCGAGATTCAAGTGGCCGAACTGCCCGGGGGAGAACTGCTGGCTTCGATGCGCGACAATGGATTTTCATGGAGCGGTGTCCGCACCTTCAGCCGGAGCACGGATGGCGGGATAACGTGGGGCGAGCCCTACACCAGTTTCCCGACGCCACCCTCGATTCCAGACCCGCAATGTCAGGGGAATATCTTCCGGCTCACCACCACCAACGACAGTGACAAGAGCCGACTGATCCACGCCAACGCTTCGCATCCGTCATCACGAGTGAACATGACGCTGCGCGTCAGCTACGATGAAGGCCAGAGCTGGGCAGTGAGCAATCAGGTCTATGCGGGTGGCTCGGCGTACTCTTCCGTTGCCAAACTGGCGACGGGCGAGGTTGGGTTGCTGTTCGAGAAAGATCCCTACGGCAGTCTCGATTACGTGCGACGCTCCATTACCCAAATCACTGGCGGAGCGGATTCACTGCCGCCATACACGGTATGGGCCGGGGAGAAGTTTTCTCCGTCGCAGCTTATGGACGCCGCCATCTCCGGTCCGGATGCCGATCCGGATGGTGACGGGATGAAGAACCAGTCGGAGTTTGATGCGGGCACCAATCCCCTGGATGCCGCCAGCGCGCTCAAGCTCCAGGTCATTCCCAACGGTTTGCAGGCGACGTTGCAGTTTGACGGCGTGGCGGCCAAATCCTACACGATCCAGTATGCCGATGAGCTGTCGGGAACCTGGCAGCCGATGGAGAGCATCGCTCCGCTTTCCTCGGACACTGTGGTGCAACTGGTGGTGGGCCTGACGAATCAGGTTCGCTTTTTTAGGGTAGTGACACCGCAGGCCGGGAGCTAGGATGACTCCATGAGAGTGCAACAAGATGGCGCCGTTCACGGAGCGGGTAGAGCATTGCGGTGGGCACTGCAAGCAGGGGTTCTTGGCCTCCTGGGCACTCTGTGGGCCGCGCCGGTAACGAGTATTGGCGGAAAGGAACCACCCCGGGCTGCCCGCTCGGTGCATTTGCATTGGCCCGCACTTGAGTCGGAGGCTTTCTACAATGAAATGATTGTCGAACAGTCCACCACGGGCAGTTACTTCATGGCTTGTGGTTGGAATGGAGGTTACTTCGGAATTCAGGAAATTTCTCCGACCCGCAAGGTGGCGATTTTTTCTGTCTGGGACACGGCGGAAGGAGACGATCCCGGGAATGTGAGGCAGGAAGAACGTGTTGAGTTGCTCGAGCAGGGTGAAGGAGTTCGCATCAAGCGTTTCGGCGGCGAGGGCACGGGTGGCCAATGCATGCTCGACTGGCCATGGGAATCCGGGAAGACGAACCGATTCCTGGTGCGTGCCCGAAGCGAAAAGGGCAAGACGACTTTTGCGGGCTATATCTACGACGAGACCGCCGGGAAATGGCGGCACCTGGTGACCTTTCGAAGGCGCGGAGAGAGTCACCTCGCAGGCTTATATTCCTTTGTGGAAGATTTTCGGAGAGATCACCAGAGTGTGGACGACACCCGGCGTGCGGCATTTCAGAATCCCTGGGTGCAGACGCTTAAAGCTGGCTGGCAGCCGGTGATGCGGGCGCGATTCACTGCATCCCGGGCCGATTGGGAGGCCCGCGACAATATCAATGCCGGAACGAACGGGCCGGGGTGGTTCCTCGCTACCGGCGGGCCCACCAGACAGGATCGCGAGCTCGGATCTTTCATCAGCGCCCCCGGCGGCCAGGGCGGCTTGCCGACGAATCTGCCTTCGATGACGGCCAGCGCCTCTGGCGGGAAACCTTAGGGCAAGAATGCATCCTGATTCCCAAGACTATTCCGGACGAATGCAATGCCTCTACAGGCACACACTTCTCTCGGATGTCATTCCTTTTTGGCTGAAGCACGGGCTGGATCCGGTGCATGGGGGAGTGATGACCTGCCTTGACCGGGACGGGAGCGTCCTCGACACGGACAAGTCCGTTTGGTTCCAAGGTCGAGCCGGCTGGATGTTCGCAACGCTGTACAACACAGTTGAGCGGCGGGCGGAGTGGTTGGACGCTGCGCGAAGCTGCATCGAGTTCTCGAGAAAGCATTGTTTCTCGCCAGAGGGCAAAATGTATTTTTCCGTCACACGCGAGGGGCTGCCCCTGCGCATGCGGCGATACGTTTTCAGTGAATCCTTCGCTGCGATCGCAAACGCGGCATACGCGAAAAGTTGCGGGGACTCACAAGCGGCGGAGGATGCGATGAAGACGTTCGCCACGTATCTGCGCTATTCCTTCACTCCCGGCGTAATGGCGCCGAAGTTTGAGCCGACCCGGCCAATGCAGGGCATCGGCGCTCACATGATTGGCATTGTCACCGCGCAGGAACTCCGCGAGAACCTTGGCGACGTTTTCGTTTCCGGGCGGACCTGCACGGAGTGGATAGACTTCAGCATTTCGGCAATCGAACGTTTGTTCCTGAAGCCGGAGTTGGAGGCGCTGCTGGAAGTTGTGGGACCGAACGGGGAGCTTATTGACCATCACGATGGACGGACCTTGAACCCGGGGCATGCGATCGAGTGCGCATGGTTCATCATGCACGAGGGTGTGCGCCGCAAGGACTCCCGCCTGGTGAGCCTGGGATTGACCATTCTGGATTGGATGTGGGAGCGCGGGTGGGATGAGGAGTGCGGTGGGCTTTTCTATTTCAGAGATTTGCGCGGTCTGCCGGTGCAGGAGTACTGGCACGACATGAAATTCTGGTGGCCGCACAACGAGGCGATTATCGCAACCTGGCTTGCGTATCAGATCACCGGAGAGGAGATCTACAGGCGTCGGCATCAGCTTGTTCACGATTGGAGCTTCGAGCATTTCGCGGATCCGGAATTTGGGGAGTGGTATGGCTACCTGCACCGGGACGGCAGGATCTCCTCGCGCGCCAAGGGCACGATGTATAAAGGGCCGTTTCACTTGCCACGCATGCTGTGGTATTGCAGTCTGCCCGAAGGGCCGTCCCGACAGCAGGCTTGACCTGTGCGGCCGGGGGCCGCTTGATGCGTCGTCGGAATCCCGGCAAGGGAGATTTCCAGCCGGAGAATGGACGCTGTCTAAAGGATCACTGATGATTAAAAACCGAATTGCGCGAATCATGCTTGTGTTCGTCTGCCTGGCTGCAATGGCGGCAGGTGGCGCGGCTGAAGTGAATCTGCAATGGGCGCAACTTCCGCCGGTGCCGGACCCGCTTGGGTTTGGTGGGCATTTCAGCGGGGTCAGTGGAGGCGCGCTGCTTGTTGCCGGGGGGTCGAATTTTCCGGAAAAGATGCCCTGGGAAAGCGGGCGCAAGGCATGGTATGACACCGGCTACGTCCTGGAGCGGGTGAACGGACCCTGGCGAGCGGCGTTCAAGCTGCCGCGTTCTCTTGGTTACGGGGTGTCGGTCAGCGCCCCGGACGGCCTTTACTGCATCGGAGGGAGTGGCGCTGCCGAGCATGTTCGGGACGTGTTGCGTGTGCGGCGCAGCTCAACGGGGTGGCAATGTGAAGCCATCTCTCCGCTGCCAAAACCATTGGCCTATGCCTGTGGAGCCCTCGTCGGCAAAACCATTTACGTGACGGGCGGCACCGTGTCTCCCGATGCCACAGCTGCGCTCAACGGGTTTTGGGCTTTGAATTGCAGAAAGCCGGGTGCCGGGTGGCGCGAGTTGGAGCCTTTGCCTGGACCGGGACGAATACTTGCTGTCGCAGCGGCGGTGAGGGGTGATTTTTATGTTGCGGGTGGCGCGTCCCTTGCGCCGGATGCCGATGGCAAGCCCGCGCGAACCTATCTAAAGGATGCGTATCGGTACAGTGACGGCAAGGGCTGGGTCCGGGTGGCGGATCTACCTTCTCCCGTTGTGGCGGCGCCCACACCCGCGCCGGTCGTTGGCAAGGACACTTTCCTGGTCATCGGCGGAGACGATGGCGCTCTGGTCCATTTCGAACCCAAGTCACAGCATCCTGGATTTCCAAACAAGATTCTGAGTTACAACACTCGGAACGACCAATGGACCGTCGTTTCCCGAACACCCTCGCCGAGGGTTACCACGCCTGCGGTTGCCTGGAAGGGGCGGATCGTGCTGTCTAGCGGTGAAGCGCGGCCCGGAGTGCGTTCGCCGGAAGTGTGGGCGGCCACTGTGAAGCGTTCGCGTTAAAGGCTCAATATGTCAGAGGAAAAGCGTTATTCCGCCCGGTACGCATGGATCGTGGTCGGACTGCTGTGGGTTGTTGCGTGTCTGAATTACCTTGATCGGTTGATGCTGACGTCCATGCGTGACTCGGTGAAAGCTTCGATCGAGATGACCGATGCGCAATTCGGGTTGCTCACATCGGTGTTTTTGTGGGTTTATGGATCTTTGAGCCCGCTTGGCGGATTCATTGCAGACCGGTTCAGCCGGAAGTGGGTGATTGTGGGAAGCCTGGGTGTGTGGTCCGCGGTTACATGGCTTACGGGGCATGTTCAAACATTCGAGCAGATGGTTTTTGCGCGGGCGTTAATGGGGATCAGCGAGGCATTCTACATACCGGCAGGCCTGGCATTGATCGCCGACATGCATCCGGGCGCGACCCGTTCAAGGGCGACGGGGTTGCACATGAGCGGTGTTTATGCGGGTGCGGCTCTTGGCGGTCTCGGGGGTTATATTGCCGAGCACTACGGCTGGCGAAACGGGTTCACGTGGTTTGGCGCTTCGGGGGTGATATATGCCATCGTGCTGATGTTCGCGCTGCACGACCGTGTTGAAGCAAGACCGGATGAGCCGGGCGAGGAGTCATCGCGAGAAAAGATTTCGGTGGTCCAATCCTTGCGTGTGTTATTTGGACGGCCTTCGTTCCTTGCGCTGCTATCTTACTTCTGTCTGTTTGCGCTCGCCAATTGGGGTATCAACGGATGGTTGACGAC
>CAYNZC010000037.1:0-33834 GCA_964401575.1 uncultured Verrucomicrobiota bacterium
ATAATTGTCATTTACCAGAATAGCAGGGAGTGTTCCACTGTTATTTTTGAGATTTTTAACGAGCGGGAGTCTTGGATTGCGGGTTTGGAAGACGAGCCCGGTTAGCCGCCGATTGCGATCATGGGCCGGCAGGGGTGATACATCCTGCGAAATGAGTGGTCCAGAGGTTTGCGTTGCATTGCTGCCAACAAAAGTGCGCGCACCGCATCGTCATTGGTTGCGCGTCGCAGGGTTTCTCTGAGATCAATTTCCTCGTGGTCGCCCAGGCAGGGCCGCACCTTGCCATCGGCGGTCAAGCGCATCTTGTTGCACGTTTCGCAGAAGTGTGGCGTGGTCATGGCACCGATGAAGCCTACGAGCGCGCCGGCATGCCTCAAGCGAAAGTACTTGGCGGGTCCCCAACCCAGATAAGTGGAATGCTGAGGGATCAACTCATCCTTTTGCTCCAGCAGGGCTCTGGCCCTTTCGATAGAAAAGAAGTTGTCGTGCGTAATAGCGGTGCATGTTGTTACCGGCATGAGCTCTATGAGGCGCAGCGGCAGGCGGTGCTCGGCGGCAAACAGCACCAGCGGCCAGATTTCCTCCTCGTTGACGCCGCGCATGAGAACACAATTCAACTTCACACGCTCAAAACCGGCAGCCACTGCCGCACGAATGCCTGAGAGCACGAGGCTGATGTCGCCACCGGTGATGCGCCGGTAGATTGAGGGGGAGAGCGCGTCCAGGCTGATATTCACCGTGCTTAAACCGGCGTTGCGCAGGAGCAGTGCCATGTCGGCCAGTTTTGTGCCATTGGTGGAGAGTCCGATTCGATCCACGCCGGGAATGGCCGCCATGCCGTGCAGGATGGATGGCAGATCGGAGCGCACGAGCGGTTCACCACCTGTGAGGCGGAACTTGCGAAAGCCGAGCCCCGCCGCCACTCGCACCACGCGATGGATTTCCCCGGCTGTCAGGTGATCCGGCTTGTGTTTCCAGCCTTTGTAGCCTTCAGGCAGGCAATAGAGACACCGCTCGTTGCACCGGTCGGTCACCGAGATCCGGAGGTAATCAATTGTGCGTCCAAAGGTGTCCATGCGAGGCTACATTGAATCTTGGACTGCGTGGGGATCCTCGCCGTGCAAATGGGCGACCCCCTCTCGGATCGCGGCCCCAAGAATGGCCAGGCACTCTCTCACGGCGGAAGGTTTGCCAGGCAGGTTGATGATGAGGGAGCGGCCGCGGGTGCCGGCTGTGGCGCGCGACAGGATCGCGGTTTTCACCTTTGCCAGTGATGCCATCCGCATGGCCTCTGCGAAACCGGGCAATTCTCTTTCCAGCACCGCGCGTGTAGCCTCGGGCGTGACATCGCGCGGTGAAATACCCGTGCCGCCGGTGGTTACCACGAGATCCAGTTTCAGTTTATCGGTGCAACGAATGATGGCCGTCTTGATGGCCGTCGTTTCATCAGGCACGATCACGGTTTCGAAGCGAGCGCCGGGAAACTGCTCGCGCAATACTGCTTCAATTTCCGGGCCACTGCGGTCAGCGTAAACCCCTGCGCTGGCCCGGTCGCTAACGGTGATACGGCCAATGTTCATATCTTTGTTTTTGCAAGAATGCGCACGTTCTCGATGCTCATCGCTTTGTCCACGGACTTGCACATGTCGTAAAGCGTCAAGGCCGCCACGCTTGCGCCCGTCAAAGCTTCCATTTCGACGCCGGTTTGGGCCGTCGTTTCTGCGACGCAGGTAATCTCGATTCGATCACGTTTCACGCGAAAACCAATCTTCACATGGCATAGTGCCAGTGGATGGCATAGTGGGACCAGGTCTGCCGTGCGCTTTGTCGCCTGGATGCCCGCAATCTGAGCCACGGTCAAAACGTCACCTTTTGGCATGGCATCGCGTTTGAGAATGCGTATTGTTACCGGCTGGCAGAGGAGGGTAGCCGCCGCGACGGCCCGCCGGTGTTGTATCGGCTTGTGTCCCACATCGACCATGCGGGCTTTCCCGAGGGTGTCCAGGTGTGAAAGCGTGCGTTTTTGTCTCATGCATTACCTTTTGTGCTGATAAAATCCACCAGACTGCCCCGCAGCATTTGGGTAATGCTATGCGGCAGGCGTATTAGTGCATTGGCGGTGGCCAGGACCGTCAAATCGCCCGAACTGGCCCAAGGCAATGGCGTCAGGGACGCAACGCCGTTCCGCAGCTCCAGGCGAGCCGGCCAAAAAGTTTCACGCGCGTTACCGCCTGCCAGGAAGTTTTTCGCAAGCCGGCCCGCAAGGAATCCGGTGTTTCCGGATTGGCCAGACCATGTGGCCAGCGCGGTGCGCACGTATAGATTGAGACACACGAAATGCGCGAGCGGATTGCCTGGAAGCCCAAAAGCCAGCGTGGCGCCGCGTTGAGCAACGATGAGCGGTTTGCCCGGTCGCGCGGTTGTTTTGGAGACGTGGATGGTGAAGCCTGCTTCTTCCAGCAGCTGCCTTGTGAAATCATGCTGGCCGACGCTCGCGCCGCCGGAGATCAAAAGCAGATTAGTGTTGGATTTCGCTTCCTCTATTCCAGACTTGATTTGTGTCCTGTCCTCTTCCGTCCTCAATTGTTTCGGCACAATGCCATTCTGTTGCAGGAATGCGCGAACCAGGGTTGAGTTGGCATCGCGAATCCGGCCACGGTTGGGCGTGCGATCCGGCGAGACAATTTCGTTGCCGGTTGCTACGTGCAGCACACGTGGCAGGCGACTGACGAGAGGTTGAACAAAACCCATTCCTGCCAGAAGACCAAGTGTGCCAGGCGAGAGCAGAGTTCCTGCGCGGATCAATTCCTGCCCGGCTTTGCAGTCTTCGCCGCGAAATCGGATGTTTCGCTCATTCGTTCGCGCCAGGACGACGACCGTGTCATTTTCGAGGCGGACGTTTTCTAGCATCACAACCTGCAAACCGTCACACGGCAATGCGCCGCCGGTGGAAATCCGGACTGTTTGGCCTTGCAGTAACGTGCGGGGCTTCCAGTCTCCGGCGCGTATTTCGTCCACAACATGGAAACAGGCGGATGAGTCATCGAGGCGCACAGCGTAGCCATCCACAGCGGAACGATCAAATGACGGCTGATCCTCGGGAGCAGAAAGGTTTTCACGCAGCACACGGCCGGCAGCTTCGGCCAGGGGGATGCGTTCCGTCTCCAGCGGTTGACAGAGAGTGCGCAAGAGATCCATTACCTCCGTTGCACTGGCTGTAACACCTGAGCTGCGCCGAGTCGTCGTGGCGGCGGCGCGGGGCTTTTCGAAGGCTACATCACTCGGCGCCGGGTTGGCCGACCGGGGGACCAGGCTGGCACCCGTGAGTTCAGAAATCGGAGAGTAGGGGGACCCGAGAGTCTGGGACGCGTCCGCGCAAACGGGATCCAGATTAAAAATTACCCGCTGCTTCCAGATCGGCACGTCGCGCTTCAAGTCGTCCATGAAATCCGCGAGCAGGGTGAATGCTTCGGCGCGATGTCGGCTGGCGATGCCGACATACACCGCCGCTTCGCCGACCCGGACGATGCCGACTCGGTGGATCACACGTGCAGCGAGGCACGGTCTCATGGCGGCGCGTTTCCGAAGCAAGCGCTGCATTTCGCGCTCCGCCATCGGCACATAAGCGTCATATTCGATGGCCGTGATCGGCTGACCGTCTTCCTCTCCGCGCACCACACCGCGAAATTCGACCCAGGCTCCGAGCGCTCCCATTGGCGGCGGCGGAAGAGGTGCGTCGATCAGTTCTTTGGTGATCTTGGTCTCAATATCCATGAGTTTCCAGGTCTATCCTCCAGACACCGGCGGTATAAGGGCTACTTCATCCGCGTCTGTGAATCGCGCATCTGTCGCCGCATACTCCGAGTTCAAGGCGAGGCGCACGGTGCTCCGAAACCGCTCCAGACCCGGATGCGCTGAGATCAGATGGCGCCATAAACCTTCGGTGTCGGTTTCGACGCACGCCAGATTCATTTCTGAGCAATTTGTGATGAATCTCAAATGGGCAAAAAAGAGAATGCGCATATTACTTTCCAGTCAGGATGAGTTTGACGGCCGCAATCCAGAGGACCATAGCGAGAGCGCGGCGGAAGCCCTTTGTGTGCCAGCGATGTACACCATAATGAGTCCCAAGCACCGCTCCGAAAATACCCAGGCCAACTGCGCCGGCCAGAAAAGGATGCCACACCAGAGCCTGGTGACCGAGGCCGATCAGGCCGGCAGCAGAGTTACACACTATGAACAGCGCGGAGATGCCGCCAGCAACCTTTGCGGGTGTCCAGTTCAATAGGATCAACAGTGGAGTTAGGAACACACCGCCACCAATGCCGGTGAGACCCGCAAGAAAACCCAATCCACCGCCTGCCGGGAGCGCGATCAATGCGCCAGGCGGACGCGAGGGACCGTCGGGGTGTTCGCGCCTGTGCCACCCGAGGAACCATGCAGCCGCCAGCAGCGCCACAGCCAGCACAAGAGCATGACCACGTGCCTCCAAGTGAATGCGACTGCCCAACCATGCACTGGGAATGGAGGCGACGGCCAGCGGCCAAAATACTCTCAGATCGAAAAATCCCGAGCGTTGAAAGCGCCAAAAGGCAATGCCTGCTACGCAACAATTCATCCACAATGCGCCGGGTCGTGCCAGTGTCGGGCCTAGACCCAGCAATGCCGCTACGGCCAGGTAGCCGGTCGCGCCTCCATGTCCAACGGAGGAGTAGAGAAACGCAACCACCGCGACAGCGATGGGCAGGGCAAAAAGTGTGATGGAATCAGGTCCAGCCACCATTGAGTCCATAATACCCTTGAGAGATCGGGTGACGTTGACCTGAGTCAACCCGGGGGAACTTGTTCGTCAAACCGCTTTTTATGGCGGATGGGGGCAGATCGTGACGCCGGACGGCGCAGGATTTTTGAGTGCGAAATGGCTGGCCGGTTATTCGCCAAGGTTGCGGCGCAACAACGCATTCAGCCTGGACGGTGACAGAAGCACAATGGACTTGGCCTTGACGGATACCAGTTTCTGCTCGCGGAACTTGGCCAGGGTGCGGGAGAAGGTTTCGCTGACGGTGCCGAGTTCCGCCGCGAGAACTCCCTTGGTCATTGGAAGATGGATTTCCACTGGTTGTTCGCTGGCAGGGTTCGGGCAGCGTTTTATCAGCCAGTTGGCGAGGCGAGTTTCCACATCCTTAAGCGTGAGGTCCTCCAATTGCCCGACGAGCACGCGCAAGTGAACGCTCATCGAGGCCAGCATTCGGAGCGCAAGGTCGGGTTGGCGCTTGAGCAGTGCCAGGATACCCGCCTTTTGCACGAGAAAGACCTGCGAGGCCTCCAACGCCCGAGCGTCGGCGGGATAGCCCTGACTGGACGCCACCGCCACCTCGGCAAAGGATTCGCCCGCCCGAAACACGTGAATGACTTGTTCCTTCCCTGCGGCGCTGACCCGATGAACGCTGATGGCACCCCGCTGAACGACGTAAAAGCCGAGCGCCGAATCGCCTTCATGAAACAGATAATCACCTTTTTCCAGTGCCTTCGCTGAAGATATTGCCGCGATGCACTCCAGGTCTGCCGACGGCAAACCCGCGAATAGCTGACAATTCCGAAGCGTATTGACGATGGCAATGATCTTGAGTTCGTTGAACGCGGCAGTCATGCTGTCCGCATTCAAGCATCTTCCGGCAAAAAGTAAACCAGTCAGTCGGAGATTTGCGGCCGCTGCGCATCTGTCATGCCGGGAGAAGAGGCCGGTGGGAGCAACTGCGGACAGTTTATGCCGTGCGGGCGGGTTGATCGGGGCGTCTGCAAGAAAGGGCTAATTGCGTGTCATCCTGTAACATTGGTTCTTCCGTGAAGCAGGGTTTCGAGCTTTGGCAGCCGATTCTCAGTGCCGCGCTCCCAGCTTCCATTCAGCATATCAAACACACCATGCGGCCATGCACCAGACAGTGCACAAAAAGGGTGACAAACGCATAACTATTGTCCGGGCTGGAATCGTCAAGGTGCGGAAACCCTGGTGGTTCGGCTGGCAGCGGAGGCGAAGTCTTTGAGAGAATTAAAGTTGGCAAAATACTTTTCGCAGCAGGCAGTGACCGGCAAGGTGCGCACCGCGTGTTCGCGCCGGGCGGCCAGAGCAAAATCCCGCGCGGCCCGTTGTGAACGTGCAATAGCAACTGCCGCGAGCACATGACAACGCCTGGGATAAATTGCTGCCAGGGGCTCCAATTGCGCGTCGAGTTTGGGCACCGCTCCCGTGAGGCGATCGCACCGGGCCAGAAGTTGATGCAGAAACGATGTGGTCATCTGTGGCATATCCACGGCCAGCACCAACAACAAGGGAGTGGTGCATTCACACAAGCCGCGCTCAATGCCTCCCATTGGTCCGAAGCCGAGTTCAAGGTCATACAATACGCGGCATTTCAGGGCGGCGTAATCCTGCCCCGGGCGGCCGGAGATAAAAATCTCCCTTACGCCAAGTTGCCGCACCGTATGGATTGCCCTGTCGATGAGGGTTTTGCCGTGCCATTTCAGCCAGGCCTTGTCCCTGCCCATTCTGCTGGAGGCGCCGCCTGCGAGAATCACAGCGCTGAGGATCTGATCCGGCCGCAATGGACGTTCGTATTTCACAATTCACCCCTCCCGTTTCAGCACGCCATCCGTGAGAATGCGACAGCGAAGCCCGGCTCGTCCACGGAGCCATTGCTCGGCCCCGGGGCCCAGAGCGGTGTTCATCCAGTGGCACGGCCTGCTTTCCTCCACCCCTTGAAAACGAACCCGTTGAACTTCAAATTCCCTTCCGACAAGCGCATTCAGGTCGGCGCCACGCACGAAAGCGTTGCGACGGGTGGCCTGTGGTGTAGCGCCGGGAAGCTTGAGTTCTGTGCGCAACGCCTCCAACACCTCCATGGAGAAGAAGGTGATTTGGCCTTTGTAGTTTTCCTTGTAATCAAAGAAGCGGTCTCCCCGAAGCCCACGTCCGGCCAAGCACTCGACTTGCTCGACGGCAAGAATCATGTGCTCACCAGGGGGTTGGGCGTGATGTCCAAAGAAATTGTGGCCGGGCGAGATGAACAAGTGTTCGATTCGAATCATGCCATGTATCCTCCTTAAGGCCTCAGGAAGGTTTTTCTGCGCCTCTGCGGGCGTAGAACCACCAGTTAATTGCGCTGGCTGCCGCGCAGTAAACCAGCATTCCGATGAAGAATAGTTTGGCCGAGCCGAACGCCGAAATGGCACTGCCGATAAGGGCCGCAAAAAGGAACGGGCCGAAAGCGGCGATGGCCGAAGTAAAGCCGATGACACCGGCCGCCTGGCGCGGGCAGTGCGAGAAGATTACCGGAAACTGGCGAAACGTGGAGGCATTGCCAATGCCCGTAAAGAAAAACAGCGCGAGCATCACCCAGACGAAAACCGGGAATTGATCGAGGGAGGACGGGGTGAGCAAGTCGCCGAATCCCAGAATGGCTGTGCAGGCAATCAGACCAAGGCCGCAAACCTGGGTGAGAATCGCCCCGCCAAATTTATCGGCAAGCGGGCCGGCCACAACGCGCATGGCAGAGCCAATGAGCGGCCCAAGGAATGCGTACTTTAGGGGGTCGGGCGCACCCTCGAAATCGGAATAGACGATCCGGATCAGCAGAGGAAACACGGCGGCAAGGCCGGAGAAGGAACCGAATGTCATGATGTAAGTGATGGTGCAATAATACGTGTGCTTGTTCCTGAAAATATCGAGCTGTTCGAGGAATGACGCCTTGACGGGCACTCGCCGCAGCCAAAACCATGCGGCGATTGCAGTGAATAGCAGAAAGGGTACATACCAGAAAACGGCGTTTTGCAGCCAAATCTGCGAATTCTTACCCGCCTTGGTAAAAGTCTGGGCGCCGCCGAACAGCCCCCCTGCCACGGCAAAGGTGATGATCCAGGGAGTGACAAATTGAGCCAGGCTAACGCCGAAATTTCCGATTCCGGCCTGGATGCCGAGTGCCGTGCCGAGCAACCGCTTGGGAAAGAACAGGCTTGTGCTGGGCATATAGGAAGAGAAGGTCCCGCCACCATGACCCACGAGGAAGGCCAGCGCGAGAAACACCCAGAAGGGCGTTTGGGGATTCATAATGGCGAAGCCCAATCCCAGGCAGGGCAGCACTTTGGCCAGCGTGGCCACGGTTACCACCTTTCGCGTGCCGAAGATTGGAATGAGAAACATATTGACCAGGCGCAGTGTCCCCCCCGCCAACCCGGGCATAGCTGTGAGCCAGAAGAGTTGCATTTCGGTGAACTTGAAGCCGATTCCCGGCAAGCGAACCACCACAGCGCTCATCATGAACCACGTTGCGAACGCAAACAGCAACGAGATTGTCGTAATGATCAGGGTTCGCCAGGCAATGCGTTTGCCGGTTCTTTCCCAAAACACAGGGTCTTCGGGGCGCCAGTCAGTAATTTCAGTTGCCATGGAATATTAAAATTCTGCGGGAAGGATTTCAGTCTTGATCTTCCATGTCGTTCCCGGCGTGTGCCGCTGTGGCGAAACCGCGGAGCAAATGCCCGAGACCCCACAGTCCCATGATTGTGGCAGCCAGGGTCAGGAGGATTTGTGTAGAGTGTCGGGTGAAATTGGCCCGAAACAAGAGCCAGGGATCTCCATCGCTTTCAAGCAATGGATGCGTGCCTGCGACGTATTCGTGAACATCGGAAATACCGTCCGCGTCAAGGTCGCTGTCCCTGGGCAGGGCTTCGGCGAGTTGGGCCGGCGCCAGACGGATCTCCAGGAAACGGCGTTTGCCCAGGGCGTTGATGATGTGGTTGCCGAAGTCGTTCAAAACAGGGCTGTTCACCTTTTGGCCCGGCTCAAATGCGCCGCGTGCATGAACCAGTTCGGCCTGCTCCGCCTGCGTGAGATGTCCGATCTGGCCGGGGGCTGTGCCTTCCGGACCGTCTGCATGGGAATGGCATAGTGCGCAGTTGATGGTCCGGCGGGAGGTTTTTACAATGTGCTGTTGGAACTCCGGATAAGCCTGAAGATGGGCAGCCGAGACCAACACCAGTGCCATCGCGGCGAGCACTGCCCTGCCATGCGGGATCCTGCTTCTGATTTTGACCTCCTGCTGCCCGAAACGCGAAAAAAGAAGAGCAGGGCATTGATTGAGTTCAGGTTTGAAGGAATTCATGCGAGCCTCTTTATTCATGGTGACTTCAGCCTTTGAAAAGGTGATAGATGTTCTCCCCGAAAATCGTCATCACGATCAGGTAGAGGCCCGCCGCCACGGCCAGCAATTGCAGCGTGTGCCGGTTGCTGTTCCTAAAAATCCACGGGGTGCCTAGAAGAACGGCGCCCAAGATTGCCTGCCCGACCATGATCACCCAGAACGGCAGCAGTTCCAAAGGATAATAGACCCAGAAGAAATACCATTCGGGCTTGATGCCATCCGGAGTTGATGCTTTGGGATTATAGGGTTCGAACAAGGGGTAACTGAACAGCGCCTCAAACGGGAGGCACAATGCGAGAATGAACAGAACCATGAAGGCCACGCCCCAGATTCGCAGGTCCTTTAGAAAAAAAGTGGGGAAAAACTTTTCCTGCCGCTTTGGCTCCCCATCGATGCCTTTGCTCATGCCATGCAACTGCACTGACAGCAGGTGGATGCCGAGAGTTGCCATAATAGCAAACGGGAGAATGATGACGTGCAAGGCGAAGAAACGGCTTAGCGTGGCCTGGCCTACGCTGGCCTCGCCCTGGATGATCTCCTTAATTGCGCGCGGCCAGGTGGCCATCTGCCCTGGCAGATACGCGCCCACCTCCTCGATGGTCTGCAGGCCGATTTTCGTTGCGTTAACGGCGATCTGGTGCCACGGGAGCAGGTAGCCGGTGAAACCAAAAGCGAAGGTGATGCCCAACAGGGCAACGCCCGTGACCCATGTGATTTCGCGCGGTTTTGCAAAGGCCTTCATTGCGAAGGCGGTGAGCAGATGCACCATCACACAGGCAATCATTAGCGATGATGCCCAGGCATGGGTATTGCGGATTAAAGCGCCCGCCGGGACATGCTCGGTGATATACTCCACCGAGGCATGTGCGTCGCTCACTGTGGGCTGGTAATAAAACAGGAGCATCAAACCGGTGACCACCTGGACACCGAAAAAAAAGAGCGCCAGGCCGCCCATGTAGTAGCCCCAGGAAAGGCGGTGGACGGGCACTTCCTTCTTCTTCACCATCGAAGAGTAGTTCATCTTCTCGATCGGAAATCGTTCCGCGAGATAAACTCCGGCTCGCTGAATAACTTCGGGAAGGTTCATAGATCTGGTCTTGCGGCGTTGGTCAGGCGGAGTCGCGGCCCGGCCTGGTGATGTAGAGACTGGATTGGGCGAGCGCAGCGGCATCCGGGCTGCCTGTGACGGCTTGGCCGGGTCTGCGACTTGCCACCACTTTGCCGCCGGCGTCGATCAACGTCCAACCAAGGGGTGGCAAGGGCAGCTTGGCCGGGGCTCCCGGGTTGGGTTGGCCGGTTGTGATGCTGAAATACGAGATGTGGCAAGGGCACAGAACCTGGCCGTCAGCATTGGTTTCGCTTCCCACCGTGCATCCCAGATGTGTGCACTTGGCGGAAATGACAATCGGCAGGCCATCCTTGCCTTTGAACGCAAGCCCCGGCTCCATCCCGTAATCGATGAAGTATTTGCCTTTGTTCTCCGTCAGTTCCGCATAGCGCGCGACGAGAATCATGTCGTTGCGCTGGCGCTCCAATTCCAATTTGCGCTCCTCGGCCGTTTGTTGCAGGCGCTGCAACTTCTTCTGCAAAAACGCCGACTCTGCTTCCGTATCCGGTCGGGGACCCTTGAAGAAATTCACCGTCTTTTCGGAGACCCCCAGGGCCAGCAATCCACCGGCGCCTGCTACTCCTGCAGCGCCTTTGAGGAATTCCCGTCGGCTCTCGGCGCGCAGCGTTGCGGCTACCGCCTGTTGGCGCCGGCGCGTGTTATTCCAGATGACAAGTTGTGGCGCGCGCCACAAGTAGTGGACCGGCACGAGGAGCAGATGGATCAGGCGCGTGAATGGGAGCAGCGCAACGAGGATCCACGCACCGATGAGGTGGAGTTTAAAGAGCATCGGAAAATCCGTCACGTAGGCCATTTCCGGGCTTAGAGTGATCAGTCCCCAGAAGTAGGGCACCACCGTTCCCGTGCCCCAGGCGGATCCGTAGCGGAAGCTTGCGGCGCTCATCAGTCCAACTCCGATTTGGAGAAGCAACAAAGCGACGACAACCAGGTCCATCGTGGTCGTGACCGCCTGCACCCTTGCCGAAGTGATCCGCCGGTATATGAGTGATCCGAGACCAACAATGGCGAGGAGCGAGCATGCGACTCCGATGGTCTCAATCGTCATCAATGCGCCCGGCACGGCGAGGATGGTGGACCAGACCCTGGGCAGGAACGCTGCCAGGAGATGTCCAAGCAGGACGACGATAATTCCGATATGCCACGGCGCCGAACCGAACAACAACTGGCGGTCCTCGAGAAACTGAGACGAGCGGGAAGACATGGAAAAGCGATTGGTGCGCGCGCGCCAGATGCATCCGATCACCGCGACTACAATGGCGATGTAGGGCAGGCCGATGAATAGAAAGGCGTCTATCATATTGTATCAGGTGGTGAAAAGTTGCGGATCGGGCTGGATGATGCCGGTTGCCGCCTCATCGTCCGGGCCATCGTTTATGCGCATGGGGACGCAGGCACAAGCGGGGCTTGCTGTGGCACAACCCGCTCCATGGGAACGCATTTGTTCCAGGGGGCTCGGCGGGGGCTGCATTCCCGGGTAGGCATGCCGCAAAGTGTCTCGCACCGCTTCGAGCAACGTGCGATAAGGATTGGACTCGTTGAACGCGGCGATCATGCCCGTCACCGGGCCCAGCAGGCAAAACTCGACGAGCTCACGCCGTTCTGTTTCGTCCGTTTGTGCCGCAAATCGCAGCAACACCGACAGGTGATCGGGCAACTCGCCCATGGTGCTGAAGCCGGTCTGGCTGTAGCGCGCCTGCAGGCCGGCCATGAATTCGCCCCGTTTGAAGTTCTCCTCGCCGAAAAGATGAATGCTCACATTCAGCACACATGCCGGCGTGACGTCGAACGTTGCGGTATAGAGCTCTTCGCGTTGTGGCGGTGCGAGGACCGAAATGGCGGTGGTGAAGTGTTTTAACGCTGGCGAGAGGTTTTCACGCAACCGCCCGGCAAGACGGTGATCCGGGTATTCCAACAGGCAGGCCAAAGTCTCCAGAATCTGAGGAAAGGAGTTCATGCTATGCACGTTCCCCCATGACCGTCGGATTCAGACTAAAGCCGGCACAGCCCTGGCAGGCCTCGGGGCTGCAAGTGCTTTGCACAGCCTCCTCGCGTTGTAGTGGTGGCAGTATGTAGCGCTGGAACTGGGTGGGAAGCGCAGTCATCCGGTAGATGGCCTCGACCTCCTCGGGACTCGTTTGCGCCTCGCGCAGGATTTTTTGCACTTCGGTTTCTTTCATGTCATGCACATGTTGCCACCGCTTGTAGTGGCGAACGGCCATTAGCTTTTTCATTACGCGTTCGATGATTTGCTCGTTTCCGGCGCTGAAAAGACTTGCGAGAAACCGGATTGGCAGGCGCGACTTCTCCAGACAGGTGAAAAAATTGCTGGCGTCGTGCCTGTAGATTCCGTTTTCCGACTTGCCCGTTACCGGCAGCAGCGGCGGGACGTAAAAGAGCATCGGCATGGTGCGGTACTCTATGTGGAGCGGGAGCGCGAGCTTCCACTCCATGATGTATTTCCATGCCGGTGATTTTCTGGCAGATTCGATGAACTCCTCGCTGATGCCGTTCTTGCGCGCAGCGGCGATGATCTGCGGGTTGTTTGGGTCAAGGAAGGCCGATCGTTGCGACTCGACCAGGGCGCGGTCGGGGACTCTCATCGCATCGGGGATTTTTTCGGCATCGTAAAGCATCACCCCGAGATAGCGGATTCGGCCGACACACGAGTGGAAGCACGCCGGGGCCTGACCGGTTTCGAGGCGGGGGAAGCACAGAATGCACTTCTCAGATTTCCCCGTTTTCCAATTATAATAGATTTTTTTGTAGGGACAGGCCGCCACGCAAGCGCGCCAACCGCGGCACTTTTCCTGATTGATAAGGACGATTCCATCCTCGCCTCGTTTGTAGATTGCCCCGGAAGGGCAGGCCGCGACGCAACTCGGGTTCGCGCAATGATTGCAGATGCGCGGCAGGTAAAACATCGTCATTCGCTCCACCTCGAAAAGTTGCACGCGCTCCTCTTCGCTGAGCTTGTCGAGGTTCAGGTCGTTCTCCGCGTAGATGGGCGAGCCCGAGAGATCATCGTCCCAGTTTGGTCCAGCCTTAATCTCGATTGGTTGACCCGTAATTTGCGAGACGGGAATGGCGGTGGGCTGGTCATCACCCTGTTTTGCGTTGAACAGGTCTTCGTATTTGTAGGTGAAAGGCTCGTAATAATCGTCGAGGTTTGGCTGGTTGGGATTGTAGAACAGTTTCAGAAAAGCGTCAGTTTTGTTCTGGCAGCGCAGGTCCAGCCTGCCGTTGGCGTTCCATTTCCAACCGCCATTGAATTTATCCTGCTCCTCCCAGCGTGTGGGATAGCCGGTGCCCGGCTTGGTTTCGACATTGTTCCACCACATGTATTCCGCGCCGGGCCGATCGGTCCAGACGTTTTTGCAGGCTACGCTGCAGGTATGGCAGCCAATGCACTTGTCCAGGTGGAAGATAACGGATACGTGGGCTCTGATATCCATATAAATCCTTTAATACACGACCTTCTCCAACTTGCGGACAACGACAAAGGTGTCGCGGTTCACGCCCTGGGGGCCCCAATAGTTGAAGGCGTAAGTGAACTGCGCGTAGCCGCCGATCATAAACAGTGGCTTCAACCGCGCGCGTGTGAGGCTGTTGTGAACGCCGGCGCGCTTCATGCCTCGTTCGGGTGATTTTGGAATGCCCAGGGTTCTCTCCGGCGCATGATAGAGAAGGCAGATGCCTTGTGGAATACGCGCACTGACGATGGCCCGCGTGCACACGACACCATGATCGTTAAAAACCTCGATCCAGTCGTTGTCATTAATCCCAACGAGGTCAGCATCCTTGTCGTTGATCCAAACCGGGTAACAACCGCGCGAGAGCGTTTTCATCCGCAGTGTATCGCCGTAGGTCGAGTGGATGTGCCACTTGCCGTGGGGGGTTAGGTAATTCAGCACCAGGCCCGAATTCTTCAGCGATTTCTCAAGGTCCCGGGTCATTCGCAACTCCGCGCGCGGCTTAAACGTGGGCAAATGTTCGCCGAAAGCGATATACGCTTCATGGTCGAGGTAAAGATGCTGGCGGCCGGTCAGGGTGCGGAACGGGATCAGTTCCTCAATGTTCTGGCAGTAAGCCGAGTAGGTGCGCTCGCCATTGGTTATGCCGGTCCAGAAAGGCGTGGTTAGCGTGCGTCGCGGTTGCGTCGCAATGTCTTCGAAAGTCGTCCTGACCGCCCGCGTGTCCTCGGCCAGGTGCGTGTGATCAATCCCCGTCTTGTGTGATTCGCTGACATAAGCTCGGTATGCCATCTCGCCGTTCGTTTCAGGCGCAAAGTGAAGGATTACGTCGCAAGCGTCCTTGTCGTCCCGCAGGCTCGGGTATTCCTTGTCACCCCACTTCTCGGTGGCATGCGTATGCATGTACGCGTCGTAGGCATCATCCACATCGTAATGTGTTCCGTGCATCGAAAGACCGTTGTTGCGAAAGTCCGGTCCCAGGGAAACAAAACGATTTAGAAGGTTCGCGTAATCGCGGTAGATGATTTTGATATTTGGAGCAGTCTTGCCGGGGATGAGGTCGCACTCGCCTTTGGCCCAATCCCTGACCGTCGGTTGCGCCAGTTCCGCCGGGGTATCATGCATGAGCGGAGAAACCAGAATGTCCTTTACCGGGCGGGGAAAGTAAGCCGGCGCGAGTTTCGAGGTTGCCTCCGCAATGCCGCGGAAAATTGCCCAATCGCTTTTGGACTCCCAGCAGGGCGGCACCGCTGCCTGCAACGGATGGATGAAACTGTGCATATCCGTTGAATTAAGGTCGTTCTTCTCGTAGTAAGTCGCGGCGGGCAGGATGATGTCCGAGTAGAGCGCGGAGGTATCCATGCGGAAGTTGAGATCAACAACAAGATCCATCTTACCCAGTTGGACCTTGTCATGCCATGTGACATCCTTCACGTCAGGCCGGGCGCATTCCTCCGCGATCGTGTTGGTGTGGGTGCCGAGATAATGCTTGAGGAAGTACTCGTGTCCTTTGGCCGAGGAACTCAGGGCATTGCCGCGCCAGACGTAAAAAAGCCGCGGGAAGCTTTCCGGGTTGTCCGGGTCCTCCATGGCAAACTTGAGCTTTCGCTCCTTCAACTGCTTCACAGTATAGGCAATGACCTCCTCATCCGTTTTGGCTCCGGCAGCCTCTGCTTCCTGAACGACCTGGGAATTGCTTTTTACAAACTGGGGGTAGCAGGGGAGCCATCCCAATCGGACAGCCATGGCCTGTTTGTCGGCTGTGTGGCCGTGGGCCATAGGGTGCTTGTCATCGCTTACGGGGCAAATTTCGTTGAACGCCTTGTCGTAGCGCCACTGATCCGAGTGCATGTAGTGGAACGATGGCGCGTTCTGCTGACGCGGCGGGCCGGCCCAGTCCGTGCCGAAGGCAATAGGGCCCCAGGAGGTCTGGGGTACGAGTTTTTCCTGGCCCACGTAGTGGTTGAGTCCGCCGCCATTCTTGCCGACGCAGCCACAGAACAGGAGCGCGTTGATCGCGGCACGGTAGATGAGATTGTTATGATACCAATGGTTGACGCCCGCGCCAATAATAACGCTGCATTTGCCGCCGGTGTGCTCCGCAGTGCGCGCCCATTCGCGGGCAAAGTTGACCGCGAGAGTGCCAGCCACGCCGGTGAAACGCTCCTGCCACGCAGGCGTGAACGGCTGTGAATCATCGTCGTAACCCTCCGGCCACTCGCCTTCGAATCCGCGGTTGACGCCGTATTGGGCGAAGTAAAGTTCCATTACGGTCGTCACGAACACTGGTCCGTGCACCGTTTCGACCACGCGGACCGGAACGTGCCGGGTCATAACGCGCGAGTTCGTGCCGTCTGTGAAATCCGCGACTTCGACGGCAGCGGTCCCATCGGCGCGGTCCTTGAGTTCAAGCGCGGGTCTGATGGGTTGGTTGGAGATACAATCCTCGAGCTTGAGGTTCCACGCGCCTTTCTTCTTCTGCCATCGGTGGCCCACAGTGCCCTTTGGCATTCTCAATTCGCTCGTGGTTTCGTCCACAACGAAGAATTTCCAGTCGGCGTTTTCCTGCTCCCGTGTGACGGCGAGTTGACTGGCGCGAAGCAATCTCCCGGCGCGGTAGCTGCCACTGGGCTGCTTCTCAAGTGTTACCAGAAAAGCGGCATCCGTGTATTGCCGCATATAATCCTGGAAAGCCGGGACCCTCCTGTCGGCATAGTTCTCCCTGAGGATCACATGCCCGACGGACATCCAGAATGCCGCATCGCTGCCCTGGTGGAGGGGAATCCACTCGTCGGCAACTTTTGATGTCTGGCTGAAGTCCGGCGAGAACACAACGACTTTTGTGCCGTTGTGCCGCGCTTCGACAAGGAAATGCGCATCCGGTGTGCGCGTCATCAAAACATTCGATCCGACCGTTGCGATAAACTTCGAATGGTACCAGTCCGCGCTTTCGGCAACATCGGTCTGCTCACCCCAGATTTCGGGGGATGCAGGCGGCAGGTCGCAATACCAATCGTAGAACGAAAGGCATGCGCCGCCCATGAGTTGGCAGAAGCGCGCGCCAGCGGCGTAGCTCAACATGCTCATGGCCGGAATCGGCGAAAAGCCAACAATGCGATCCGGTCCATGTCGCTTGATGGTGTGGATGTTCGCCGCGGCGATGAGTTCGTTGACTTCCTCCCAGGAGACGCGGCGAAAGCCCCCTTTGCCACGTGCCTGTTGATATTTCGTTCGGGATTCAGGGTCGCTCACAATCGACCCATAGGCGGCGACAGGGTCGTCGGGATGCGCCTTTCTCGCCTTGCGCCAGAGGTCAAGCAGTGCGCCGCGGATGTAAGGATACTTCACCCGGATGGGGCTGTATATGTACCACGAGTAACTGATACCTCGCTGGCATCCGCGCGGTTCGTAGGGCGGGATGGCCTTGTCAATAATCGGGTAGTCGAGGGCCTGAAGCTCCCAAACCACGATGCCGTTCTTGACGTAAATCTCCCAACTGCAGGAGCCGGTGCAGTTGACGCCGTGCGTGCTGCGGACTTTTTTGTCGTAACTCCAGCGATTGCGGTAAAACGATTCCCAGGTGCGATCCTCGGGAGTAAAAATATCTCGGATCCAAGTCATGCGATTACTTTCTGCGGCGTTGCAATTTCACGTCACGGCCGCGACGCTCGCGCTGGCGGCGGAGGTAAAACACCAAACACAACATTGAAGCAAGTGCCACACCGCCACCCACTGAAACAAAGGACTCCTTTGGCGGAGCGGCCTTTTTGGGATCAAGGGCGGAGAAATACTTTGCAAGGTGCATTGCCTCCTGCCTGGTGACGGGATGCCGCTTGTAATGCGGCGCCATCACTTTGAAACTCGCCTGCTCGATTGCCGAAACGAGAGGCGTTTCACCACCCATTTTTGCGAAAATGCCGGTAAGATCCCCGCCCAGGTTTCCCCCGGCCCCCTCGGCCGAGTGGCAGGCGGCACAGGCCAGACCGCCATTACGAAGAGGTTCGGTGCCTCGAAACAGCGCCTGTCCAACCGCAGGATCGGCTGGAGCCATTCTCGCTATAAACTGGGCCTGGAGGCGTTCCTGTTCTGCTTTGAGGCGCTCGCGTATGTTCGGCGCTTTCATGAATTCAGCAAAAGCGGTGACCTGATCGTCTGTCAGCGGTCCGACGTTCTTTTCCATGCGCTTGATGGCGATTTTGAGTTGCTCCAGGGGCCACCCGGTGGATGGCGTCAGCTCCGGTCCGCTTAAACTCGCTCCCGTGAGGCTGTGACAACCGGCACACATCACCGCAAACCGTCCGGCAATCACATCCGGTTGCGCTGTGTCCCCGACAGGGACGGCGGCCTTTTCGCCACTTGGCGTAACTGTCGGTTGAGAGACTGCTGTTGGAGAGGCCGAGGATGTCATGGGGCTTGTTTGTGGCTGCGTCCGGCCACCAAGAAGCCCGATGCACAAGAACACCGCCGCAAGAATGCGTTGGCTCTGATTCATCGCGGGGCAAATTACCTGCCGTCAATCTCCCTCACCTTGACTTGGATCAAGCGAGATCACTCCTGCCCACACGGGTGTAGATCAAAAGTTTCGTGGACGGATTGTGAGCGTCTCCGGCGGGCGCAAATGGCATATTCGACGTAAGGAGCCGTGGAGATCATGTTCACGGTTCGGGGGCATTAGGGGGAATTGGCAGCGCGTATGGGAATTGAACCCATCTTTCAGCCTTGAGAGGGCTATGTCCTAGCCGATAGACGAACGCGCCGCTTTGGCAGGGGTAACGTATCCGGTTCGAGGACCCGACTCAAGCCCGATTTGCAATCCAGTGTGCTGCATCGAGAACAAGGCCGGATGTTTGGGTCCACCACCATGACATGGCCTGGGCGACCGTGATCTCGCCTGTGACGAGGGGGATGCCCAGCAGTAGAACAAAGACGTTGCCGAGGAAAATGACCACGGCCGAAAAGAGATAACCCTGGCTGGTGATGTCCGTTTGGCGTTGTTTGAGAATGTCGATGGTTAGAGTGACGTGAAAGGCATAGGCAGCCCCGAGAAGGAGGTGAAACCAGACGAGGTGTTTTCGCAGGTCGAGAATCTGCCCGGCCAGTAGAAATGCGAGCATTACGAGCACGGCGTAGAACGGAAAGAAATACGGGGCAAGAGCGATCAGGAAGTTTGTTTTCGTGACGATGACGTGTCCCCCGTTGGAAGAGGCGCTGAACTTTTTGACTTTGCCGCCCATGGCCCAGGTCCAAATCACATGAGTCAGTTCGTGGCCGACGACATATAGCCACATTGGTTTGGGCAGCAGGAGATAAATGGCGGTCCAGCACGCGGCGCCTGCGAGTCCGGGAATCCAGATCGTCTCAGCTTTGCCGCTGGCACGGAGCACCATCCACAAAGCGGATGCGGCTCCGACGCATGCGGGCATGAGCAGCAGACCCAGGAGGGATTTCAGCCATTTGGGCAAAGGGCGTTTCTCCTGAGCAAGTTGAGCGCTTGATTGACGGTGACCTGCTTGAACGTTTCGCGGTCGAAGGGGTTATGACGGCGTTCGACCACTGTATGAAACGGTCCCGCGAGCCCGATGAAAACCGTGCCGACAGGTTTTTGCGGCGTGCCGCCCGATGGACCGGCGATGCCTGTGACTGCAAGGGCGAAGGTGGCGCCGGAGACCTTGAGAGCGCCTTCAGCCATTTGCCTGCAACAAGCTTCGCTAACGGCTCCGTGTTGGGCAATGATATCGGGATCAACGCCCAGAAGCCGGATTTTGGATTCATTGCTGTAGCAGACGATGCCTGCCAGAAGCACCGCAGATGCTCCCGGGACATTCGTGATCGAGTGGGCGATCAAACCGCCTGTGCAGGATTCGGCCAGGGCGAGAGTCTCTCGGCGTTCCGAGAGAGCGCGCACAATGACCGTCTCCATGTCATCATCGTCCGCTCCATAAATACAGCCGCCGAGTTGAGATCGGGTGACTGTTTCGGCCTGGGCGACGAGAGACCCGGCGCCGGGGCCCCGGGCGGCCATGCGTACATCCACCCGGCCCGGTCTTGCGCAGTAACCGAGTTCAAGCCCGCGAGAAACGAGAGGTGCAAGAAGGGGTCCGATGGTCTCTTCGACAACGGATTCGCCGATCTCGGCGGATCGCAGGGTTCGACAGACAAAATTGAGATCCGACCAATGACTTTTGATCAGTGGTAGAGCGCTTTCCGTGAACATGGGTCGAAGTTCTCTTGGCGGGCCCGGGAGCATGATGAGCAATGCCTGGCTTGCCTGGCGAAAGGGATTGGGGTCGATCTTCAGAGCCAGGCCCGGCGCGGTCCCGTTTTGATTGAGCAGGACGATTGCGCCTTTCGGGACCATGGCCTGAATTCGTGTGCTGGGGGGCATGGGGCGGTTGCGCGCCTTGAAATAATTCTCGATGCGCTCCGCCACCGAACGTTCCTCGTGCAGTGCCAGCCCGAGCATGTCTGCGATAGCCTGGCGTGTGAGGTCATCGGAGGTTGGCCCGAGGCCGCCGGTTGTGACGACCAGGTCCGCGCGAGACAGACTTTCACGCACGGCAGCGGTAATGGCATCGGCGGTGTCCGGCACGGCAATCTGCCGTGTCACCACCGCGCCCACATCCGCCAGTCTGCGGCAAAGCCACTGCTGATGAGTGTTGAGGACCCGTCCGAGCATCAGCTCGGAGCCGGTGTTGATCAATTCAACGATCACAGAGATTCCCGGGTTGGGCTTCGTTGGCGCCAGGAAAGTTCCGGCGTTGTGCGGTCTGCATATTCACGGGGGCGGTGGCGGAACCCGATTATGCGCCCACGGCCTTGAGCCAGGCGTGTGCCATCAAGGACGCGCCGGCTTCGGTGGGGTGAACTCCGTCTTTTGCCCAGTGTTCTGGCGGGGCGTACTTCAGCGCCTCATTAAACATGGATTGGAAGGGCACCCAAGTGGCGCGGCTTGCCCGGGCGATCCTTGCGGCGGCCGCGCGATACTTGTCAAATTCGGGAAACCATTTGGCATCGACAGCGCCACATTGGAGCACGAAAGGCTCGCACAAAACGAGTTTCACGCCGGGGAGCGCTTTGCGGGTTTGCTCGACGAGTTTTTGGTAATCAGCTTCGTATTTCTCGACCGTGCCTGTGTAGTGGCCTGTGAGCGTGTGCCAGAAGTCGTTCACGCCAATGAGGATGCTGAGCACGTCCGGTTTTAGGTCCAGGCAATCGGCCTGCCAGCGTTCGATAAGTTGATAGACCTTGTTGCCGCTGATTCCCCGGTTGAATGTGCGGAGGTTACTCGATGGATGGTCCACGAGGAGTTGCGCGGCGGCGAACCACGCGTAGCCGTTGCCCAGGGCGGGCTGGCTGTTCGGGCCGGTTTCGGATCGCGAGCGCCTGGCATCCGTGATGGAGTCTCCCTGGAAAAGCACAACAGCGTCTTTGTTGATGATTCGTTTGCCGGGGGCTGCTTGTGCGGGGACTTGTGACATAAGCGCACATGCACCAATAGCCATTCCCGAGCGGAGAACAAATTCTCTGCGATTAAGGGTATTTGCATTTTTCATAAAATCTACATTCTGCTTCACGGCTGGATCGGTTTCGGCATTGCGGGCGTCTGAATTTGCAGCGCGTTTTGCACGAACTGCCTGATGCGGGTCCACACTTCCTCCTCTTTAACATTTGCCAGGCAATAGGGCAAAGGAAAGCGGCAGTAATCGGAGCACGGTTTATAAGGGCAGGGTTTGCCCTCGATGCAAGTCGAAGCCGGGCCCAGCGGAGCAAACCACTCCGGGAGCTGGGGGCCAAACAAAGTGAGGGTTGGCAGACCGGAGGCCGCCGCCAGGTGTGCCGGGCCCGAGTCGTTGCCGATGAAAGCGGCGGATTGATCAAAACACTGCAGAAGCTGAGTGACACTGCGTGGCACAATAACGGATGGCTCGCCCGCATCTACCCACCATGTGCGTTGATCCGGATCGCAAGCGACGCATACGGGGACTTTGATGGCCCGCAGTCTTTGGACGAGGTTTCTGTATTTTTCCAACGGCCAGACGCGCACGGGTTGTCCTGCGCCTGTATGCACGAGCACCCGGCCCGTGCTGTGCTTCCGAGGAGGGAAGCATTCCTTTTCTGGAGGCAGATCAAGTCCCAGCATGGACGCCAGCGATCGCCAGTGCTCATAACGGTGTGCGGTGGGGGACGGCCGGCGCAGCGGGTGCGTCAACAAGAAACCGGATTTGATGCGTGGGAAGCCCATGCGCTGTTTTGCGCCTGATGCCCAGAGGAGAGCGTGATCCCGCGGGTCCCACCGAGCAGAAAGGCCGATATCGAAACGGGCTTTTCGGAGGGCGCGCAGCCGGACCATCTCTCTCCAGGGCCAGCGCCAGACATGATATTTGCGGTGAAACGCGGTCCATGGCGCAACAAAAGCGTGGACCTTGATATGAGGCCAGAAACGAGGGCGCAGATCGAGCGCGTACGGTTTTGCGAGGAGGGTGACATCGAAGCGCTGGCTTGCCGCGTGCAGGAAGGGTGTGGCGATTACAAGGTCGCCGAGGCCCCACAGTTCAATGGCAAGCAGTTTAGGCTTCATTCGGTTTGATGAACACGCCGCAGGCAGACCAGCCGATCCAGTGGACACGGCTGGTAAACTTCTGCCGGCTATGGGGCATCAATGCGAAGATCGGCCAGGCGGCGGCGAACAGCCAGTTTCGTGATGTTCCGGCCATGCAGAGGCGCAGTCCTGCCGAGGACGCCTTTCTGGAAAGGTCGTCAATTGGCACCGGGTGTGTGTGTGTGGGATCATCGTAGAAATTGAAAGTAAAGGCGCCCCTTGCGCTGGGGAGGGTTGTGGTCTTCGGATGCGGTGTCTCGAAATAGGCTTTTGCGCCCGGCTTGAGGAGCCGGCTGACTTCGTGCAGGAGCATGGTCAAGTCTGAAAGGTGCTCGACCAGGTGCATGCATGTGACTGCATCCATGGAAGCATCAGGCCAGGGAAGGGAGTCTTTCTGGAGGTTTGCCCTGCGAAAATCGCACCCTTTGGGATAGGCCTCCGGACGGCCCTGAATATCTACGGCGTGAAACTTCAGGTCGGGGCGCAGTTCATAAAAGTGGCGAAGGGTCTCGCCATCTGAAGAACCCAGATCCAGCAAAGCGCCACCGTGAGGCGTTTGTGAGACGAACGAAGCGCGAGTATCCAGCCAGGGGACGGACCTGATGAGGCGCCAGTTCACTTGTTTTCGAACAGTTCCGGCGCGACGTTGCGGGACAGGTCCTGGCAACGGGCCATGATGTCGGCAGAGGATTCGGACGCGAGGGCGAAGTCGGCGATTTCCCGGGCTTCGCTGAGTTTGAGGCGGCGCACGAGGAACTTGACGGCGGGAACCAATGCGGGAGAGATACTGAGTTCCTGCACGCCCAGGCCGAGCAACAGCGGCGCCAGCACCGGATCGCCCGCCATCTCGCCGCAGACGCTTACCCGGATATTGTGCCGGTTGGCGGCATCCACTGTCGCCTTGATGAGTCGCACGATTGCAGGGTGGGCAGGTTCGTAAAGATGCGCGATTTTCTCGTTCATCCGGTCCACTGCCAGCGAGTACTGAATGAGATCGTTGGTGCCGATGCTGAAAAACGAGAGGCGTTTTGCGAGCGAGTCCGCCACGATGACGGCGGAGGGGGTCTCGATCATGGCGCCCAGGGGTATTTTTTCGTCGAACGGTATGCCTTCCTGTCTCAGTTCGGCTTTGTATTCCTCGACCAGAGCCTTGGCCTGTTTGAGTTCCTCCAGGCCCGAAATCATGGGAAACATCATTTTGACATTTCCTTCGGCGCTGGCGCGCAGAATGGCCCTGAGTTGCTCGCGGAAAATGTCGCGCTGTTGCAGGCAAAAGCGAATGGCGCGCCAGCCAAGAAACGGGTTGCTCTCGCGTGGAATCGGCAGGTGCGCCATGAGCTTGTCGCCGCCGATATCCAGCGTGCGAATGGTGACCGGGAGGGGTTTCAGGGCGCGTGCTGCGGCTACGTAAGCTTCGTATTGCTGATCCTCGCCGGGGGGCACCTCCTGATTAATGAAGAGGTACTCTGTACGGAAGAGGCCGATTCCTTCGGCTCCTGCAGCTTTGACCTGATCTGCGTCGGCGGCCTCTTCGATATTAGCGCAGATGGACACAGAGAAACCGTCCAGTGTCGTCGCCGGTTTTTGGGTGGTATCGCGGAGTTTTTCTTCGAGGGTCGCATGCTTGCGGGCGAGTTGACCGTATTCGAAAAGCGTTTGCTCCGTTGGATTAACGATCAGCACGCCGTTGATGCCATCCAGAAGCGCGTATTCCCCGGAACGGAGTTTCGAGCTGGCATCCCCCAGGCCCACCATGCCGGGAATCCTGAGAGACCGGGCCATGATGGCCGTGTGCGATGTTCGGCTGCCCACGTCCGTGACGAAGCCGAGCACCTGTTTTTTGTCGAGCTGCGCGGTGTTAGAAGGTGTGAGGTCGTGGCTGACAATGATGCACGGTTCCTTGAGATGGCGCAGATCCACGTCGTGTTGCCTGCCGAGAAGATTGTTGAGAATTCGCGCAGTGACGTCCCGCATGTCGGCAGCTCGCTCCCGGAGATATTCATCGTTGATGGCTGCGAGTGCAGACGCGTATTTTTCGGCCACGGTTTCGAAGGCATATTCGGCATTGACCTTCTGCTGGTGGATGACTCGAATGACCTCGTCGATAAGAGTCCGATCCTCCAGCACGAGCAAATGGGCCTCGAAAATGCCGCCTTCATCCGCGCCCATGCCTTCCTGCACTCTGCGTTGAATCGAGGCGATTTGTTCGCGGGTGCTGACGAGGGCTTTTTCAAGCCGGGCAACCTCCTCGGCGGTGCCATGCTCCGGGATTTGGAGGCGTTGGATTGTTGGGGGAGCAGAGTCCAAAACCAGCACCTTTCCGCGGCAAACCCCAGCCGAAACGGCTATGCCCCGGAATAATCGTTCTCCGCCTTGTGCGGCTTCTGCCATCACAAATACTGCTAACAAATGGAGTGACGTTTGGAAAGCGTTTGTTGGCGCTGTGTTGGACGACGGGCGCAGTTTAACCGGACGATCGTCTGGGCCCGGCGTCAGGAGCGCGGGCCCAGCGGTACTGAAGCGGTCCTTTTGGACTGTCCTTTTGGACTTGCCAGCTGAACCTAAAAAGGTGATTTTAATCCTCGCAGTTGTTGCTGCATCGCGCGCTTAGCTCAGCGGAAGAGCACTTCCTTCACACGGAAGGGGCCGCAGGTTCAAACCCTGCAGCGCGCACCATTTTTGGATGAGCGCGTTCCGGATGGTCGGCGGATTGTAGAGAGCCTTCCGACTCGCATGCACCAGCGCAATCCTCTCCCCTCTGCATTTCGTCATCCCGGTTTTGGTGGTTTCTGGAAAGTGGTGTCGCGCTCTCTTTCACGCTTCGTTCCTCACATCGCCGGGTTACGCTGCTCTCTTGATGCCGATTGACGTATAAGAAAAAAACAGGTTCTCTTGGGTCGCACTGATGACCTCCAAGAAGCCAGGAATTGAAGAATTGCGGATTGATCGCCCTGCGTCCGCTGCGGGCGGGTCGAGTTCAGCGCTTTGGATCATTCTTGTGATGGCCCTGCTGCTTGCGGTGGGCGCAGGCTGGTGGTGGCATTCGAAATCAGGGGGAGTAATCGTTGATACGGTGTTGGTGCGGGCGGTCGCGGGCGCGAGCGGCGGAGGCACCATACTGAACGCCTCGGGATATGTGACTGCCCGCCGGGCTGCAACTGTATCCTCCAAGGTCACCGGCAAGGTGGTGGAGGTGCTGATCGAAGAAGGCATGAAGGTGTCTGAGGGACAAATACTGGCCCGTCTGGACAGTCAGAATATCCAAGCAGGCTTAAACCTTGCCGAGGCGCAACTGGCGGCTGCCAGGGCAGGCATGCAAGAAACAATGGTGCGAATGGCAGAGGCGAATCGTGAGCGAAAGCGGCTTGGGGACCTGGTGACTCATGGCATTGCCTCTCAGGCTGACCTTGATCGTGCAGAAGCTGAGAGCCAATCATTGGAGGCGCGCCTGAAACAGCAGCAAGCGGAGGTGACGGTTCAGGAGCGCCAGGTGGCCACGTGGCAGCAGCAAATTGAAGACAGCGTTATCACTGCTCCATTTGGCGGGATTGTTACTTCGAAGAATGCCCAACCCGGCGAGATGATCTCTCCCATTTCTGCTGGGGGCGGATTCACACGCACCGGGATTTGCACCATTGTGGACATGGAGTCTCTCGAGATCGAAATTGACGTGAACGAGAGTTACATCAACCGGGTTTCTCCCGGACAGCAGGTTGAAGCTGCATTGGATGCGTATCCGGACTGGAAGATTCCCTGCCATGTGATTGCGATCATTCCGACGGCGGACCGGCAGAAATCGACAGTCCGGGTGAGGATTGGATTTGCAGCGCTCGACTCGAGGATACTGCCGGAGATGAGCGTTAAAGTTGCGTTCCGGAGGGGAGAATCGGATGGGGCAGGGAATGGCGGCGGGGTCCTGGTGCCGAAGCAGGCTGTGGGGGAGGAGCAGGGGAAGTCCAAGGTGCTGGTCGTCGCAAGTAACACAATTGAAAGGCGCGCGGTGCAGGTCTCTGGCGGGTCCGGTGTGGATGCGGTAGTGTCGGCAGGGCTGAGTCCCGGCGAGCGTGTCGTACGAGCATGGGATGGCGGGCTCAGGGAGGGCGCCAAGGTGCGGCAGAAATCAGCGGAGCAGCAGGTACAATGAACATTTCGCAAAACGAAGAATTGGTTTGTGTTGAAAAAGTCGAAAAAGTTTTCCGGCGCGGAAGCGAGGAAATCCACGTGCTAAAGAATCTGGATCTCAATATTCCTTCCGGCGACTTTCTGGCACTGATGGGGCCTTCCGGGTCGGGCAAAAGCACATTACTAAACCTGATTGGGGGACTTGACCGGCCGACTTCGGGCAGCATTACCGTGCAAGGTGAGCGGATTGAAGTTTTGTCCGAGAGCCGGCTTGCGGCCTGGCGTGCCAGGCATGTTGGATTCGTTTTTCAATTTTACAACCTGCTTCCTGTGCTTACCGCCGAAAGAAACGTTGAACTGCCCCTTCTGCTCACGCATCTCTCCAGGGCCGAGCGGCGCAGACACGTTGCTACGGCCTTGGAGATTGTCGGGCTGAGCCACCGTGCGAGGCATTATCCGCGCACACTTTCCGGAGGTGAACAACAACGGGTGGGAATTGCGCGGGCAATCGTGACTGACCCGACATTGCTGCTTTGCGACGAGCCGACCGGCGATCTTGACCGCAAGTCGGGAGACGAAATCCTTGAGCTGCTCCAGGTGCTCAGCCGTGACCACGCCAAGACCGTTGTTATGGTAACGCACGATCCCCACGCTTCGGCCCGCGCAAAACGAGTGCTCTACCTGGACAAGAGCCAACTGAGCGCGGCCCCTGTCGCCTGAAAGTATGAGCCTGCTTTACCTGGCACTGAAGAATCTTGGGCGCAGGAAGCTGCGCACCACTTTCACTTTTCTGTCCATTGTGGTGGCCTTTATGCTCTTCGGGTATTTGTGCGCCATCAGGCACTCGCTTTCGGGCGGCATAACGCTGCAGGGAGCCTCAAGGCTGATTGCCCGGCACAAGGTTTCGATCATACAATTGTTGCCGGAGAGCTATAAACAGAAGATCGCCCGCATCCCGGGTGTGCAAGCTGTCACCCACCAGACCTGGTTCGGTGGGATTTATCGGGAGCCGAAGAACTTCTTTGCGCAAATGCCCGTGGTTCCGGACGAGTTTCTCCCGATGTTTCCTGAGTATTTGCTTCCTGAAGAACAGAAAAAGGCCTGGGGCAGCACGCGGACCGGCGCTGTTATCGGACGGAAGCTTTCCGAACGATTTGGGTGGAAAGTGGGCGACAAGATTCCCCTGCTCGCGCCTATCTGGCCGAAGCGCACGGGGGGCAACACGTGGGAATTCGATGTCGTCGGGATCTTCGATGGAAAGGACAAGAACACCGACACGGCGCAACTGTTCTTCCGGTATGACTATTTCGATGAGGCCCGGGTTGACGAGGCAAAAGGATTGATCGGGTGGTATATGGTGCGCGTGAACAATCCAGACGAAGCGCCGGCGCTTGCGGCCCGGATTGATGCAGAGTTTGAAAATTCTGCGGCCGAAACGAAAACCGAGACGGAGAAAGCTTTTCTTCAGGGCTTTGCCAAGCAGATTGGGGACATCGCCCTGCTGACGGCGATCATCATGTCGGCCGTGTTTTTTACAATTCTGCTGGTGACGGGCAATACCATGTCGCAGTCGGTGCGCGAGCGCACGGGTGAGTTCGGCGTGCTGAAGGCCATCGGGTTCAGTCCGGCGCATGTCCTGCGCGTGGTGCTGATCGAGTCGTGTCTGCTGGCGTTTTTGGGCGCCGCGGTGGGAATCGCGATGGCTGCGCTGCTCATAACTTCTCACGGCGATCCCACGGGTGGCATGCTGCCGCTGTTCGCCTTTCTGCCCAGGGATGCGGGGTGGGGAGCTGTCATTGGCATCGGGTTGGGTCTCGTGACAGGCATGTTTCCGGCCTGGAGCGCGATGCGCCTCAGAGTTTCAGATGCCGTGCGAAGGATTTGATTTATATGGTTGGACTCATCAACTGGCTGTCTCAGTTAGCCTCGATTTCGAAATTCGGTTTGCTCAGCTTGCCTGAGCGCAAGGCGTCCGCGGCGGCGGCCATGTTTGGCGTGGCTGGCGTTGTTGGAGTTCTCGTGGGTGTGCTGTCCATTGCCGCGGGGTTTCGCAAGGCCCTGGACTCCTCCGGTTCGCCCGACTCGGTCATCGTGTTGCGGAGCGGCGCGGACACGGAGATGGTGAGCGGGCTTTCCCTGGAGCAAACACGTGTTATTCAGCAGGCTCCCGGGCTGGCACGCGGTCCGCAGGGGCCTCTTGCCTCATCGGAATTGTTCGTGATCATCAATCTTCCGAAGAAATCCACAGGCACCGATGCGAACGTGCCTATGCGGGGAGTTGAACCAGCAGCCTTCGACGTGAGATCAAGATTTAAACTTGAGGAGGGTGTGACCTTTGGATGGGGCAAGAACGAGGTGCTTGTCGGGATCGGGGCAGCGCGTCAATTTTCCGGCCTGGAGGTGGGAAAGCGGTTGAAGATTGGCAAATTGGAATGGCCGATTACGGGGATTTTTTCGGCGGGTGGAGGCACAGCCGAGTCGGAAATATGGACAGATGCACGTGTATTGCAGGCGGCCTACAATCGTGGCGAGACTTTCCAGTCTGTCTGCGCCCGGTTGGAGTCGGCGGAAGCATTCCAGAAGTTCAAGGATGGGTTGACCACGGATCCGCGTCTGAACGTGAAAGTGTTCCGGGAGACCGATTACTACGCGGAACAATCTGTGGGCATGACGAAGCTCATAAATACTTTGGGATTCCTCGTGGCGTCGCTCATGGCTGTAGGAGCAGTGTTTGGAGCGCTAAACACCATGTATAGCTCGATTGCGGCCAGAACACGAGAGATCGCCACTTTGCGGGCTCTGGGCTTTGGCAGCGGGGCGGTCGTTACGTCCGTCATGCTGGAGTCGCTGATGCTGGCGCTGGTCGGGGGGATCATCGGCGGGGCCGTTGCCTACATGGCATTCAACGGATTCCAGACCACGACCATGAACTGGCAAAGTTTCAGCCAGGTGGCCTTCGCATTTCGAGTCACGCTGCCTTTGTTGTTCCAGGGAATTGTCTGGGCGCTTGTTATCGGTTTTTTTGGAGGCATCTTTCCTGCCATTCGAGCCGCGCGTCTGCCTGTGGCGGCGGCTCTGCGAGAACTGTAGGCCGTATTTCTTATCGCGGATGAGGTATCGAGCATCGACATTTGCGCCTGGTGCGGTTACGGTTCCGGCGATGAAAATTGCGCCTTCTTTGCTGGCCGCTGATTTCAGCCGGCTTTCCAAGGAAACAGAACGGGTGAAACGCTCGGGGGCGGAATGGCTGCATCTGGACATCATGGACGGCCATTTCGTTCCGAACATTTCATTTGGCCCGGGTCTGGTGGCCGCCCTGCGGCCGCTGACGCGTGTGTTTTTTGACGCGCACCTGATGTGCTCGAAGCCCGAGATTCTTTTGGAGCCTTTTGCTCGGGCCGGTGTGGATCAGATCATCATCCATGTCGAGCTTGGAGACCGTGTTTCTCAGCTGCTCTGGAAAATAAAGTCGCTTGGTAAGAAGGTGGGGCTTTCCATCAATCCGCCGACTGCAGTAGAGCACCTGCAACCCTACGTGGACCAGGTCGATACGATCCTTGTGATGACGGTAAATCCCGGGTTCGGTGGCCAATCTTTTATATATGAAACCCTGCCCAAGATACAGCAGGTGCGAGAGTGGCGGGACTCGCGGCGCCTCGCCTACAACATCGCGGTTGACGGTGGAGTCGATTTTAAGACGGTGGGCGAGTGTGCGCAGGCGGGAGCGGACACCTTTGTAAGCGGCACGGCACTTTTCAAGCAACGGAGTCTGATTGCCGCAGTGAGGAGACTTCGCGCCGCGGCGGAAAACGGCGCAGAGCGGCGTTTAAACGGCGCGAGCGCCATTGTGTGAACCAGAAAAGCGTGCCAGGGCAAGAGAACATAATGGGAACAATAAGATTTGGAACGGATGGGTGGCGGGCGGTTATTGCGGAGGATTTCACCTTTGCAGCCATTGATCGGGTGGCGCAGGCGGCAGCCGATTTCTGGGCCTTTAACTCGGCGAAGGGAACCAGGCGACTGGTGGCTGTCGGCTACGACAGACGTTTTCTCTCGGACCAGTTTGCCCGGCGCACTGCGGAGGTGCTGGCCGGGAATGATTTTGAAGTTCTGCTTTCGCCCGAGCCGGTTCCCACCCCATCGCTTTCCTACGCGGTCAAGGCCAACGCCGGGGCAGGCGGGGTGATGATCACTGCGAGCCACAATCCTCCAATTTTTAATGGTTTCAAACTCAAGTCACATTTTGGCGCGTCCGCGGAAAGCGCCATTTGTCAGCAGGTGGAGAGTCTTTTGGACAAACGGCCGGTCAAAGCGCTGCCACTCGAAGACGCACTCAAGCGGCGTCGCATTAGAATGCTGGACATGCGCCCGGCGCACTTCGGCGCATGCAAAGCGCTTGTAGATTTCAAGCTCATCGCTAAATCCGGCCTAAGGTTTGCCCATGAGGCGCTGTTTGGCGTTGGGGCGGGTTGTTTCGAGCAGATCCTGGCGGGGACAAGCTGCACCGTAACGACTCTCAATGGAAGGCACGATCCATTCTTTGGCGGCATCAATCCTGAGCCGATTGAGCGCAACTATGTGAAGAGCGCCGCGTTCTTGCGAAAGCATCCTCACGATTTGTGTCTGGTTACCGACGGGGACGCCGACCGAGTCGGGGGGATGGACGGGCGGGGCAACTACCTTTCGACACATCAGCTGATCTGTCTGCTGCTGAGGCATTTTGCGAAGAACCGGCGGGCCAGCGGGCGAGTGGTGAAAGCGCTGACAACGACGTCGATGGTGGACAGGATGTGTGCCGCGGAAGGCATCGAGTTGATGGAAACGGGCGTGGGCTTCAAGTACATGGCGGCCGAAATGATCAAGGGCGGTGTGATGCTCGGTGCGGAGGAAAGCGGAGGAATAGGTTTTCAGGGGCACATTCCGGAGCGGGATGGCATTGCGGCCGGCCTGATGTTGTTGGAGATGCTTGCGTTTGAGCGCAAATCCATCACCCGATTGCTTGCGGAGCTTGAAAAGGAATATGGGCCTCACCGTTACGGCAGAATCGACACCCATTTTCCGCTGGAGAAGAGGTCTGTGCTGATGCGATGCCTGCAGAAGGACCCTCCGGCGGCCTTGCTGGGCTCGCCGGTAATAGAGGTCAAGACCTTTGATGGCGTCAAATTTGTCGCGCGAGATACTTCGTGGCTCATGCTGCGCGGGTCCGGGACAGAACCCATTCTGAGGATTTACGCGGAAGCAGCTTCGGAGGCCAAGGTCGGGAAGTTGCTGGATTTGGGAGCAAGACTGGCTGCCAAAGTATCGGGCGGGTCCTATTGAAGGGACTCGACTTGTCTTCGGGGTTCACTGCTCGGGGCGTCCAGCAGCTATGGCGTTGCCAGAAAAGTTTTCGTGGGCAGAAACAGTCGCCGTGTTTTGGTGCGGGGTCGGAGTGTGCGCTTGAAGGAGAACGCGCAGGGCTTGCCGGTTACCCGGATTTTACTCTCCTTGATGTTTCTGACCGAATCTTTGCGCACAAAGGTTGGACGCATCGGTGGTCGTGAAATTCAAATTCTGAAAGAAAGCTAATCATTTCTGGGCTTGGCATTTTTGCGCGCTGGTTTGCTTTGCGATGGGAGAAAACGGGCAAGCTCTGCGCGTGCAGGAGCGGTTTGGGGGGTGGATGCCAGGTTGGTCCACTCGAATGGGTCTTTTTTCACGTCATAGAGTTCCTCCGAACCGTCGGCATAGCGTATGTAGCGCCACTGTTCCGTGCGTACCGCGTGATTGGAGAATCCGTGGGTGGTGATGGCCGGGTGCGACCATGGCTTCGCCGGGTCGCGCAGGAGGGGGGCGAGACTCGGTTCCGCGACGTGCTTCGGTAACGGGACATGCGTCAGTTCGCAGAGCGTTGGATAGATGGTCATCAGATCGACGGGTCTGTCGCAGATGCCGCCTGGCTTTGTTACTTCCGGGACAACCCAAACCAGCGGGGTGCGGGTGGGCTCCTCCCAAAGCGCGAACTTTCGCCAATGTCTCTTCTCACCGAACGACCAGCCGTGGTCGCCCCAGAGCACCACGATCGTATTGTTTCGCGCGGAACTCTCGTCCAGCGCGGCAATCAAACGTCCTATGTTCATGTCTGTGTATGCGCAGGCAGCCAGGTATGACTGGATTGCATTCTTCCATCGGCCTGATCTCAGGAATCGGGCGTGGTCGCCCCCCGGCCGGGCCATGGCCACCCCGGCGGGCGGGATGTCGTTCAAGTCATCTTCTTTGTATGGAGGCAGTTGGATAGACTCCAGTGGAAACATATCGTAATACTTGCGGGGGACCGCGAAGGGCAGGTGGGGCTTGTGAAGGCCGCAGGCGATGAAAAAAGGCTGTGCGCGTTTTTGACTCAGCTTGTCCATGCACCATTTGACGACGTGCCAGTCGCTCAAATCCTCGTCTTTTAGGTCGTGTTTTAGCGGTTCGTGGAAGCCTTCTTCCTTAGCTACGCCCTCTCCATGGTGTGAAAGCCCTGTGTCGTCCATGTATTCCGTCCATTCGGACGAGAAGTACTGGTCTGCGTGATAAACCTTGCCTGCGCCGGCGACGTAATAGCCCGCCTTGAGGAGTTGAGCGGTGAGTCCGCTTCCTTCGGGAATCAGCCGCTGCCACTTGTCACCGTTGTAATAGCAACCAGTGACCCAAGGGCGGAGGCCGCTCATCATGGCCGCGCGGGTTGGCTCGCAGGCGGGCACGGCGGCATAGGCATGGCGGAAAGTCACGCCACGCGCTGCCAGACGATCAATGTTTGGTGTTTTGGCCTGAACATTTCTGCCGAGGTGTGTCGCCCAATGGTTGAAGTCGTCCATGGCGATGAATAGCACGTTCGGACGGTTGGCTTGTGATCGGGTCGTGTCAGCACTGTGCCCGGCGAAGGACACAACCATGCAGAGGGTTATTAGTGCTGACCAAAAAGTTCCGAGGATTTTCATATAATGCGATTATTGGCGGTTTCCAGCTCGTTTTTTCTTCTTCTCCTTGACGTCCGGGGGTGCTGAAGATTCAGGATTTGGATTGAGGGGTGGTATTTGAGCTTGGACGGATTTCTGCCAGTTGTGGAGTTTCTGCAGAAGTTCCTGCTTTTTGGCCTGGTTGGATGCGGCATGGTTGTAAGCCTCGGCCAGATCTTCGGAAAGGTTGTAAAGTTCGACCGCACCGGACTCGTAAAATTCGATGAGCTTCCAGTTGCTGTCCCGGATTGCCGCGCCGGGAGTCCATGTGGAGCCATGGTAATGGGGGTAATGCCAGAAGAGAGAACGTGCGGGCGGGGCGGGACCGCCACGCAGC
>CAYNZC010000038.1:0-31756 GCA_964401575.1 uncultured Verrucomicrobiota bacterium
CGTTCCATAAGCCCGGGTGGGAGTCACCAGCGGAACCTTTGGCCCGCCGCAGGTTTGATCGCAGTTGAGTGTCCTTGTATCTGATGCGCCTTCCATAGCGAGGAAATGTTGCACAACCGCGCCGTTTGGCAACACATCGCGAACCCCATACTCGAATCAGAAGCGGACGCGTTTCATGCCTGTTTCCCCATCGTGGGTCGCAACGCCTGACCGTGATCCTCAACAAAAACTCGCGAAAAATCGCCTCCGGGCTTCCCGTAAGGCCCTGCCAGGGCGAATGGCGGGCTCTTAAACGGCCTTTGCTGCTTTGTCCATGGAAGAGTGCGTCTGCGTCACTTGATCCGGGAATCCCACCTGGCGCAGTTCAGCCTCGAAAGCCGCCAGCTTCTCGGCGGAAAGATTCTGCAGCGGCGGACGCACCGGGCCGCAATCGATGCCGATCATCTTCATCATGGCCTTGTTGGCGGGCAGTCCGCCGAATTTTGCCATGACCGCAATGATTTGAATGGCTTTTGTCTGGTGGAGCCGCGCGGACGCCATGTCTCCTTTCTCGAAAGCCGCGCGCACCTTGTGGTAAAGCGGGGCCATGTAGTTGTAGGTGCTTCCCACGGCCCCGGTCGTGCCCATAGCCATTGCAGCCAAAAGTATCTCGTCCCGGCCAAAAAGAATGTTGAAACGCCCATCCTCAAAGCCCAGGCACTGCGTGTAGTTCATCAGGTCCTCGTCCGTGTACTTTATCCCTGCAAACTCCGGCATCCGCCGGCTGGCATGCTTCATAAACTCAAGCATCGGAACGCGAATCCCCGTCATGGACGGCATGTGATAAAAATAGAATGGCACACCGGGGGCGCCTTTGGACACCTCCGCGCAAAACTCGGCAAGGCCGTCCGCGCTGGATGGACGGAAAAAGCTCGGGCCGGTGGTGGCAATGGCGTCCGCGCCGATTTCCCTGGCATGAGCGGCCAGCTCGCGGCTTTCGCCAATGCTGTTGTGGCCCACATGAACGATGAGCTTCAGCCGGCGATTGTTGACCTTTGCCCAACGCTCGGCCACCTGCTGGCGCTCGATGGTCGTGAGCGACAGGCTCTCGCCCGTCGTGCCGCAGACAAATGCCCCGACAACATTGCTGGCCACCAGCCATTCGGCCTGGCGATCAATCATCGGCAGGTTCAAACCGCCATCCGACACCATCGGAGTGAATGGAGCAGCAACAAGTCCTGTTAATCGTAGTTTCATAAATGCTGTTTCTGGCGGGAACCTTTTTCGCAAGGTCCCGAATTCCGGCAGAGCCCCGTTTCAACGGGCTCCTGGTATGGATCGAGGGGCGATGTGGAAGCCGTCCCCGCCTTTTCACGATCCGCTCCGCGTGTCAGCCATGCAAGACTGAACCGCGCGAAGGTGATGGTTTCATAGGAGTTGGTCCGCCCGGCTTCATAAAGACAGCCTATCGTTCTATCGGGCAGAACGGCCAGGCAGGAATACGCCGTGGGACCGCCATGGAGAAGCCGGGCAACCGGCCAGGTGCGGCCCTCATCGTAGCTCAGGCGAACGGTCATGGCGACGCGCCTCGAATTGCTGGCCGGATTCGAGAACAACAGCCGGTTTTTGCCATCCCGATCCTCGACTGAATAACGCAAGAGGCTCGCCTGGCAAATCGGTTCCACAAGCGTCGCGTCGCGCGAGATAGCCGACCACGTTGCCCCGCCGTCGGCGCTGGTGGCAACCGCCCGGCAGTCTTGCGAACGGTCCGCGTTCCGCATGTTCATCATCAGGGCGCCATCCGCCAATTCAACGGCCTGGCATTCGTTCATCCCGGGCCCGATCACACCGCCAAGCTGCCACGTTGCCCCATGATCGTCACTGAAAATGACATGCGAATAGGAGCGGTTCTTCCGGTCATCACCGCGTTGCGAGTTATCGGACGGAATCAAAAGACGTCCATGGTGAGGCCCCCGCTCCAACTGGATCCCCACGCCGGGCCCGGTCGCATACCACCCCCAGCCGGAAGGTTTCACGGTGGATGTGATCTCCACCGGCCTGCTCCAGTGAACTCCACTATCCGCGCTGCTGGTGACAAACACCCGGTCGTTGTTCCGGCAGAAAGGAAGCCAAATCACCCCGGTGGATTGGTCCACCACCGGGCAGGGATTTCCAATGGTGTTTGTGCCGTCGGAGAAGACAAGCTCCAGGCCGCTCCAGGTTTTTCCGTTGTCAGCGCTGCGCTTCAGTACCAGGTCTATATCCCCATGATCCCGGGCGCTGTTCCTGCGCCCTTCACAGATCGCAAGCAAAACACCCTCCCGCGCGCTTAGAAGGGATGGGATCCGAAAAGTGTGGTAGCCGTCCTGCCCGCGCCCGAAAACCTCGCGCGCAGCAAAGACTCCCCCCGGATCAGGCTTCTGATCAAGGTCCTTGCCGCCGGAAGCAGCCATCGCGGGAATCTGGCTCCACGCCAGCAACGTTGTAATCAGCAGATAACGCGTCATGAAACTTCCTTGATACGACATCGGCGCATCACTACTGCTTGGCCGTGCTGCGCTCCATGAGCCAAAGCAGATCCTGGTTGTAGGCCGAGCCGACATTCAGCTTGAGATACACCCCATGAACCAGAGGCGGCATGGTCCGGTTGTCGCGCCAGCGGTGGACCTCCGCATGCCCATCCGCAAAAGCAAGCCCCGCCGCGCTCCCGTGATAGGCCGCCGGGTAATTCACCCAGACAATGCTGTGCGGCGCATTCGGAAAACCGGTCATGTTGACGGCGAAATAAGCGTCGTCAATGCTGTCCTCGCGCTCATCCATAAACACCCATGTCATGGAAGGACCCGGCACGGTCAGGTCCGACATTTTCTTATAGACCTTGAACCCGGGCGATTGAGACAGCCGCCCCTGCGCCAGCCAGCAGTTCATCGCAATGGTGCGCACACGCGGATACTTCATTCCGCCGTGCTCGGATGTCGAGCGGTCTCCGGGACAGCGCCACAACTTCCCGTCCTTGGATTTCACATACGGAAAGAGCTGGCTCTGCTCCAGCAGATACGTGTTGGTGTTGTCCGTGCTGTTGTTCATCGTGAGGACTCCCGACACCCACGTTTCCCCGATCCCTGTCGTGCCCGACATGAGCTGCTTGTTCAGGGCGAGCCTTTCCTCGTTGTCCATCGAGTACATTTGCCACGCCAACCCGAGCTGCTTGTTGTTGCTCAAACAGGCCACGCCTTGCGCTTTCGCCTTGGCCCGGCCCAGGGCGGGCAACAGCATCGCCGCCAGTATCGCGATGATGGCGATGACGACCAGCAACTCGATCAGGGTAAACCCCGATGACAGGCCCCGTGCTCGCCTCATGGTCCCGCCTGAATGTCTCGCAGTGTTCATACCTTTAACTGTCCATCGCTGGATCGGGTCAAAAACCTTCTCTTTCAGGGCGCCGCGAACGCACCGCTGCGCCTCCGTCTTTGCAACCAACCCGGACTTCGTCCTTGCCTCTATTGAGATCGCACGCGGAAAAACTTCCTCTCGCCCTCGATCGTGTAGGAAACCGTCTTGAGGTCCCCATTGCCCGGAATCGTTTCCACTTCGCCCCATTGGGCGCCCAGCGCCGTGGTGGATTCAACCACATAGGATGCGCCCGATTGGGTCGCGAACTGGAATGAGAACGTGGCTCCCACACGCGAAACATGGATCAATTCCACCGGCGGCGGAGTCGCCTGCACGAACCCCGCAGGACTCAGCGCGCCTTCGCTGACGCGAATGAAATCAATGTCGCCAACAAACTCGCTCGATGTCGTGTTGATGAATCCCCCGATCTGGAGATCCGCCGGCCGGCCAATCGGGCGGTCCGTGTTCAATGTGACGCTCCCCTCGTGGAGGTAATCCGCATAGGCCCGGATCTGGTTGGCCGCCTTGTCATAAACCAGCGCCACATGATGCCACGCCCCGTCGTTCAGCTTGTTCGTCCCTGTCAGGAACGCGCCATTGGCGCCCAACCGCTGTGCGCCGGATGTGGCCCCCGGCGCTCTCCACCAATACTCCCCTTCTCCATCGCCCGTCCCGTTCTTCGCCAGGATCGAACCGGACGTTGCAGTGCTCGTGGACCGCAGCACCGCCTCGAATGTGAACGAGTTGGTAAAGTTGAAGTTCCCGGATGGATCGGACACCACCACGCGGTCTGCGCCGGTTGTCAATCGCAGGGCCGTCGTGCCGCCGTATTCAGGACTCCCCGCCACGTACGTGGCTCCCGGCGCCGCCACCGTTCCGTTGCGGGCGTTGCCGCTCAGATCCAGGATCGCCCCGGACGCCGTGCTCGCTTCAGTTCCCGCCGCCTGTTCGTCAAACGTCCAGTAGCCGCGGACGGCAAGATTCGCCACATAAAACTGCCATTCGTTTGTGACAGAGACAGCCGCGCTGTCGCTGAAAATTAACTGTGCCGCATGCCAACCGATCGAGAGCGACGACGGCGCGAAGGAAACATCTGCCCCGAGACTGGTGGGCGTCACTGCCGGTGTGACGGCCGAACCGTCGAGCCTTAGCTGGATGCTCCCGGTGTTCACCTGGGTGTCCGCGTTGCGAATCGAAACCAGGATGGGCGGGTTGTTCGGCTCGTTGCCGGCGCCCGGCACAGGGGAAACCGCCGCCAGGAACGGCCTTTGCACGCCGCTCAGGGGAACGAACAGAAGATAATTATGCAGCACTCCATATCCGCCCGAAAGCATCGTCAGGCGCAAGGTGGCAACCCCGCCAAGCGTCACGGCCACCTCGTTCCCAAGCGGATCCCGAAGAGGAATCAGATCGTAACCGGCAATGGTGCCGATGGGCGCGCCGCTGAATCTGCCCAGGGGCGCGGTGGTCTGAGTCGTGGTTGTGCTTCCGCTGGTGACCTGGTCCAGCCCGATCACAAATTGCATCATATTCGTCTTGGCAATTCGGGCAAAGACGCGGTAGGTGTCCGGCGCGAATGTCCGGGTGTAGTTAACCCACTCGGAGTTGGCGTGATCACGCGTGGCGAAATCCACAGCGCCGGCATCCACATACGCCTGGCGCAAAACGTCCTTGCTCTCCTCGGTGCCCAGGCCCGCCGAGTCCATATAGCGATACTGAAGCACCGCGGGCACATTCGTCTGGTGGTAATCAATCCCCTCGGTTCCCACCAACCCAAGGTAAGGCGAAGAAGCTCCCAGGGCGGGGTTGTCAATGAACTGCCCCCCGCTGTAATTGTAATCCTCACCCTCGATAAACATGACATTCTCGACAAAGGTGTTGAAACCCGACCTCGCCGTGACGGTGCGCGATGCATTGTCCACCACACTCGCTTCCATGACGTACAGTGTGTTTGCCGCCAATGCCGGAAGGGTCACTGTCCAATCCGCTGTTGTGCCGGTAATGGTTAGCTGCCCGGAGATATCCACACCATTCAATTTCACCTGGATATTTCCCGAGCTTACGCCGGTGTTGGGGGATTTGACCTGGAAGCCGGCAACGGTGCTGGCTGGCAGAAATCCGCTGCCGTCCGCCGGAGTGACATTCACAATCCGGGTGAACCCCTCCGCAAGGAATTCGCCGGGCGTCAGGGCGGCATTCGAAAACCGCACGGCGGAAATGTCTCCGGCAAAACTGCGGTTTCCCGGAAGCGTGCCCAACTCGCCAATAATGACCGACTCGGCATCGGTCCCCCCGATGATCCCACTGACGCCCCCGATATTTTCGTTCACCGCGCTTTGCACATTGTCCACATAAACCAGCGTCCTCTTGGGGTTGGCCTGTGCATCCAGCACAAAGGCCACGTGGTGCCATTGGCCATCGCTGATCGAGGCGGTCGTGGTAGTCGCATTCGGCTCGGACGTGGTGTCAAAACCTTCGATGACCCCGCGAACCTGGCCATTGCCCTGGTGGCGCAAATACCACTGCGAGGGCGGATTCGCGACGGTGCATCCCTTGGAAAGAAGCGCTCCATTCGTACCGGTCTGGGTCGTTCGGAAGATCACCTCCATCGTGTAGGATTGATCCAGGCTGAACAGAAAGTCCGCGTGCCCGGGAATCACAACCCGGTTCCCAAGACCGCCCACATTCGTCCCGTCCGCGTCAAAATGCAGATAGCTGCCCATCAACGGGTCGGTCCCGTAAAGCAGGGGGCCGCCCTCGACGGTCCCGTTGTGATTGCCCGTGGCGTCCGCAATCGTGCTGCCAAGCGCCGCAGTCCCGGTTCCGGTGAAGTCATATTGCGCCACCGTGGCCGCATTTGCGCACAGGGCCAGCGTCCCGATGGAAACAGCAAGAGCAAGAATTCTTTTCATAAGTTTCGATCTCCGGTTTTAGTATGAATCTGAACAGCCTTTGAAATCATTTTACCGCGAATGGGTCTCTCGCCGTCCGGCCAGGGCCAGGACGCCCGAGATGAACGCCAGGACCAGGCTCGAAGGCTCCGGCACAACCATCAGTCCGCCGGCAGGCAGCGCCACGTTCGAAAAGCGAACCGCCGCGATGTCCCCGGCAAAACTGCGGTTGGCCACAAGCGAATAAAACTCGCCAAATACGACAGGATCGGTATCCGCTCCGCCAATCACACCCGAGGTGCCAATGGTCGTATCCGCAATACGAAAGATGCCGTCAATATAGAGACTCAGGCTCTTCGTGGCAGACACCCCATCATAAACAAGCGCCACGCTGTGCCACGCGCCATCGTTCACCAGCGTTGAGCTCGTCGCCGTTGTCGAAGTGGCAATATCCTCGACGCCGCTGGGCGCACCCTCGATGGTTCCCCGCAGTTGTCCGGTGCCCTGATGACGCACCCACCACTGGGAGTCCGGGTTCGAAACATCGGCGCCTTTCGAGAAAATCACCCCGTTTGTGCCCGTGCCCGTTTGCGTCGTCCGGAAGATGGCTTCAATCGTGTAGCCCTGCGTCGAGTTGAACAGGAAATCGCTATGCCCTGGAATGACCACGCGGTTTCCCAGGCCACCCACGCCTCCGTCCGCGTCAAACCGCAGGTAGCTGCCCACGATAGGATCCATCCCGTATAGAAGGGCGCCACCTTCCACCGTCCCATGGTGGCCGCCAACAGAGTCCGTGATCCCAGAGCCAACAGCCGCTGTTCCGCTGCCATCGAACTCATAAAGCGCAACAGTGGCGCCGCTGGCCACGCTCGCTGCCAGGAAACCACTCAGAATGCAAAGATTGAACCGTTTCATAAGATTTCTATTGTCGGGCTAATGGTTTATTCGTCTTCATCCTGACCTTAATGCTTTTCCGTTCAGGAACAACACCCTTCCACTTGTCATATTATTAGACCAAGCGATACCGCAGGAACCGACACTCGCGCAAAACCCGCTTTCAGTGATCAATTGTTTTTATTGGAAATCCCCTCCAACCGAAACCGCAGAAACAGCTTTTCGGGCGCTCCCCCGGGATAAGGAACGGTCTGCGTGCGACGCCATAGACCGCCGCCCAGCGGCGTCACTTCCAGCAGGCTGCTGGTTTGCACCCAATCAACCAGATTCGAGGATTTCTCGAGTCCCATCGTCAGCCACTCAGGAAGCTCCCGCTGCAAGGTCGAGACTCCAACTGAGGTCGCCGCAGGCAGCGCCACCACGGATGGCCTGGAGCCGCCTTCCAGCGCGTCTGAACCAAGAGCGAATTCCGCCACGTCCCTCACCCCATCGGCGTCCGTATCCCCGGAACCCAGGATCGCAAGTGACGAATAGTTCGCCCGCTCAAACCAGTCCGGTATGGCGTCCTCATCCGCGTCGAACTGCGTATAGCGTCCTGCAAACCCCGTTGCATCCAGCGCCTCGGGTGTTATGCGCACAAGATCTATATCGCCCGTTAGATTGCGGGTCGCAGCCGCGCCAAATCGCCCGATGTTCAAGGGCTGGGCGTTGGCCAGGCTTTGTGTCGTGGTATCGGTGATGTTTGTCAGCAACACGCCGTCCAGAAACAGCCGCAATGCCTTGCTGCCAGGCACGCGCGCATCCCGCACCGCAGCGGCGTGGTGCCATTGGCCGTCATTGACCAGCGTGGACGCGGTCACCGCTTTCTCCACAACCCCGTCACTGACCAGGAAACGCAGCTTCCCCGCCTCGACCCGAAACCACCAGGACGGCAACAAGGACCCGTAATCTTTTGCCACCAGCGCCCCGGTTTGGGTGGAGCCCGAAGGTATGCGAAATACCGCCTCGATGGTGAACGAGTTGCTCGGGCCAAAGTCGAAATGGTCGCCAGTCGCCGCATCGGCAAGCTGCAAGCCCCCGCTGCCATCAAACGCAAGAGCCGAACCGCCGCCAAAATTCGTGCTGCCCGCAATATAAGCGAACGGCTGCTCGGCGGTGAGGTGATTCGCAAAAGCTTCCGGATGCACATCCAATATTGCCCCCTTGTTCGTTCCAGCCGTTTGCCCCGGCAGCTTCTCCTCAACATTCCAGAAGGCCGCCTTCGGGTTCTCTTTTTCGGTCACTGGCGGCTGATCCTCCAGCCACGCCTCGTTGAACCGAGCAAAGGTGATGGTTTCGTAGGCCGAAGTTGCGCCCTTTTCGTAAAGCAGGCCGATCTCATCATCCGCGACACGCACCAGGTCCGAGTAGGCCGATGGCCCCGTGTAAACGGGCCTGGGTTCGCCCCAGGTAACGCCCTCGTCGGTGGATGCCCAAACCGCCATGTTCGACCGGCTCGATGCATGGTTCGGACAGGCAAACAGCAATTTGTTGATCGGGCTGCCCTGGTCCGTCGCTCGCAGCCGCACGACGCTCCCCTGCACCACCGGACACACAAACGCAGCCCGATTCGTGAACGGCCCGGCAAAGCTGCTCCCGCCGTCGATAGACCACGCCTGGCCTCGCGTACCCGGCGCCGAACCGTTTTGATCCCGGGTGTTGAAGTAAACCCGCGAGCCGCCTCCCAGCGCTGTCGCCACCAGTTCCTCGCATAATGTCTCGTTCGGGTTCACGCCCCCAAACGCCGGATTCACACCCCCGAGCTGCCACGTCGCGCCGTGATCATCCGAAAACACCACCTGCGCCCCTCTCACGCCATTCGTGGTACCGTGATCCGAGGCCACCACGAGCCGACCCGCCTGGTTGCCTCGCTTGAGCTGCACCCCGTGCCCCGGCCCGGTCGCATACCACCCCCAGTCGCTCAGTTTCACCGCGCCTGTGATCTCCGTCCTCGCCGACCAGGTCGCGCCGTTGTTGGTGCTCACGGTGTGAAATACCCGGTCGTTGTTCCGGCAGAAAAGCAGGTGGATAAAGCCCGTAGTCTCGTCCACCACCGGCGCCGGGTTCCCAATGGTGATGGTGGCATTGTTCCCCTCTTCCTGCACCAGCGTCATGACCGACCACGTCGCCCCATTGTCCGCCGAGCGCCGCAGCACGATATCAATATTCCCGGAATCGCTCGACGAGTTCTTGCGCCCTTCGCAAAACGCCAGCAGCACTCCATTGGTCGCCCGCACAATCGCCGGAATCCGGTAGGTATGGTAGCCGTCCTGTCCCGAAACAAATGGAACGGTCTCGGAGAATACAGGCGCGGGTTGCCCCTCAACCGCAGTCACGCCGCAAAACAGGGAAACCACAAACAGCAAACCGCGGGTGCAACGCCTGAATATCATTTGCGCCTAACTTACACTCACTCCGCCGATCCGCACAACGGCGAGCCACCTGTCATATTTCCAGACCAGGCCGGCTCCGGCTGCCATCGCTTTCAGGTCATGGAAACCGCTGCGCGCTGCGGTGGTGGAAATAGATGATAATGTCGTCGAGTTCTGTGACGTAGAGGACCCGCTGCCCCAGGGCAATCGTCGGCAGGGTCAGCTTCCAACCGGTAGCCGCAACACTGCGCTCCTTGAACTCCCAAATCTCATCGGTTCCCGGCGGCGTGTTGGGATCATGAACGGGATTTCGTTCCATGAAGGCGTCCGAGATCGTTTGGCGGTCGGTGAATTCCCAGCCGTAACCGAAATTGTACCAGTAACGGGTCGCAAAGGTGGTGAACTCGTTTTGGAGCCGGTCCGGACGGGCGGGGTCAAACCGGCCAACGCGCGGATTGCGCATGTAACTGGTGCCGCCATAAGACAAGCGTCCCGCCAGGGGTGTGGTGTAGGTCATGTCCTGGCCAACCAGGCGGATTTTGAGATAGTTGATCTTGTCGAGGAACCTGCCGGGATCATGCACGATTGGCGGTTGGTTCGTGGTGAATACCGGCCCCACAAAGAAAAAGCCGCCCGGAATCTGGCGCACGGTGTCGAAATCAATAACGCACTCCTGCCCCCCGCTGACCGAAACGAGGCGGCGCAGGAGGTTGGTGCGAAAGGCGCTGATGGGATCGAGCGACTGGCCAGTGAGCAAATCCTCGTATTGGCGGCCATCCTGGTAACCGAGGAAATCCTTGCGCACCGAGAACCAATCAAAACGGTTGGTGCCGACAATCACCGTCCCGGCAATAAGCTGCTCGTAGGAATCCATCGCCCGCCACAGGTCCTCCAGCTCCGCCGCATTGCGCAGCTTGAAGACGGACGACGACGTCCACGTCCGGCCATCCGGCGTGTTGTTGGTGAACCGCTGATTCCACTTGTATTCCAGCGCGCGGGTCATGAAGAACATCCAGCGTTGCGCCTCTTCGAACGAGAAATTCGCGACGAGCATATCGCGCTGAGAAAGCAGCATGTGCGAGGGGTCGGCAAAATAGCGGTCGGCCAACTCTTCCTGGTTCTGAGCCAGCTCGCTCTCGAGCCGCTGTTTCTCCGCCCAAAGCGCGGTAAAGCGGCCCATCTCCTGTTTCAGCAGCAGGGCCGCCTCCTGGGAATCCACCGCCAGCGTGTTCATGCTCAGCAGCAATGTCTTGACCCGGGCCTTGCTTTCGATGCCCTCGATTTCCGCTTGTTCCATGCCGCCCTGGCGTTCCTTCTCAGCCTCGAGCTGTCCTTTCCATTCCTCGGCGCCGGCCTGCACCGCCGCATTGGCCACTTGCGCCGCAGCCCCCCACCAGGCACTCGCGTTCGCCGCCTCGGCCGCCGCGTTGGCAGCCTCCTGCGCGGCATTGATATGACCAATCTTTTCCGCAATGGACGCCCGGGTGTTCGCATATTTGATATAGGCGTTGGTCACCGCACCCGCCCGCCACAGCTCGATATCTATCTCCTTCTTCAGATTGGTGATCTCCGCCTGGTTGCGCTGAATGCGCAGCCTGGCCACCTCGATGCTCTGCAACTGCTGCCAAAGCTCGCTCCCCTCATTACTCTGGGGCGTGTCATACCCCTCCTCGCCGGGATAGGCCCCCACAATTTCATACAGCCGGTCCTCCGCTTCGGCGGTCGCCAGGCTGAACTGGGCCGCCAGTTGGTCTCCGTAGCCACGATACGCCTCGTAGGAGTTCCGTGCTGCGAGCCAATCGCTCTTGGCGTAGTAAAGCGGACCGACGGTGTAAGCCGGGCTGAGGCGTTCCCGCAAAGCGTCGTAGGAATCGTAGTAGGTTGTGCCGCCAGTGAACTTCTGCACGAGCATGAGAAAATCGGGCTCGAAGCCGAGGATGTTGCGCTTTCCGGCCAGGAACTGTCGCAGGGTGCCCAGCTCGTCCAAACTTTGGCCGCAGCTCGCTATCGCCTCGGCCAGGCCGGCGCCCTCAACTTCCGAGGGCGCCAGGCCGGGGAACACGCCGCGCAGCAGTTCGCCGTGCAGATACATGAAACGCTGCGCTTCGGTGATCGTCGCCGAGGCTTGCGCCGTGCCGGCGGTGGTGGCGAGACAAAGTTGCAGCCGGGCCAGTTCCCTGGCCGAGCGACCGTAGTCTTTCAGGAGTCCATACAGAACCACCAGGTCCTTGTAGCCTCCGAACAGCGGGTTGCTGTTGGTAATAACCGTAACCGGCACTCCGTTGCTCAGGTACGTCGCCGGATTCAAGCCCCGGTTCGGAACATGTTGCTGAAAGATCTGGTAACCCAGGGGCGGAGCGGGGTCGGCGGTCACGCCGAGGTGATTGGTCAGCAGGCTGAGATAGGAAGCCAAAGCCTGCCGGGTGGTATGCCATGCGTTGCTATACGCGGCGATCTCAACGTCAATAACGAATGCCGGCGGCGCCGAGGTCTGGGCAAACCGGGTGAACGCCGCCCCGGCCAGTGCCTTTCGCGCGAGGATACCCTCGGCAACGGTCCGGTCATAGCGCAGGTCCAGGAGCAGGTTGCCCAACAGCGAGCTGGCAGGCGCATTGGTCAGTCCACGCCGCAGGTGCTCCTCGGCAAGTTGGGCGCGGTCTCGCGCCGCAGCGTCATAATAATCCGCAAACTTCTCGAGTTGAGCGCGGACACCACTGTCGTTGGTGTAGAGCAAATCCCTGTAGCGGAATGCGGCAATGGCTTTGTCCGCGCCGACCGCATCGGTCCAGTAAACCATTTGCCTCACGTAGGCAGCGACCTCGGTGTCGTTCGCGTAATTCGGTTGTGCCAGCACACGGGCAGACAGGCCGAAGAACACAAGACATAGCCATGGCATCAGCAAGCCGGCAAAAGCCCGCACTCCAGTCGCGCGCAAACGCCCTGGATGCCGGGCAAGGCCTCTGGTCGCCATCCGGCCTGGCCGGAAAGGCAGAGCCCAACCGGACCCCAAAACCATTCGGTCGCTTGGAGCTGGCAATGAAAATGATCCCGCGCTGAAAGGGAAGTTTGAGTTCATGTTAGCCTCGACGTTGGAAAGTTTCATAGTTGCATCTCCCCCGGGTTTCATGGCGTGAACGGTGTCAAAGGCACTTCGTTGGTGGAGGGTTTGGGCGGTGTCTTGAGCAACAGGAAGGTCCCAACCAGGGCAGTGTCGAGATGGGGCTGGTTTGGCACCGCGCTGACCAGCAGGGCCGAACCCTCAAGCCGGCTGGCATTGACGCTTTGGCCGGATTCGCCGTTAGCGGCGGTTAATCGCAAGTCCAGGCGATGCGGCGTGCTGAACAGCGGGCTGCCGGCCAACGCCGGCAACGGAATGTTCGTGGCCACCGCCAGGAATTGGCCCTCCGTGAACCGCAATTCGGCCAGCGGCAGGCCCGGCAGGTTGGTGGGGAAAAACCCTGCCTGGTCACTCCGGAGCAGCCCTTCCACACCCGCAGCGGTCCGGCTGATTTGCAGCAGAAACTCCACCGCGCCCATTTGAGTTCGGAAGACTCCCTGCCATTCCGCGTCGTTTTCTTCAATCGTCACACGGCTTTCCGGGATCCCTGCCAATCCATAGTTAACCCCGACGTTCAGGCGCAGCGTCAGGCAGCGCACCGGGTCAATGCCGGCGTTGTCCACAAACGGAATGGGAATGACGGCCGTGGTGCCGTTCACATAGACCGTGCCATTGCTAACGCCCCCGGGGCCCGTCCAGGTGTAGCTCACCAGGCCGGCATACGGCCCGTCGAACACGATGATAGGACCCAGCCAACTCGCTCCCTCATCCGCAGCCAGGTCTGTCATGCCCAGGTCGGCGGTCAGCAACCGGAACCCTTTGACGCGGTAGAAACCCAAACCGGGCTGGGACGGACCAGCATCCACAGCGAAGAGGCCACCGCCAAGATCGGTGACGTTGGTGGCCGCAACCCAGACATTCGTCGGGAAAAGATCGGACCGGTACTCGACCGAGTAATTGGTGGATCCAGTGCCGGCGTCCATCAGACGAAATTGCCAGGTCTGGGCCGACGTTGTTTCTACATCGGTCAGGTAAAGGAGCGGACTGCCCCGTTGCGGCAGCACCGTCACCACCAATGTCTCGGTGGTCGTCGTGGAGGTATCCGTCGCGCCCACCGCAATGACGGCGGTGCCGGAATGATTAGGGTCCGGCGAAAGGGTCAGGTTGCGATTGCCGCCGGAGCCGCTCAGCACAACACTGCCGGCCGGAAACAAAACCGGATTGTTGCATCGGGCTTCCACCTGCAACGCCCCCGCAGGCGTGTCCAGGTCCCACAGGCCAAACTGAACCGTGATGTTGCCACCCTGGGGCAGTGTCTGATCAACCAGTCCCGTGAGCACCGGCGCGCTCTCTTGCGGTCCCGGCAAGGTGATCGTCATGTCCGCTCCCTCGGTGACTCCCACACTGTTGGATGCCACCACCCGATAATGATAGGTCACCCAGGGAAGCAATCCCGACACGGCGATCCCCATCTCCACCTCCTCCATCCCGCTGCCAACATTCGTGCTCCCCGAGACCTCACCATACTTCGTCGTCAAACCGTATTTCATCCAGGCGATCGTCTCCGCCCACTTCGGGTTCACCGCCCCCCGCAGCACAGCTCCCGTGGAACTGACGTCGCTGGCGGCAAGCGTCGTGACCGCTGGAGGCCAGACGTAGAATCGCCCTTCGGCGGCAAAGGGCGACCCCCTAAAGCCGCCGTCAACGGCCTGCACGCTCCAGTAGTAGTCGCCCTCGGTCAGGTTGCCTAACAATACAGAAACTTGATGCTGAACATTGCCCATAGCGGGCAGACGGCGAAGTCCCGTATCCAGCGCGGCTTGCGGCGCAAAAACATCCGCGGCGCCGGGAGCCGTGCCGACCCGCAGGTTGTAGGTGAGCGCCTCCACGGGCGTCTGCCCGTCCGTTGCGGGAGCCCACGCCAGGTTAATGCTGGCGCCGGCCCAGTTGGCACTCAGTTGCGTTGGGGCGCTCGGCGGAGTGTTCGCCACCGTGCTGATATTCCGCCACACCTGGGCCACCTTGCTTGCGCCGGATCTGCCCGCCAAAACGATGTCCAACCGCCCGTCGTTATCATAATCGCCCCAGGCAGCCGCGCCGTAAACAATGCCGGGCAGAGCCAGGTTGAGATTGTTGAAGCCACTGCCCGTGTTTCGCCAGACTTGAGTAGCCGACGGACCGGAACTGGAGGCGCCTGTGGCGCCCGCCAGCAGGAAATCCAGGCGCCCGTCGTTGTCGTAATCAGCCCAGGCAACAGATCCGCCCCAAACATTGGGCAGGCCGGCGATAGGCACATTGGTGAACCCGCTTCCAGTGTTTCGCCATAACTGCGTCACAGCACTGGGCACGGCGTTGATGCCGGTAAGCAGGAAATCCAGCCGACCATCGTTGTCGTAATCGCCCCAGGCGACCGAGCCGCTTCGGACGGCCGGCAGGTCCGCAATGGGCACCTGGGTGAAGCCATTGCCCGTGTTCCGCCATAGTTGGGTGATCGGGGGACTGCTGCTGTAAACGCCCGCTCTGCCTGCCAACAGGAAATCCAACCGCCCGTCGTTGTCAAAATCGCCCCAAGCGACAGCGCTATTTTTGACCCCCGGCAGGCCCGGGATGGGGACATGGCTGAAGTTGCTTCCTGTGTTGCGCCACAATTGGGCAAGCGGGTTGCTGTCACGGCCGCTGCCGGTGAGGAGCAAGTCCGGGCGACCGTCGGTGTCAAAATCGCCCCAAGCGCTGGAACTGGCGTAGGAACTGACCCCTGGCAGGGCTGGAATGGCCGCGTTGGTGAAGCCGCTACCCGTGTTGCGCCAGACCTGGGCAACGCCGCTGGATGAATAATTGGTTGCGCCCGTCAGGAGAAAGTCCAATCGTCCATCGTTGTCATAATCGCTCCAGGCCACTGAACCGTCTACGACCCCCAACAAACCCGGAATGACGACGTTGGCGAAGCCGCTGCCGGTGTTTCGCCAAAACTGGGCCGCCAGGTGGATTCCGTCCAGGTCGCCCGCCAACAAAAAGTCCAGCCGTCCGTCGTTGTCATAGTCGCCCCAGGCCACGTCGCCCATCTCAACCGGCGGCAGTGCCACGTTTAGGTTCGTGAAGGGCAGGACCGTAACCATAATGTTGGGTTGGTGGCTGCTCGCGTTGAGCCACCGCCAGGGACTGGAACTCCAGGAAAATCCCGAGCTGCCCGCCACGTTGGTGTAACAGGGCATGCCGCCGCCGGTGCCGCTGGTGCCGTAAAGACCCGTTCCGAAAACCACCCCATAAACCCCAGCCGGCACGTTGGTCGCAAACGGAACCGTGACAATCGCCGGGGTGGACCCAACATGGGCTTCAAAGGTGCGATACGCCCAGACCTCGCCGGAATTAAAGGGCACTCCCGCCGAGGGATTCCCCAACGGCAGCGCGCTCATCGAACCCAGCGGCACCAACGCGGCAAAATAGGTGCCCGAAATATTCTTAAACTCTCCCCCAACAGAGAGCAGTGAGACCGGCGCCTGAATGGCAAATCGAGCCCCCAGGAACTGGTCCCACTCCAGTCCGCTGGCCCAGGCAATCGGAGGACCAATGGGATTGGACAGGATGGCTTGAGCCGGCAATTGCCGCGGCAACGCCAGGAGAAAAAGAACCACGGTCAACGGAAGCATTTTTGTTTTCATGTGGATAGGTTTTGAAAGTTTCAGCACATCATCACCAATCATTCACCGCAAAGGCAGTGTCACGACTGCGACCGCAAACCATGACCGCCCTTGCGCTCTGTCTCTGGCATCCGTGCCATCAGGAAATCGCGACCGCCACAGGGTTGCCCGCCATTGATGGGCCGCTTGCGCCGAAAGCGCCGCTGCAATTGCTTATGCCGGCATGGATCACGCCTATAATGACCCCAAAGGGAGCATTCGCCTAGACTGCGAAAGTTTGGAAAACAGGATGTTTCTTTAGATTCGGCCACCAAAACAGCAGTCGCGGAGCCTCGAGTGCCCCGAACGCTACCACCTGCCAAACGTCACACACGGGCGCGAGAAAACGATGGCTCGGGACGCAACTCCGCTCCCGGAACGCAATTTTGCTTCACCAGGCCCAACGGAGCCAACCCGGCCCACATCGTCTCACGCCACACTTTCGGCGAGAGCCCGGTCGCCTTCCTGAACGCGAACCGAAAACGGGCTTCGCTCGAGTAACCCAGCGCAAAAGCGACCTCGGATGTCGTCCTGGCAGGATCGCCAAGCAAACCTTTCCCCCTCTGAAGTCGCAAATCGGTAAGGTAGGTCTTGAATGGAATGCCAACGACGCGCGAAAAAAGAGCGGAAAGGTACGCCGCGTTCATGTGCAACTCTTCCGCAAATTGTCGCAGCGTAACGGGTCTGGACAAATCCTTCTCGATTCGCTCCAGCAAACCGAGAATGACTCGCTCAGCGCGCGATTCCGGGCCGGATGTCCGGGAAACCTCGGCGGCCGCAGGGACATACCGCTCCAGGGCTTGGTGTAACCTGGCCTGCTCCTTTTCCAGGGCAACGAGGGCACGGCCGGCCCGATCCAGATCCGCCTGTTGCAGATCGCTCAAACTCGCGGTTTCAACTTGCGAAACAATGTACTTTAAAAACCGGGCGGCCCGGAGAAACCTGGACCGGCTCGAGACCGTGACACCGGCCCGCCGCAGGCGGCCACGCACAACTCCCGGGACGCGCGCCGCTGCCTGCAAAAAGGCGATCCCCAGAGTTTCGCCGCGAACGCAAATGGGCAGCCAGTAATTTCTAACGCTAAGCGGGCAAATGAACCAGTGGCCCCGGTCCGATTCCAGCGCAATCGCCGTGTGCCGGGCGCCGCAGATCTGGCAGTTCGGAAGAGGCAGCGAACCCTTCAGCCTGCGACACACCGAACATCCACTCGGCAGGTTTTGGCCGTCCCGACCCGCACTCGATGGCGACATCCAGGCAATGTGAAAATGCAGCCCGGTAAACTCCGCAAACAGCCGATCCATCATCGGACCAAGATGTTTGCGAACCAGCTCGCAATACTTCTGCTGCATCAAGAGTTTTTCGGGCGAGGCGGGCGAATGGGGCAGCGTCAGAGCCTTGCCCCCCGGCGTTGGCTCAGGCAAAACAACAGCCTTGCCTAAAAGCGGGCGGACGCGCTTGCGCTGCGGATTCATGAGATCTCTTTGAGATTACATAATCCCTTCCAGCACAGCAACAGGTGACTTCGAGCTTTTCGCAATGCGCCGTGAGCTGGTTCTTTCCCTGCCCGGTCAGGGAACCTGGGGATAGCCAACCCGGTAGTACCCGGCGCCCGCAGCAGTGGGCAGCACGATTTGCCTCACCACCAGACTGCCCAAATCTTCAACTTCACTGCCGGCAGCCAGGTTCATCTCCGCCCATGAAACGAGATCGCTCGAAAAATACACCTTTCTGCCGACCTGCAAGGCGTCGCGGCGCTCCCGAAGCCGCAACGCTATCAAGACCGGATTGTTTCCAACGACCATCGCCGCAAGTGCCGGCGTGCGATCCGCCTCTACTGGATCGGAGCCGAGATAGTATTCCAACAGGTTCGAGCGCCCGTCCTCATCCAGGTCAGCATCCGGATCTGCCGGTTGAATCTTCCCACGCATGTCAAATACCCAGTGCTGCCATTCGGCAAACGAAACACCAAGCGGCTCGACAAGCATTTTTTCAAAGCCTGCCTGCGCCGCCGAACCTCGATCGCCGCTGAGCACGCTGACGCCGGCCTGAACACCCGCATTCATCGGCACGGTTGCCGTGCCGCACGCAGCCCAGGCTTGACCGTCCGTTGAATAATAACCTCTGAAGCTGTTGCCCAATCGCGCCAACCGCAGCCACAAAGAACCGGCAGGCACGCCCATGACGACACTGATTGCGGGGGTAGAACTGTTTGTCCGGAAACAGAAGATCGCCCTGTCTGAACCTGAAGGCCCAAGGGCGAGATAGACCTGGCGCGCATCGGCTCTCGGGCTTTCCCGCACCATCAGGCCTGCTCGGACGCCGGCGGCGGAGCCGGGCGGAAATTGAATTTTGGCCGTGATCTGCAGATCGCCCGTGATCAACGCGGACACCAGCCCGTTTTGATCCGCGTGACCGCCAACGTTCGTGCCGGCAGCGCAAAGGGTGTAAGTCCCCTCCCCTTCGCGCGCCCACAAGGGCACACCGGGTTTCCCAATGTCGTGAACGGACCAGCCGGACGGAAGATCAATCACTCGCACAAACCGGGTGAAAAGATCTCCCGGAATCGTGCCGAACGTTCGCCGCTGATACGGCGCGGCGGAGAGAAAATAATTTCCCGGCACAGGCCAGACGCTCGCCAGGTAGGGCGGATTGGTCGCGGCTGCCGCCATCGCCGCTCCGTTGGTGCTGTAGAGCACGGAAGACACTTGCCCTGCTGCCTGCAAACCAATCCCGAGACCGGCAAGGGTCCGCAGGTTCAGTGTCGCTCCGTCCGTGATATTCGAAACGACCGCCCCGGTATTCGAATCGTAAATGCCAAGTGAAGATACTGTTGGCGCCCCGGCAGCCAAATCCCCGTGTGTCAGGGTGGACCATGGATTGAAGTGCCCGTCCACGCCACCGGGCCTCCAGTGATTCACCACCACGTTGGAATATCGCGGCAGATTCGTCAGCCCGATACGGTGAACGTAATGGTTGTAGGCAATGTCATAGGCGCCGCTGCTGGATTGTTTGCCGGTATAATTGTAGGTGGCCAGGAATGTGTCGCTGCATGGCGGCAGGTCCAGCCCGAGGAAAAGTCCGGAAAACTTTTCCAGGTTGATCGCGAATTGCGGCGCTGTGGCCCCCGCAAAGGTGGTGCTGTAAAGATCCATGCCATGTTTCCAGGCGATCTCCGCCGCCTGCATCCACACCTGGAGGGTGTATTGCGGATGCGTGGTATCCCGGCACACTTCATGAATGTAGCCATTGTCGCCCACCGCCGCATTGACGTTCACAAAATTGTTTCGCCACGCCTGCACTCCCGCGTCAAAACGGGTCCGATCCTCCTGCCATGCGCCGATGGACATCATCGCAAGCGCAGCCGAAGCGCCCCAGTTGTTGTTCCGGCTCGCCGCCTGCGACGCGTATCCATAAAGGTAATTCATCATCTGGTCGAACTTCGCCACCCGGTTCGATGGCCACCCGGCCGCCCCGCGGTTGTAATACCTCAGTATGTCCGCCGCAGCGACCCACACCGGCGCATACCAGGCCGCCTCAAGCTGGAGCTGCGCCTCGAGAGTCCCCGCCGCCGGGCTCAGCATTTGAAAGGTGTCTGCCCAGTCGTTCACAATGCCCAACGCCTTGTCACGGTACCGTGTGTCACCGGTAACCACCCATTGCAGCGCCGCCGCCCATGCCGCCTGCCCGTCGGTGCGAAACTGAGTTTCGGACGTGGTCGTCGTGCCGCCTGCAACAACAACGTTCGTGTATGGAATATGCCGGTAGGTCAGCGATGCGTAGCTCGATTTCCGCAACGCGTTCCAGCCCTGAACCGCAGCGGAAGACGGCTCGTAATTGACCCGGTACTTGATGCGATCCAGATCCTGCTGGGTGTTCAATATGCACGGATGCACAAACGGACGCGGCGGAATGACCGGAGCCATTGAGGTCTCGTCCGGAAAGATCTCGCCCAATAAAACAGGCCCCTCTATGAGACTCACTCGATCAATGTACGCATTCGCATTCACATACGTGGACCACGTGCGGAAACCGATGCAGCGGGGAGCCCGGGTCGAGGTCGAGACATCAATCGTCATTACATAAACAAATTGGCCAGCGGACCAGTCGTAATACCACACTCCCATCGTTTTCGGCTTCAGGATCACGCCATTCCCCAACACGCAATTCGCCCCCGAATGGTTCAGCACCAGGCTGAAGGTCAGGCGCGTGTTCCTCGGATAGGACACCACACCCGTATTCGTCACCTTGGTGCCGTCCGTGGCATTTAGTGAAATCCCGCCCCCGCCCACAAGGATCCGGACAAACGCTCCATCCACGTTGATATCCACCGCATCCGCGCCATAGCCAATGATAACGCCATGGCCCGATCCGGAGGGTTCGTAAAAATCGAAGGCAAGCGTGCTGCAGAACCCGTTTAAAGCCGCCGAGAAATCCGCGGACAAAGCCTTGAAACCCGCGCCCTGCACGCGCAGGTAATGATTCCCGGAACCGGCAAAGACCCCGCCGCTCTCAACCACCGCGTGAGAGGCGCCGACCCAGAGTGAATTGTTCGTCAGCGACCCGGGCGTTTCGAAATTGTCCTGCATGATCAGCGCCTGGCCTGCGCCCTGCAGCACAGACACGGCAAGGAACGCCAGCACCCACCCCGCCAATCCTCTGCACTGCCGCCGACAAATCATCATCTTCACACATGCTAAGGTTGTTTTGCTCCCGCCGCAACGGGCAACACTCGGCACCCACCTGCCCGGCAGACCCGACGCTTACATCGTCTCATTATCTTCAAATGCATAGCCCTTATCTTTGTAGGCCCGGCTGTTCATCGAATCGTCCAGCCCGGACCACGCATCGGAAGGCTGACGGTAAACCGGGTCAGGATCCGAATGCCCCGGACCGGTGACAACACTGTCGCTGATGCGGACTTCACCAGCGCCGGTCTTTCTCGATACCTGTCCCGCAAGCGAGATAATGCACCGCTTGAGTGTCACCGGAAACGTTGCGTCATCATCGGTCATCACGGCGGCGCTGTCCATCCGGTGGAAGGTGCATCGGACCGCGTTTACCGGCCCGCCATTGCACCACAACCCCGTGGCTCCCCACCCGGCAAAGCAGTTTTGCAGCTCCGCCGAGCGCCACAGTCGATAGGCCCGCGAATTGCCCACAGCCACGCAATTGGTCAGGGTGACTCCGTCGGGCTTCAAATCAAATCCACCATCCTGATTCCGAAGGGCCCGGCATCGCAGAAAGACAATATTTGAACTGTTCTGCTCCACAACGAAGCCGTCGCCGTTCTTGTAACGGTTCTCCTGCAAGGGCATCCGGTTGTTGGCCGCTGTGCAGCTTTCAAAGGTGAATCCCGTGTTGGGCTCGCCGGCATCGTTCAGCAGGAATCCAAAGGGAAAAACCTCGGTCTTCTTTTCCCATTCGGCATCCCCCCCGGAGCAGTCGGCAACGGCTCGCGCCAGGCGGATCCGGTCGCAGCCCTGGTCAAAACGGAAGGCGTGCTTGGTGTAGTGCTTCACTTCACATTCAGTGAAATGAACGTCATCGCAGTGTTGGAGCAGAAAACCGTGACGCACCCATTCGGCCGTTACGTTGCGAAATACAAGATTCGAGCAAGTTCCGACGGTGCCCGTGCCGGGCGCGTGCACTGCGATCGCGCAACGCTCGATTTTCAAATTCCGGAAAATGCAGTCGGACGCTCCGGGGTCAATGCGTATGGCGGTCCGACCCTGGGCAGGGCGCGCCTCGGTCCACGTTCCCGCCAGCACGGGCAGGCCCGATCCCCTGTCAACGCCCGCCACGGTTTTAGGCAGACCCGGTGTTCCGCCAATCGAGATCCGGAGTGTGCCGTTCGTGTAAACACCCCCGCCCAGCCACAGGCAATCACCCGGTTTCAGAATCTGATCAAACGCATCGCTCAGCGCCGCCTGGTCAAGCGCATCCTCCCATGCCGCCCCGTTCCTCCTTCCCGAGCCTTCCGGCGTGAGATAAAAGTCGCGCGCCCCGAGCAGCACCGGCCAGCACAGAAGCACGAGCAAAACCATTCTATTCATGGGCATAGCATTTTCGCCTTAACAGGCTCACAGAGTATTCTCACCGCCCGCCTTCTCCCTCGCATCCGGCTTGGCCGGACAAAGAGGCGGGGTGGATGGAGGCTCAACCTCGTCCCGCCCGCAGGCTGCGCCCGGTTTGTTTCCACAATTCATCGGTCGAATCCATGATCCGAGAGAGGCTCATGCCGGGAAAGCTCAGAATAATGGGGTGCATTGGACGATCAGGTGTGCATCGCGGCCAGGGACTCCCCCTCTACACTTGTAAAGATCCCGCTTGACAACCTCTACAACTGTAGATAATCTTCCCCGCGTTATGCCGAGAAAAACCGTGGACCTCACCGAAGCCGAGTGGTCCGTCATCAAAGTCATTTGGGCCACAGAACCCTGCTCCGCGCCCGCCGTTCAGGAGAAGCTTCGATCCAGCACACAATGGTCCTATTCCACCGTCCGCACCATGATGGATCGCATGGTTGCCAAAGGCCTCCTGACCGCGGAGAAGAACGGAAAGCTCACCTTGTTTCGCTCGGCCATCACACGCAGGCAGGCGCAACGCAGCGAACTTCTCTACACATTGAAAAACGCGTTTAACGGCGCGCTCACCCCGATGGTGCAGTGCCTGCTCAACACCGGATCCCTCTCACAGGCCGAGTTGGCGGAAATCGAGTCATTGATCGCATCCAAAAAGCAATCCGGAAAGAAATAATCCCATGAACTCGCATATCGCGCTTCTCAATGCCCTGGGCGATCGCGCGCTGGAATTCGCATGGCCCATGTTTTGGCAATCCAGCCTCCTGATTGTGGCGCTGCTATGCCTCGATCTCGTCCTGCGCAAGCGCATCCGCCCGGCGACCCTGCATCTGCTCTGGATGATTCTGCTCGTTAAGCTCTTGCTTCCCCCATCGCTGGCGCTTCCGTTCGGCGCGGGCTGGTGGCTTCGGCCCACAGCCCCTGACCCGGCAGGCGCGACAACACTGCCTCGTGTCATTGTTGCTTACGGCGCCAGCCATCAGGCGGAACCGCCCTGGAGCGCGACACCGGTCGCGGCTGTCCCCACCCCTGCATTTTCCGCCGCAGCGTGGGCCCTTCTTTTCACCGCTTTCGTCAGTGCGGGTTTATGCGCTTGGATGCTCTTGCGGTGGCGAACGGTCCGGCGCGAGGCGCAGCAGTCCTTGGAACCGCCAACCTGGCTTATGGAACTCATGGAGGAAACCCGGCGCTTGTCCGGGGTCCGACACCCCGTGCGCCTCAAGCTATTGAACCGTGTCTCCTCGCCTGCGATATGTGGCCTTTGGCGCTCGACGATCCTCATGCCGAAACCCCTCGTCGAGCAACTCACGCGCAAGCAACTCCAGGGCGTCCTCCTCCATGAACTCGCACACCTGCGCCGGGGCGACCTTTGGACCAACTGCGTTCAAACACTGCTCCAGATAGCTTATTGGTGGCATCCCCTGTTATGGATCGCCAACACGCGCATCCGCCAGGTCCGCGAAGAAGCCGTGGACGAAGCTGTCATGCTCGGGCTCAAAGCCGAAGCGCATATTTACGCACCCACATTGTTGGAAGTAGCCAGGATGGCCCTGCCGCGCCCGATCAACACCCTCGGCCTCGTCGGCATCCCGGAGTCTCACGGCGCTTTAAAACGAAGGATCGAAAAACTCCTGGATTTTCGCGCGCCACAGAGAGCCCGCCTAAGGTTTGCGCCCGTCTTGTGCATCCTCGCTTTCGGAGCTTTTGCCGTCCCGATGGGCCAGGCTCCATCACCCGAAACCGAAGGCGAGCGCGCGCTCATGGTCCGTTCCACTCCGGCGGAACTCGAACACCCCAACACGGCTGTTCAAGCCCTGACGGGCGTGCAGTTGCTCATCCAGGCGCGTTTTATTGAAGTCCCCGCTTCGTTTGCAGAGATCCTGCCGGCGCTGCTCAGCACAAACCAGTTTCCGTTGCCTGCCGTCCGCCTCCATTCCCCCTTCACAGGACTGCTCACCCCCGAACAGACGGCCACCGTCCTGAAATCCATCAACCGCAATCCGGATGTCAAACTCATCTCCGAATCCTCCCTCATTACTCTGAGCGGTCGCCAGTGTCAGATGCAGGTTTTGGACGTCACCAGCGTCGTCACGAATATCAACCAAAGAGCGTTGCAGCCTCCCGGCATCTCCAGCCAGGCAGAAGCCGCCGGCGAACTCTACATGAGCGACGACCTTGCTTTAGGATCCAACCTCGATGTCCTGCCGTGGATATCCGCCGACACCCGCCAGGTCCAGCTTGCGATAAAGGCAAGCGTCACCGGATTCTCCGGGTACACGGATGTTGATTCTGCGAAAACAGTCACGGTTTATATCGATGGTAAACCAAGGACAGAACGTCTTCCGCAGCCCATTCTGAGCAGGCGTGACGCCGAAGCACATGCCATCGTTCCAAACGGGCATTCCCTTCTCCTGTCTCTCCACGCCCGGCACGGCGGGCAACCGGCGTCCCGGAACTCCGCACAGACAAATAACCTCCTCTGCGTCGTTCTCACTCCAACGGTCGTCACCAACACCGGGGAGAAACTCGAAAAGCAGGCGGGGCAGCGGCAGTAACTGCGCGAGTGGCCGGATCCCGATTCCGCCAGAAGGTCGCCCAGGCTTGAGGCGAGGACCACCGTTGGAAAGGTCTTCTTGCGATTTGCAGGCCGGACGATAGATTAACTGCGAAAAATTCATCCGGAGAATAGCCTTAACCGACATGTAGAACCGCGATGTTTCGCACCCCAAAACGCCTCTCGTTGGTGGCCCAGACAGTTGGAATTCTCAGGGAACGCATCCTCTCAACCAACGCCCTGACCTGCCTGCCGAGCGAGCGCGAGATGTGCGCCCAGCTTGGCGTCAGCCGGATGACCCTGCGCGCCGCACTGGCGCGACTCGCAGACGAGGGGCTGATCCGCGGAGGCAAAGGCCGCCGCCATTTCGTTGCTCATTCCAGGCCGGATCGCAATTATGTCGCCAGCCATGAGGTTGCCATTCTGTCGCCCGTTCCGCTGCAAGCCGTGGATCCGCGCGTGCTCTTCTGGATTGATGAACTCCGCGAGGCTCTCAGCAAGGAGGAGTACCGGCTGGAATTCATCCATCAGAAAAGCTGCTACGCCGAGCGACCGGAACGCGCTCTCAGGGAACTGACGTCCCGGTTGCGCCCTGCCCTCTGGCTGCTTTACCTGAGCACCCGGGCCATGCAGCAGTGGTTTTCAGCGCGGCGCCTGCCCGTTGTGATCTCCGGATCCCGCTACCCCGATGTGCAACTCCCGTCCGTTGATGTGGATTACCGGGCCACGTGCCGCCATGCCGTCTCGCGCTTCATCGCCAAAGGCCACCGATGCATCGCCCTGCTAAACCCACAATCCGTGGCGGGCGGCGATCTCGAGAGCGAACTGGGCTTCCGCGAAGCCGGCCTCACCGCCAGCCAGGGCATCAGCACTATTGTGGCCCACCACGACGGCACTGTCCCCGGCATATGCGCAGCCCTGGACCGCCTGCTTCGCGCTCAAAAACCTGCCACAGCATTCCTGGTCTCGCGCCCAACCCATGCGCTGACCGCCCTCGGACATCTTGTGCGGCGCGGCGCGCAGTTTCCGGACCAGACCGCCCTCATCGCCCGCGATCACGATTCTTTCCTCGAGCATGTTGTCCCTTCGGTCGCCAGGTACCAGGCCAACCCGGTCCTGTTTGCCCGCAAGCTCTCCCGCGCCGTGCTCGAAACCGCCTCGGGAGGCGACTCCCGGCCCCACGAGTACCGCATCATGCCGAACCTCATCCCGGGCGAGACGCTGGGTTAGCAGAACCCGGCCCAGACACCGTCCCGGCTGTGCTCGTCGATCAACAGGCGCCGACCCGTCCGCCGCAGCACATCATCGGTTTTGTCTTGGGCGCCCGAACGGAATGGTTTATTCATCTATAGGCGGTGGCCACGGCTCAATGACAGAGTATCGATTTGTGGTCCTGGCACGGGCGATCGACGCCCCGGCGGCCGGATCCATTTCAACTGCCCATTCCGCCTGAATTATGACACGACGCAACTTCACACGGGCCATGCTTCTGATGGGCGCGGCCGCGACATCCCGCATGGTTCCAAATGCTTTCTCCGCTCCGTTCATCCGCACCGGGCCGGATGACCGGGTCGTTCGCATCGAGGAGGCCACATATTCAGTCGCCGAGTATCCCACCCGCACGCCGCTGAAATTCGGCGGGTCGATCGTGAAACGCCTGGCGGTGCTGGACGTGCGCTGCGTGATCAGCGCGCCAGACGGCAGGCGGGCAACCGGGCTCGGCTCGATGACTCTTGGCAACGCATGGTCGTTTCCCTCCCCGAAGCTCTCTTACGACCAGACTCTGGGGGCGATGCTGGCGCTCACTCCAAGGCTCGCCCGCATCACAAATGAATTCAAAGGCTACGGCCACCCGATGGATCTCAATGCTCAACTCGAGCCCGCATGGCTCGCGGCGGCAGTCGAGGCCGAAAAAGAACTGAACCTGGGCGAACCAATCCCAAAACTCTGCGCGATGGTTGTGGCAAGCCCGTTCGATGCGGCTATCCACGATGCCTACGGCAAACTGCACCGACGAAGCGCCTACCAGGCTTATGGCCGAAAGTTCCTGCCCCGGGACCTTTCTCATTACCTCGGCGCGGAGTTCAAGGGCGCCTGGCTCGATTCGTACATCCGGCAGAAACCGAAGCGTGCGATGCCGATGTACCACCTCATTGGCGCGGCGGACGCACTGACCCGCGCGGACATCAAGCAACCGCTTGGCGATGGCCTGCCCGAGACACTCCCGGAATGGATCGAGTTCAACGGCCTCACACACCTCAAGATCAAGCTCAACGGCGACAACCTGGACTGGGATACGGATCGGGTGATCTCCATCGAACGCGTAACAGCCCAGACACAGAAAAAGCGCGGCGTTTCGAAATGGGTTTATTCGCTCGATTTCAACGAGAAATGCCGCCACGTGGATTATGTCCTCGAATTCATCGCCCGGGTGAAAGAGAAAGCGCCCGCGGGATTCTCGAGGATTCAATACATCGAGCAACCCACTGCGCGAGACCTCGCCGCCGACCGGCAGAACGTCATGCACAAAGCGGCAAAATTGGTGCCGATTGTGATTGATGAATCCCTGACCAGCCTTGAAATGCTCAACCTCGCCCGCGAGATGGGCTACACCGGCGTCGCCCTCAAAACATGCAAGGGACAGTCCAACGCGCTCCTTATGGCGGCCGCAGCACAGCACAAGAAGATGTTCCTGTGCGTCCAGGACCTGACCTGCCCGGGCGCCTCCCTGATCCAGTCAGCGGGCCTGGCCGCCCACATCCCCGCCGTCCCGGCAATCGAAGCCAACGCCCGCCAGTTCATCCCCGAGGCGAACAGGCAATGGGAAAAGAGCTTCCCCGGCATCTTCCAGATCAAGAACGGACGCATGCGAACCGGAACGCTGACCGGTTGGGGGCTGAGCGCAGGCCCTGCCTGACAGGCATTTCTTAGGCTGACGAATCTCGCGCCTCGCCCGGCAACAGGACTCGCTGGAAATGAGCGAGGGCCTGCGATAACTTCCGGCGAGTTCATGATGATCGCTCTGATGCTTTCGGCCGGTCTTGTCGCCCTTTATCTCGGCGCGGAATGGCTTGTGCGCGGCGGCGCCTCTCTCGCCGTGCGACTGCGCGTCACACCGCTGATGATTGGGCTCACGGTCGTCGCCTACGGCACCAGCGCGCCGGAGTTGCTCATCAGCGCCACAGCAGCGGCGCAGGGCAACGGCGCCATCGCCATAGGCAACGCCGTCGGCTCCAATATTTTTAACATCGCCGTCATCCTTGGCATTACAGCCCTGGTCTGCCCCGTGCGCGTGCAGTTCCAGTTAATCAAGTGGGATACTCCTTTCATGATCGGAGTCGCCATGCTGTTCCTGCTGTTCTTCCTGGACCTGCGCATCGCCCTTTGGGAGGGACTGGTATTCCTGGCGGGGATTATCGCCTACACCGTTTTCAACATCAGGGCCGCTCGCAAGGCGACCTCGCAGGCAGTGCGGGAAGAGTTCAGCGATGCCACCCCGAAACTCACAAGCGCTTTGTGGAAGGATGCACTGCTGATTCTCGGAGGGCTCACCCTGCTTGTCCTGGGCTCGCGTTGGTTTGTGGATGGGGCGGTGCATCTCGCAAAGCTCTTCGGCGTAAGCGACGCAGTCATCGCCCTCACCATCATCGCCGCCGGCACAAGCCTGCCGGAACTGGCCTCCTCCCTGATGGCAGCCCTCCGCAAACAGCCGGACATCGCCGTTGGCAACGTGGTCGGATCCAACATCTGCAATATCCTCGCAAACCTGGGTGTCGGCGCCGTGATTCGGCACCCGCTCAACGGCGATGGCGTCGGCCTGGACGACACCTGGATCATGGTCGGCTTTTCCGTCCTGCTGCTCGTGATCGCCTGGACGGGTTTCAAGCTCAAGCGCTGGGAGGGTGCGCTGCTGCTGGCTCTTTATGGCGGCTACCTTTGGCACACCTGGCCGCACTCCTGAACTTTCGCATCGGCTGTGCCGGATGACGCCTCGCCCGGCAGCCGCAGACCTTCACGCCCCGACGCCTGTCTTCGGGGTGGCCATATCCAATCGCCCAAATCGCCGCAACCCCGGCCAGATCCATGCAACAGCCACAACGGTGGCGATCGTGCCAATGCCGCCAAAGACAACCGACGCAACGTGCCCCCACGGGTAAGCCAGCGAGCCGGACCGGAAGCCGCCAAGCTCGTTCGATGTCCCGATGAAATAACAGCGGGGTGATGACTTGCGCCATCACCCCGCTGAACCTCTGCTCAAACCAAAAATAATCAACCGCGAATAATCCGCTGCACGATTGCGCCGTCCGGCGCAACAAGCCGCACCTCGATCGGCATCTGCCCCACAGCATGCGTCGAGCAGCTCAGGCAGGGATCATAGCAGCGAATGCCATGCTCGATCCTGTTCAGCAGCGGCTCGGGTATGTCATTGGAGCCGCCCTTCACATAGTGCCGCGCTATCTGCGCCACCGTGCGGTTCATGGCCAGGTTGTTCTGACCCGTCGCCACAATCATATTGACTTTTCTCAGCAGCCCGTCCCGGTCCACGGTGTAATCGTGGAAGAGTGTGCCGCGCGGCGCTTCGCTCACGCCCACACCACGAAAGCTGTTGATGCCGGCATCGGCCCGGAGATCCTCGCTCAAAAGATCCGGATCATCCATGTACAGCTCCACACGCTCGATAGAGGCCAGAATCTCAATGAGGCGCGCGTAGTGATAGAGGAACGATGAATTGACGGCGCCCTTGCCCATCTTCTTGAACTTGACAAGCTCGGCATCCGCCTTTGGCGTGCCGATGCGCTCGGCAACATTCAACCGCGCAAGCGGTCCCACACGGTACATGCCATCGGGAAAGCCGAGCGGCGTGTAGTAGGGCGACTTCAGGTAAGAACTGCTTTGAACGGCCTCCCCAATGTAATCAAAGTATTTCTGCGGATCCAACTGGTCCGCAATCACGCTGCCGCTGGAATCCGTGAACCGCAGTTTGCCGCCATGATGCTCCCAGTTCCCATCGGGATCCACCAGGCCCATGTACAGGGATTGGAAGTTTCCGTAGGTCTGTATCTCTTTCTTGTGCGTGTCGATCGTCTTCTTGAACAGGTCAAACGCAACCGCGGTCGTGGCGTATGCCTCGGGCAGCCACGAACGGATTTTCTCGCGCCCTTCCGGAGAGAGCGGCGTGCGCACTCCGCCAGGCACCGCCCAGGCAGGATGAATCTTCTTGCCGCCAAGGATTTCAATAACTTCCTGGCCGAACTGGCGCAGGCGAATGCCGGCGCGGGCCAGATCCTTGTTCGCCGCTATCAGCCCGAAGACGTTCCGCTTGGCCTGCGGCGTATCCCAGCCCAGCAGAAAGTCCGGCGCGCTCAGGTGGAAAAAGCTCAACGCATGGCTCTGGATGATCTGCCCGAGATTCATCACCCGCCTCAGCTTGTCGGCAGCCGGCGGAATAGCCACCGCCATGATGGCATCGCCCGCTTTGGCCGAGGCGAGCAGATGGCTGACCGGGCAGATGCCGCAAATCCGCGGCGTGATGCCCGGCATTTCCGAGAAAGGCCGGCCCTCGCAGAACTTCTCAAAACCGCGGAACTCGACAACATGAAATTCGGCATCGGAGACGTTGCCGCTGTCGTCCAGAAAAAGGCTGATCTTGGCGTGACCCTCAATGCGGGTCACCGGATCGATCACAATACGTTTCGACATAGGTTTATCCAAATTTGAGCTGGGCGCCCTCGAGTTTCGGTTCAGCCCCGGCCAGCAACTGGCTCATGAATGCCTTGATGCGCTCCGCCGATGGCGGACAGCCCGGGATGAAGTAATCCACGTGCACAACTTCATGAACCGGCACAACGCGTTCAAGCAGGGGCGGCACAATCCCGGGCTCCCTCGGCACAGAAGGATTGGACTGCGCGCCCTCAACATACGCGTATTGCAGCACGTTTTCGTGACTCTTGAGACCAAGGAGATTCCGCAGCGCCGGCACGTTGCCAGTCACGGCACAATCGCCGAAGGACACAATAATCTTCGTGCGGGCGCGAATCGTCCGAATGATCTCGAGGTTGTCCTCGTTGCAGACCGCGCCTTCAACCAGGCACACGTCCACATCCTTCGGATACTCCTTGGCGTCCACAACCGGGCTATAGACCAGGTCAATGATTCCGGCCAGGTCAATCAGAAACTCGTCCAGGTCCAGAAAGGACATGTGACAGCCGGAGCAGCCCCCCAGCCACACGGTGGCAACTTTTATGCGTTCCATTGTTTTTTCTCTCTAGCGGTTACGATGAATTCCAGCTTCTCGCGGTCCCGTTCCATTTCGGCAACCGTGGAGCCCTTGTAGAACAGAGCGCCGGTCGGACAGGCCATCACACACTTGCCGCACCGCGTGCAGGTCTCCGCACTGCCCCACGGCTGGTTCAAATCGGATATGATATTCGACCGGGCGCCGCGGCCTGAGACATTCTTGGTCCCGGCGCCTTCAATGTGCCAGCAAACCCGCACGCAACGGGCGCAGAGCACACACCGGTTGTGATCCATCCCAAACAGGCCATGCGTGTTGTCCACACTCCACTTCGGAAAGCAGTAGTCATAGCGCACATGATCAATGCCCAGGCTGTAGGCCAGGGTCTGCAGTTCACAATGCCCATTGGCCACGCAGACCGCGCAGATGTGGTTGCGCTCGGCGAGAAGCAGCTCAAGGGTCATCTTGCGGTATTTCCGCAGACGCTCGCTGTCCGTCTTGACTTCCATGCCCTCCCGCACCTTCGTGGTGCAGGCGGGCAGCAGCTTGGGCATGCCCGTCACCTCCACCAGGCACAACCGGCA
>CAYNZC010000038.1:31856-33392 GCA_964401575.1 uncultured Verrucomicrobiota bacterium
GCCTTCCGACCCAGTATCTTGGTGAGCAAGTGGTGCATCTGCGCGGTGCCGGCGCGGCATGGAATGCACTTGCCGCACGATTCGTCCATGCAGAATTCCATGAAGAACCGCGCCACATCCACCATGTGCGTCGTCTCATCCATCACGATCATGCCGCCGGAACCCATAATGGACCCAAGCTTCATCAGGGAATCGTAGTCCACCGGGGTATCCAGCGCCTCGGCCGGTATGCACCCGCCGGATGGCCCGCCCGTCTGAACGGCTTTGATCGTCCGCCCGTCCGGAGCCCCGCCACCCATCTCCTCGACAATCTTGCGCAGCGGCGTGCCCATCGGAACCTCGATAAGCCCGGTATTGGTAATCTTGCCCGCCAGCGCAAATACTTTGGTGCCTTTGCTCTTCTCTGTCCCAATCGCGCTGAACCAATCGGCGCCCTTGCGAATAATCGGCGCAATGTTCGCAAGGGTCTCGACGTTGTTGATCAGCGTCGGACATCCGTTCAAGCCCTTCTCGGCGGGGAACGGCGGACGCGGACGCGGAGTGCCGCGCTTGCCTTCGACAGACGACATCAGAGCGGTTTCCTCGCCGCAAACGAAAGCCCCCGCGCCAATTCGCAGATCAATATTGAAACTGAATGGGGATTCCAGGACGCCGCTGCCCAGCAATCCGGCTTGCTTGGCCTGCTTAATCGCGGTTTGAAGCCTGGAAATCGCCAGCGGATACTCGGCCCGCACGTATATAAAGCCCTGGCTCGCTCCAACCGCGTAAGCGGCAATGGTCATGCCCTCCAGCACCGAGTGCGGATCGCTCTCCAGCACGCTCCGATCCATAAACGCGCCCGGATCCCCTTCATCCGCATTGCAAATCACATATTTCTGCTGCGACTCGGTCTTGGCCACCGTCGCCCACTTCAGCCCGGTGGGATAACCCGCGCCGCCACGACCGCGCAGACCACTCTTGATGATGGCATCGACAACATCCTTGGGAGTCATTTCCCGCAAGGCATCGTGCAGTGCCTGGTAACCGTCCGCCGCCACGTACGACTCGATCCTCTCGGGATCAACAATCCCGCTATTGCCAAGAACGATGCCCAGTTGGTGCGAAAAGAACGGACCTTTGGGATCCACCTGTTCAAGGCCGGCTTTGGCCCCCTTCAGGGTGCCGATCACTTCGGCCGCATTCTCAGCGGTAACCTTGACGTATAACGGCCCCTCACCCAACTGCACCGTGGCGCCATCGCCCTCCGGCTTGGTGTCCACCTGGACCAGGGGACCCTGGCAGCAAAGTTTCATGCAGCCCACACCACGCACTTCAACTTCACTCTCCATGCCGGCATCCTTCACGGCTTTCTCAAGGGCCTCTTTCACTCCCTTGGAATCCGAGGACATGCAACCGGCAGCCATGCAGCACCGGATGGTGAACTTCTTTTGCGCCGCGCGTTCTTTGGCGGCTATCTCATTCAGGTCGTCAATGTCCATGTCCGATCCATCCTTTCAATTTGTCCAAAGCGGTTTCAGCCGTCTGCCGCGGCGTCAC
>CAYNZC010000039.1:0-33296 GCA_964401575.1 uncultured Verrucomicrobiota bacterium
ATAGGTCCAAATCTCGGCCAGGGTAGGATGGTAATGGGGCATGGCCGCCACTTCAGTCACTGTCATGCGCTTGCACATGGCAGCAACGATCTCGTGAATAAGATCGCTCCCCATCGGCCCGGCGCAGCATCCCCCAAGGATTTCCCCGCTGGTCGGCTCGGCCAGGAGTTTCACAAATCCATCGGTTGCATCCATAATCAATGACTTGCCGTGATCGTTGAACGGATACTTTGCCACGAGATGGGGAACTTTTTGAAGGCGTGCTCGCTTTTCATTCAGGCCAACCTGAGCAACCTGGGGATCTGAGAAAACCACCTCGACCAACAGACGGTAATCCATTTCACGCGGATTGTGGGGCCGGGCAATATTATGCGCGCTTATCTCACCTTGCTGAATCGCCACATGCACCACCTCGTGGAGCCCCGCGCAATCTCCCGCCGCATAAATGTGCGAGGCGCTTGTCTGCATTCTCGCATTTGTCACGATTCGCCCCCTGTCAAGGATCACCCCTGCTTTGTCCAGGCAGAGATCTCGCACGTTTGGAACACGTCCGAGGCCGTAGAAAACCTCCTCGGCCTGCACGTTAACCACCTTGCCGATCCCGTGCTCAAACGTAATCTCCTTCAAACCATCACGCATCCGCGCGCTCAGGAGCTTTGTGCCGATGTAGAGTTCCACGCCTTCACGTCTTAACACCGCTTCGACCACCTCCGCAGCGTCCGTATCAAATCCTTGCAGGATGTGAGCACTGCGCTGAATCAGAATCACTCGCACACCAAACCGGGCGAAAAACTGGGCGAACTCTACAGCCACGGCGCCGCCACCCAGGACAATCATCGACTTCGGAAGCTTCGTAAGTTTGAGCGCTGTGTCGCTGCTCAGGCAGTTCATTTGCTTCAGCTCCGCAATCGGGCAGGGACCGAGCGTGGAACCCGTGGCAACAACAAAATGGCGGGCGGAAAGAGTGTGCCCATCGCTCAACCGAACGGTGTGAGAATCTTCAAACTGCGCCTGAGCGTTAAACAATGCGAAACGACCGTCCTTCAGTTGCTCCTGCCGGTACTGCGCAAAACCCCGGATCATCTCGTCCTTGCGGGCCATGACTTTGGAGAAGTCAAACCCCGGCTTCTCACAATGGATCCCCCAGGTGTGCGCTTTTCCGGCCAGGTGCAACACCTCGGCTGCATGCAGTAGAGCCTTGGTAGGCATGCAACCGCGCAGAATGCAGAGGCCGCCCAATTCATCGGCGCCGTCAATAACAGCCGTTTTGAGACCAAGAGAAGTGGCCGTCCTGGCTGCCGCGTACCCTGCGCTGCCCCCACCTATCACTGCCAGATCGTAATCGGCGTCTCTTTTTGTCATGGCATCAAATGTGTATCGCTCGCACCAGGACATTCATAGCTGCCTCTTTGAGTGCCTCACCCAACGTAGGATGGGCATGGCATGTGCGGGCAAGGTCTTCGCTGGTGGCGCCAAAGTTAATCGCTGCCGCAGCCTCGTTTATCAAATCTCCGGCGTCCGGCCCTATGATGTGCACGCCCAAAATGCGGTCGGTTTGTAGGTCCGCCAATACCGTGCAGAACCCCTCCGTGTGCCCTATGCTCCGCGCCCGGCCATTCGCGCGAAAATGAAACACGCCCTTCCTGTAGGCACGCCCGGTTTCGCGGATCTCCTCCTCCGTCATTCCAACCGCACCTATTTGCGGCTGGGTATAAACCACGGCGGGAATCGCGTTATAGTTCACATGGGCGTGGCCGCCCACCAGCTTCTCGACGCACGCAATGCCCTCCTCCTCGGCTTTGTGAGCCAACATTGGTCCCATTGTAACATCGCCAATAGCGTAAACCCCCTCAACAGAGGTGCTGAAGCTCTCGTTGACGAGCACCTGTCCCTTACGGTGCAACTGAATTCCCTGGGTTTCCAATCCCAGGCCGTCCGTGTTTGGAACGCGGCCAACCGCGACGAGGATACGGTCACAGGTAGTCGGCTCCATGCCCTCGGCTTCCACCGTGCAGACATCGCTGCTGACGTGTGCACTTTTCACCCTGGTGCCCAGTCGAAAATCAATACCCTGCTTACGAAAGATCTTTAAAGCTTCGGATGCGATCTCATTATCCATGCCGAAAAGAATTCGATCTAAAAACTCCAGCACCGTAACCTTCGCGCCGAGTCGCCTCCACACGGTGCCAAGTTCCAGACCAATATACCCACCCCCGATGACCACCAGGTGTCGCGGGACTTCGGGAAAGGACAACGCCTCGGTGCTGGTGCAAATCCGGTTGCCGTCTATTTGCACGCCCGGTATGGTCGCGGGCCTACTGCCACTGGCTATGATGATCCATTTGGCTCTCAGTTCAATCGTGTCCGACGGACGCATCACCGCGACTTTCCCCGGGGCTGTGATCTGTCCCTGCCCCACAAAATGCGTCACTTTGTTTTTCCGGAACAGGCTTTCGACACCTTTGGTCAAAACGGAGACGACCTGCTCTTTTCGACGCAGCATCGTGGCGAGATCCAGGCCGACTTCGGACACGATAATCCCATGAGCTCCCAACCCGGTCCTGGCCTCCTCGTATCTCTCGCTGGATTCAAGGAGCACTTTGCTGGGAATGCAGCCCACTCTAAGACAAGTGCCCCCGGGTACTGGCTCTTTTTCAACGCATGCAACCCTTAATCCGAGCTGCGCCCCGCGAATCGCGGCCACGTAACCACCGGGTCCAGCACCGATGACAACCAGGTCAAATTCATCCACGCCCATAAGTCTTGCATTCTAAACCAGAAACCGCCTCCGTGCCATCACACGCCGAACAGACGGTCGCCGGCATCACCAAGCCCGGGAACAATGTAACCTCTCTTGTTCAGACGTTTGTCCACCGAAGCTGTAAAGATAGGCAGCTCCGGATAGTGCTGGCGCACGTGCGCGATTCCTTCAGGTGCGGCAACAAGGTTTACCAACCGGACACGACTGGCATTCAACTCTGCCAGCAGGTTCATCGCCGCCACAGCACTGCCGCCCGTAGCCAGCATCGGGTCAATAAGCAGCACTTCGAACTTCCTCAGGTCCGCCGGCAAACTCTTGTGATAAAACATTGCCCTGAAAGTGGTCTCCTCGCGCTTGAGTCCGATAAACCCGACCCTCGCATGCGGAATCAGTTGTAGAATCGCATCCAGCATTCCCAAACCGGCACGAAGCACCGGGACCAGCACTACCTCACGTCGCAGCCGATGACCGGAGGACTGGGCCAGCGGAGTATTCACTGGTACCGGGTCCACCTGGAATGAGCGCGTAGCCTCGTAAATCATGAGCGACGCCACCTCACCCAGCACACGGCGAAACTCCTGCGGCCCGGTTCGTTTGTCCCGAAGCAGTGTCAGGTTGTGCTGCACCAGCGGGTGCTTAATGATGGTGACTCCTTTCACGTCAATTCGCCCCGGTGTAATACAGGAAATAAAGCAATCCCGGACGCAGTTTCGGCGGCTCGACCCCGAAATCCACCTTCACAACCGGCAGTTCAGCCTTGCCAAACAGTCGAAAGAGGTCCGAAAAATCAAAGTGCTGCTGATACTCGATCACGTCGGCGGCTTTGATGTCCGCAAGAACCCGCGCCCGGGCAAGCGCATCATCGAAACTCCCCAACTCATCCACAAAACCCAGCCTCAGAGCCTCAACGCCGGTGAATACCCGCCCGTCCGCATACTCAGTCCAATCGCTGGCCAATCGCTTGTTCTGCGCTTTTCCCTGGTTGCTCTGAAGCGCCGAATTTCGACCCTGCGCAACCACATCCTTGAACTTTGTGTAAGTCTCGTTAATGAGTTCCCGCAGGATACGGTGCTCCTCGTCCGATATATCAGAAACGCGTCGTGAGCCGCTTAGCATGTCTTTGAACTTGCCGCTCTTATAGACCTGAGGAACGAGCCCCACCTTGTCCATCAGGCCACGGTAGTTCCATGTGCTCATGATCACGCCGATACTCCCGGTAATCGTCAGTTCGTTTGCCACGATCCAACGACACGGCGCTGAGACGTAATAGCCTCCTGATGCCGCGAGATTGCCCATGGACGCCACCACAGGCTTGCGACTTGTCTTTTGAAAATCAGCAACCAATCGGTAAATCTCATCCGATGCCAGCACCTCGCCGCCCGGCGAATCCACTTTGAGCACAACGGCTCTTACCCGATGGTCTTTGGCCGCTGCCTCCAATTGTGCTTTTATCACCTCCACCATCGTGTAGCCGCCCTCCGCTGACTGGCTGGTGATGACCCCTTCCACCTTGATCACAGCAATCTTGCTGCTCGCATTGTTGTCCTTCGTCATCACCTCGGTAATCTTCGGCCCCACAACGCCGGACACCCGCGGAGCGCCCGACACAAAGCTCATCGTAAAACTACCCAGGTTCAGCAGCAGGCTCACAAGCAGGAAACACAGCAGAATAATGGCAATTATCTTCCAGCCCGGGCAGCGCTTCGGCTCCTTGAGTCTCTGGAGAGGTTGACCAATGACAGGCGGCGGCGTCGCTGGCGGCGCTCCTTCCAATGGGGGCAGATTGTCTTCCATAACAATGGAAGCTAGCGTAACGACCAATCTGCGGCAAGTGTCACAGCAGCGCCTCAAGGACCAGTCATGCCTGAACTCTGCCCCTCCTCTCGGCGCTCGCATGAACTTTCTTGTCCGTGACGTTTCTCTGGAAGCGCGCGATGCTGCTTTCCAACCGCAAACAGCGCCTGTACAGTCTTCTCCCAGGTCGATGTGTGAAGGACTCTATCATGCCTGGAACAATTGGATTTGATAACAACCGCTACCTGGAGCAACAAAGTGCTGCCATTCTCGAACGCGTCAACGGCAGCAACCAGAAACTGTACCTTGAATTCGGCGGAAAGCTCCTGCTCGATTATCATGCCGCCCGCGTGCTTCCCGGCTTTCAGCCCGATGTAAAAATCCGTCTGCTCCACCGACTTAAGGAGAAAGTTGAAGTGCTCCTTTGCATCTTCGCCGGCGACATCGAGAAGAAGAAGATGCGGGCGGATTTTGGCATCACCTATGATACCGACGCCCTCAAAACCATTGATGAACTCCGGGAGTGGGAAATCACGGTTCGTGCCGTCGTCATTACGCGTTTTGACGGCCAGCCGGCTGCGATTGCATTCAAAAACAAGCTGGAGCGGCGCGGCATTCGCGTTTACACACATCGCACAACCAAGGGCTACCCTACCGATGTCGAAACCATCGTGAGCGAAGAGGGCTACGGCGCAAACCCTTACATCGATACCGATCGCCCGATCGTGGTGGTGACCGGTCCCGGCCCCGGCAGCGGAAAACTGGCAACCTGTCTGGCCCAGCTTTACCACGAGCACAGGCGCGGAGAAAATGCCAGTTACGCGAAATTTGAGACCTTTCCGATCTGGAACCTGCCCCTCAACCACGAAGTCAATGTCGCCTACGAAGCTGCCACCGCGGAATTGCGTGATGTTAATCTCATTGATCACTTCCACCTCGAGGCTTACGGCCAGCCTGCCGTGAATTACAATCGTGATATCGAAGCCTTCCCGCTCTTGCGACGCATCATCGAGCGAATCACCAACCAACCTTCTTTTTACAAGTCCCCTACCGACATGGGGGTAAACCGCGCAAGCTTCGGCATTATTGACGACGAAGCCTGCCGCGCCTCTGCACGTCAGGAAATCATCCGACGTTACTTCAACTACGCCTGTGAGTACGCCATGGGCCTCGTCGAACGCGACCCCATGGAACGCGTCGAAATGATTATGCGCAACCTGGGATTGAACGTGACCGACCGCACCGTGGTTCAGCCCGCAAGACAGGCCGCTCAGCAGGCGCAGGCATGCGGCAAAGGCAGTGACGGATTCTTTTGCGGCGCCGCGCTGCAATTGGCAGACGGACGAGTCGTCACGGGCAAAAACTCTCCGCTCCTCCATGCAGCCTCCGGCCTTATTTTGAACGCAGTCAAGGTCCTGGCTGGCATGCCTGAACCCATTCATCTCCTTCCGACAAACGTCACACGATCGCTGTGCCATTTCAAAACAGATGTGCTCAGGGGAAAAGTCACCAGCCTTGACCTCGAGGAAACACTGATCGCGCTGAGCATCAGTTCAATCACCAATCCCGCGGCGGAAACTGCCATCGAACAGCTTAAACTCCTCCGCGGCTGCGACGTTCATCTTACGCATATTCCATCACCCGGAGACGCCACGGCCCTCAGAAAACTCGGCATCAACGCCACCAGCGAACCCGAATTTGCCTCCAAATACCTGTTTGTAAGCTGATCAGCAAACGACGCTATCCTCGACATCATGCGCCCGGGTTCCCAACTAAACCGTTCGTTCTGCATTGTTTCTGCCGTCTGCCCGCCCGGCACCCATTGGTTCTCTCCGCGACGGCATGGAATACCCACACCACGGCTTGACCGGAAGGCTTGACCGGCCAAGACTCTGCCGCGTGCGCGTTTGCGTAATATTCAATCCCGTCGCCAGAGGCGAAAAAGCCCGCCTTTTTCGAAAGCATCTCAATGAGATCGCCTCGCAGGCCACCCTTGCGTCCACCAGCGCCCCGGGTGATGCGCGCCGCTTGGCCGGGCAGGCTGTGAGGCAAGGCTTCGACACCATCGTCGCCGCAGGCGGAGACGGCACGCTTAACGAGGTCCTCAACGGCATCGTGGATTCCTGCGGCTTGGATTCTTGCCGGCTCGGAGTGCTTCCTTTGGGTACGGTGAACGTATTCGCGCGAGAGCTCGGGATTCCGTCCAGCCTCCACGACGCATGGAATACGATTCTGCACGGGAAAGTCCGCCAGGTGGACCTGCCCGCAGCGACATCCACCAGCGACTCGACGACCAGGCACTTCGCACAGCTCGCCGGCGCGGGCTTTGATGCGCAGGCCATCGAGTGTGTCAATTGGCGTCTGAAAAAGCGCATCGGCCCCCTTGCGTATGTGGTCGCCGGACTCCGATGCATGCAGGCACACCGATGCGACATTTCTGTGGTGTCAGACCACGAGCAATCCAGGGGCCAACTCGTGTTGATCGGAAATGGACGCCTCTACGGCGGCAGTTATCCCGTGTTCCACGACGCAGATCTCACAGATGGCCTGCTGGATGTAGTGGTTTTCCCAAGAGTCAATTGGATCACACTCGCGCGCTGCGGCCCCAGTCTCTTACTTCGACGAGAGCTGCCCCGTCATCTTGCACACCGCTTCAAGGCAAAGCAACTGACACTTGATTCATCGGCACGCGCCCCTTACGAGGTTGACGGAGAATTGGCAGGAGTATTGCCAGTCAGATTCGCGATTCGTTTGAGGCGACTGTCGGTGTTGGCAGGGCCTTGACAAGAACCTGGCAGATGCTTTTCCCGAGCACTGGGAATCGACCTACTCCAGGCATTGTGCGGAGATCTGGCCGGGAGAAACATTAGTGTCATACTAATGTTATGCATAATTCTGCTTGATCGTGTCGCTCACATGGGGAATATTCCACCGCGCAACAAGAGCAATTATTTTATGGGACGAATCTATAACAATATTCTGGAGACTGTCGGCCACACCCCGCTGGTCAAACTAAACCGCATAACGCAAGGCCTGGAAGCCACTGTGCTGCTGAAATGCGAGTTCTTTAATCCCCTGAGCAGCGTAAAAGACCGTATCGGCATGGCAATGATCGAGGACGCTGAGAAGCGGGGTGTGTTGAAAAATGATACCGTGATCATCGAACCTACGAGCGGCAACACGGGCATCGCACTCGCTTTTGTCGCCGCTGCCAAGGGGTATCAGCTTATCTTAACAATGCCCGAGACGATGTCTCTTGAACGAAGAACTCTACTGGCAATGCTCGGCGCCAAATTGGTTCTTACCCCTGGAAATGAAGGAATGAAAGGAGCGATCGCCAAGGCTGAACTGCTGGCAAAAGAGACGCCGAACTCATGGATCCCACAGCAATTCGAGAACGGATCAAACCCGGACATACATCGGCGAACCACGGGCGAGGAGATTTGGGCGGATACGAACGGGAAAGTGGACATACTGGTGGCCGCCGTCGGCACTGGTGGCACGATCACAGGCTGCTACGAAGCCATCAAGCCGCGAAAGCCATCCTTTCAGGCTATAGCGGTGGAGCCAAAGGATTCGCCCGTCATCTCACAGACGCTCGCCGGTGAACCCGTAAAACCCGGCCCTCACAAGATCCAGGGCACCGGGGCGGGTTTCATTCCGAAAAACCTTCGCCTCAAAGATGCAACTGGACAACCGCAAATTGCGGAATGCGTCCAAGTTGCAAACGAAGACGCCTTCGCAATGGCGCGTCGCCTGGCCAAGGAAGAGGGCATCCTGGCCGGCATTTCCAGTGGCGCTAATGTTTGGGCCGCAGTCGAAATCGCGAAACGCCCGGAAAACAAGGGCAAGATTATTGTGACGATCGCCTGCTCGACAGGCGAGCGCTACCTGAGCACGCCGCTCGCGGCTGAAGCGCGTGCCGCCGTAGGCGGATAGAATCCGCAGATTTCCTACTGAGACCGCACAGTGCCGAGCATGTAAAGCGTGGCCTGGCGCAGGCAGAATTTCAGGGAAATCTTTCTGCCGGCCAGTTCCTTGCCTGTTGCTCCATTCCAACTGAGCGGAATGCGGGTGTCGTCCACGTTCTGGAGAAGGCATTTCTCTCGCTCGTATCCGTTGATGGGCTTATGATTCTCATCGCGGATTTCCACTTGTATGTAGGATTGGCGAAAAAGCCCGCTGCCGGCCGGAATAGTTGCGTTCAGCAAAAGTTCTCGGGCGGGCATTTTGAAAGGTTTAGAAGAAAATTCAGCGTTGGATCTGGCACCTATCCCTGCCAAACGATATTCAGGCAGGCCTCGAACCTGCCCCGACACCCAGAAGAGCATCTCACGACCGACCCGCATTGGCGACATCTTGATCGGGTACGGAGCATCTCCATGCGCATCCCAACCTCGCCAGGGACGCTCCCAACGCATCCCATCGTCGCTCACCCACCATTCGCAACCAAGGTGCGGTCCGTGCCTTCCGGGAAAGAGCGGAGAGGCGGCATAAAGGTCCACCATGGCCACGAAACGGTCCCCGTACGCAAACGGCTGCATGCGATAAAATTCGAGATCTTCGGGGTCATGTACATCGGGGGTGATAAGTCCCGAGTCCCCTGCATCGGCAACTCTGTTCCATGTGACACCGTCTTTACTGGTGCGGATGCTCAGAACGCGCCGCCGTGAGTCGCCCAGATTATCTGAATACGGTTTCTGCCTGGATTGCGTCGTCACCTGGCAGCTGAGAAAGCGATGAGACTGCGGGTCCCACATTACGCCGAAGGCATCGTGATCGAGATAAAGCGGCTTGGTACTCAACGGGCGCCAGCTTCCACCAATGTCGCTTACAAATCCCCATAGGGCGTGTCCCTTCCCCGGATCATCCGACCGGCTCCACTGAAAAAAGAAGAACTTTCCTGTTGTTTCCTCACGGGTCATCGAAGCTTCGATCAACCAGGGGCCGGGCGGATTGGTAAAGACCTCCCGAAGATCCGTAAAGTGGCGGGCGTCGAACGTGTGCGCCCGGCAGATCTTCCAAAGGAATTGTTTTGGTTCTTTGGGATTTTCTCTGCTTTCGGACCCATACACATCGTAGCCCCCGTCCGCGCAAGGAACTGCAAGGAGGGGGCGGAAAGAGATGTCGTTCGCCAGCCCATGCCGGCTCCCGCTTTGCACCGTCACTGAACCGTCAACGGCGAGAGGCGCAATTGTGCCTCGAAGCTTGAGGGGGCTGGCATGAAAAACCAACGGACCAACTGACTCGCTAACGTCGGAAGGCTTCATGAACAGGAGCAGAGGCTCAAGAGGCTGTTCCGCGGTGGCCATCCTCGCTCCCGGAAGAAGTGCCGCGAATGCCACGACTGCAAAATTGAGTTTCACAAGCCCAATTTAGCCGCAGCCCAAAGAGATGGAAAGCCGGACCCACGTGTCGAAACTGGGATTCCTCACGTGTTGAGACTTTGCGTGAGGCAGCCAACAGGTTACAGTAAGCTGATGGATAAACCCGCCGGCAAGCACACACGTCCGCCGCTTGAAAGGATGCTTCGCATTCACCAGGCCCTGCAAGCCGGGGAAATGCCGACGGCACGCTCGCTGGCTTGGGAATTGGAGATCAGTGACAAATCGGTTTATCGCGATATTGAATTCATGCGTGACCGGCTCGCCTTGCCAATTGAGTTTGATGCCAGCCGGGGCGGTTACTATTACACGCAGCCGGTGGACTCTTTTCCAACCGTTCAGATGACCGAAGGCGAGTTGTTTGCGTTATTGGTGGCCGAAAGGGCCCTCCAGCAATATCGAGGCACGAGCTTTGAGCGTCCGCTCATAAGCGCCATTCGCAAGCTGGAGCGGTCGTTGCCCGAGACGATCTCCCTGGACCTCTCGCGGGTGGAGGATGCCATTTCCTTTCGGACCCGGGCTGAGACCATCCTCGACCTGTCAGTTTTTGACTCTCTGGCAAAGGCTACCAGCGCCCGCGAGCGTATTGAGATCACCTACAAGAAGCCGGGTAATGCTCCTCCCGAAAAACGGCGTATCGACCCCTACCACCTGGCCAACATTAACGGAGAGTGGTATCTGTTTGCTTACGATCATCTCAGGAATGACTTGCGAACATTCGCTCCCTCAAGAATCAAGTCCATTCGGAAGACCGGCGAGAGGTTTTCTCCAAACAGAAAGTTTTCATTAGATCGGAGGCTGCGGGATAGTTTTGGCGTGCGCTCAGGCCAAGGGGAGTTCGATGTCGTGCTGCATTTCGACCCGAGTGCCGCCGACTACATCCGCGAGAAGAGGTGGCATCCCTCTCAGAAACTCCGCGAATTGCGCGGAGGTGGTGTGGAAATCCAGATGAAGTTGTCCAGCCTGGATGAAATCGAACGCTGGGTGCTCAGCTGGGCAGGCAGGGCAAAGATCATTAGACCCGCCGCACTGGTGCGTTCAGTGAAAGAAGCGGCAAGTAGAATTCTCGAACACGGGACGGATGCCACCCCAGCCGATCACGGCTCAAACGATTAACATCCGGAAGCGGGGCGCAAGATTATTCTGGCCGCAGCGGAGTTTTTTGTTACTTGTTACCGCGTGAACAACAAATCTCCTAACGGCATTTCCCGCAGGCGTTTTCTTTCTGTCACTGCGACGGTCCTGGCAGCCCCAACAATTGTCAGTTGTTCCGGGCCCGGGCGGGTGCGCAGTGCCCCTTCCGGGCGCATCACGATGGGAGTGGTGGGCTGGGGCATGATGGGACCCGCAAACACAAATGAGTTCCTCGGGATGCCGGATGTCCAGATCGTGGCCGCATGCAATATCGACAAGAATCACCTGGAAGCCTCGGTGGACCGCATTAACAAGCATTACGGCAACAAAGATTGCAAAGCGTATCACGATTATCGTGAGATGATGGCCCGCGACGATATTGACACGGTGATGCTTGCTGTTCCCGACAACTGGCATGCTCTGATGTCCATCGAGGCGGCGAAGAACAGGAAGGACATTTACGGTGAGAAACCCCTTGCTCGCACCATCCGGGAGCAGCAACTAATCGTGAAAGCAGTTCAGAAGAACAGGCGGATCTGGCAGACGGGTTCGTGGCAGCGTTCGCAGACCCCATTTCGCAACGCAGTTGAAATTGTCCGGAACGGCCTCATCGGCAGACTCACTCGGGTCGAAGTCGGCTTGCCCCCGGGTCACACGGATTTTGCAGGAACGGGAAAAAAGTTGAGTATTACTGCGCCGCCGCCCGAACTGGACTACGACCGCTGGATTGGCCCGTCACGAATGGAGCCCTACATTGAGGGGCGCGTTCACATGAATTGGCGGTGGAACTACAATATCGGCGGAGGACAACTCCTGGACTGGATCGGGCACCATGCCGACATTGCTCACTGGGGCATGGACGCAGACAATGAAGGTCCTTACGAGGTCAATGGCCAGGGCGAGTTTCCCCCGCAAGACGCAATTTGGAACACGGCAACGAGATACAGAATCACGTGCAAATATCCTAAAGACATCGAAATGGTGATCGCCGGCGGCCATAACGACATCAAGGAGGGAACGAAGTGGATAGGCACTGACGGCTGGGTTTGGGTAAACCGCGGCGGCTTCGATGCAACGAATGTGGATTGGTTCACTGCAATCCCGGAAGAAAAGCACAGGGTCAAGGTATATAACTCCGCCCATCACCAGCGGAACTTTATCGACTGCGTGAAGTCCAGGAAACCAACCATCACGCCTGTTGAGACGGCCCATCACTCAGCAATCCCGGGACATCTCGGCCTCATATCCATGTTGGTGGGCCGCAAGATCCGGTGGGATGCGCGCAATGAAAAGATCATCGGAGACACGGAAGCCTCGAAGCTGATGACGCGGGCGTATCGTGCGCCCTACAAACTCGAGATCTAATCTCAAAGCCCGATGCGAGAGCTTATTTACAAATTCCGCCCATTGCGGCGGCGTTTGTCCTTGCCCGCTCTCAATCAGGCTCGTCCGCCACATCCGGCGGGGCTGAGCGGATGGCCGAATCCAAAACGTATATGGCGACGGCCACCCAGCAGAAAATGAAACTCAGAAGACGCACGTTGTCCAGTGGCTCTTTGAAGAACAGAATTGCCATGAGGAATTGCAGGCTGGGGCCGATATATTGGAGAAAGCCCATGGTCGAAAGCTGCAGCTTTCGGACGGCAACCCCAAACAAGAGCAACGGGGTTGCGGTTAGTATTCCCGAGAGCGAAAGCAACCCAAGCCGTGACTCAGGCATCCCGCCGGGTGTCAGCCACAAAACGACAATAGCCAGCGGCAGCAGGATCGCTGATTCAACCGTCAGCGCATGCAGCGAATTAATGTTCACCCGTTTTCGGACCAGCCCATAAAGCCCGAACGAGATTGCCAGGGTCAGCGCAATCCACGGAATCCCTTTCCCCCGAAGTGCAAGATTCGCCACCGCACCCACGGCTGAGCCCAAAGCGACCCATTGCCATCCGCGCAATCTTTCTCCGAGAAAAACCATTCCCAGTGCAACAGACAGGACGGGGTTGATGAAATAACCTAAACTGCTTTGCAGCACCTGACCAACGACAACCGAGTAAATAAACACCAGCCAGTTCAGGGCGATCAGCACCGCACCGGCGGATAATAGCAGCATTACCCTTCCGCTTCGAACGATGGGCAAAAACTGGTTCCACTCCTTTCGCAAACTCACGAGCAGCACCAAAAACACACACGACCACACAATCCGGTGGCAAAGAATGATGGGAGCCGAGATATCCCGGAGAAAATAGAAATAGACCGGGAACACTCCCCACATGACGTACGCGCCAACGCCCGACAAGACTCCGGTTCTCGCGCTCGCGCGTGTAGGTTCAGACGCGTTCATGGATCGCCAGGTCAGATGCTGAAATCGTAGGCGTTCATTGGCTGGTTCCGCAGTTCCCGGCTGCGCTGCACCATCTCCGCCAACGTGATGCTCTCCGCAATTTGCACAATCGCCAGGCGTATCTCTTTCATCACGCTGCGCACGGCGCATCGCATCTCGTCCGGACACGAACACTTCTGATAAAAGTTTTCACTGAGGCAACTCACCGGGGCCAGCGATCCCTCGACATGCCTGACCACAGCCGCCAGAGTAATCTGGTCGGCGCGCCGTCCAAGTCGATATCCCCCAGCCACTCCGCGTCTGCTCTTTACAAATCCCCCGGCCCTCAAGTCGTTCAGAATTTGCTCCAAGTACCGTTTTGGAATGTTCTGCTCCGCTGAAATTGCCTGGACACGCACCAAACCCTGCCCCTCGTTTTCAGCTAAAACCAGCAGCGCTCGAAGGGCGTACTCACCTCGCAAGGAAAGCTTCATTCAAACAAAACATACAAAGTACGATAAATAGATCAAGAATAGACTTGATTCGATGAAGAAGGGAGATTATACGTGATATCAGAGATCGGAATGCATTATAATCTGCTATCAAAAGTCGGCCAAGGAACTAAAGTACTGTATTATACCGTACTTTCGTTGCCTGTTCTCCTTCTTCCGTTTTTCGCTTCAGCAGGCGCGAACTTGACCCTCCTGAATGCTTCCTATGATCCCACCCGAGAACTGTATGCCGAGTACAATGCTGCATTTGCGCGCCATTGGCATACCAGGACCGGCCAGAAGGTCGATATTCGTCAGTCTCATGGTGGCTCCGGCAAGCAAGCGAGGGCTGTCATCGATGGACTGCGAGCGGATGTCGTTACCCTTGCGCTCGCGTATGATATCGACGCCATTGCGAAGCATGGAAAGATGTTGCCATCAGACTGGCAAAAGCGACTGCCCGAGAACAGCACGCCCTACACTTCCACGATTGTATTCCTGGTCCGCCGAGGTAATCCGAAGAACATCAACGATTGGCCGGATCTTATTCGCCCAGAGGTAGAGGTCATCACTCCGAATCCCAGAACATCAGGCGGCGCGCGCTGGAATTACCTTGCGGCATGGGGCTATGCGCTTAAGGCACTGGGCTCTGAGGAGCAGGCTTTTGAATTCATGAAGCGGCTTTTCGCCAATGTGCCCGTGCTCGAGGCCGGGGCGCGCTCCGCAGCAACAACCTTCGTTCAGCGTGGCATTGGCGACGTGCTCATCAGTTGGGAAAACGAGGCCATCCTGGCGAGCAAGGAATCCGCAGGCGCCGGCGTTCAATTGATTAGACCGTCCGTCAGCATATTGGCGGAGCCTCCCGTGACATGGGTGGACCGAAACACCACCCGGAAAGGGACGACAGAGGTGGCAAAGGATTACCTTCTGCATCTCTATAGTGAAGAAGGCAGGGCTATCATCACAAAACATCATTTCCGGCCGGGAAAGTCGAACCCCGATGCTTTTTCCGGCATGCGGCTCTTTACGATTGACGAAATGTTCGGAGGGTGGCAGAACGCGCACAAAAAGCATTTCAGCGACGGCGGGACGTTCGACAGAGTTCAACAGACCAACCGGTAATGCGAATGGCCACAGCCAAACACAGTTCCCTGCCCGGTTTCGGGCTGACTCTTGGATTCACCCTTTTTTATCTTTCGGCAATCGTTCTGATTCCGATTGCGGCACTCGTGCTGCGCGCATTGCAAATGACCTGGCAGGAATTCTGGACGCTGGCAACAACCGCGCGCGCCATATCCGCTTACAGGCTGACGTTCGGTGCCTCCCTGGCTGCAGCGATTGCAAACGCTGTTTTCGGAACGCTCCTGGCATGGGTCCTGGTTCGATACGAGTTCCCGGGACGCAGGATCATTGATGCAATGGTTGATTTTCCATTCGCACTGCCTACAGCTGTGGCTGGCTTGACCCTCTCAAGCCTTTTCGCAGCAAACGGTTGGCTTGGCCAATGGCTTGTGCCCCTGGGCATAAAAGGCGCGTTCACTCCCCTTGGCGTTGCCATCGCTCTCACGTTTGTGGGACTGCCATTCGTTGTCCGCACACTGCAGCCGGTCCTTCAGGATTTTGAGCAGGAAGTCGAGGAGGCCGCCGCCACGCTGGGCGCCGGCAGGCTCAGAACGTTTCTTACTGTGGTGACCCCTTCCCTTCTGCCGGCGGTGCTTACCGGATTCTCGCTGGCCTTCGCGCGCGCCGTCGGAGAATACGGATCCGTTGTTTTCATTTCGGGCAACATGCCGTTCCGGACGGAAATTGCGCCTTACCTCGTCGTCATGCGCCTCGAGGAATATGATTACCAGGGGGCTATTGCGCTCGCGGTGGTTTTGTTGGCTTTTTCTTTCGTTCTGCTTGCCCTGATCAATGCGGTGGAACAGTGGGCCAGCCGTTTCCACAGGTGATATATGCCCGGCGTGACCAAAACACTTCGTGCCGGACGCAGCGCTTCCAGGCGCGGCACCGAGGAGCGCCCCTTGACCAAATGGCTTCTCATATCGACCGCACTGGTCTTCACGGCTGTGTTCCTCCTCCTGCCGCTGGCTAACGTCTTCTCACAGGCATTGTCGAACGGTTTCGCTTATTACTGGAGATCCCTCTCCAACCCCGATTCGCTTTCAGCGATCAGGCTCACGTTGTTCGTCGCCGCGGTGAGCATTCCGTTTAATGTGGTGTTTGGCCTTGCCGCGGCATGGGCGGTGGCGAAGTTCGAGTTTCGTGGCAAGTCTCTGCTGGTCACGCTCATCGATTTGCCGTTCTCAGTTTCCCCGGTCGTCGCCGGTTTGATGTTCGTCGTGCTTTTCGGCCTGCAGGGTTTCCTGGGGCCGTGGCTCGACGCGCGTGACATTCAAATCGTGTTTGCCGTTCCAGGGATTATCCTTGCCACGGTGTTCATTACCTTCCCGTTTGTTGCCCGCGAGCTTATTCCGCTGATGCAGGCGGGCGGCAGCGAGCAGGAGCAGGCTGCCATGACGCTTGGCGCCAGCGGTTGGCAGACTTTCTGGCGCGTGACGCTGCCTTCAGTCAAATGGGGCCTTCTCTACGGCGTGATCCTGTGCAATGCCAGGGCAATGGGCGAATTCGGCGCTGTTTCGGTTGTGTCCGGCCACATTACGGGGCTCACGGACACCATGCCGCTTCGGGTTGAAAAGCTCTATAACGAATACAATGCCGCGGCGGCGTTTGCCGTGGCAAGCCTCCTGGCCGTGCTGGCGCTCATCACATTGCTGGTAAAAACCATTCTGGAATGGCGTCAGGCTCGCGATTTCATTCGCGCCCAGGCTGGCGGCAAAACGGTGGATTCAGATTGCAACGCCAACGGCTTCAATAACCCATGAGCATCGAACTCAGAAACGTCAGCAAACAATTCGGCAGTGTGGCCGCCGTGTCCAACGTGAGCTTCCGCGTACCCGACGGCGAACTACTGGCTTTGCTCGGGCCCAGTGGAGGCGGCAAAACAACCGTCCTTCGAATGATCGCGGGGCTGGAGATGCCGACCTCCGGCGACGTCCTGATCCGCGGCATCCGCGTAAATGATGTTTCCGTGCAGCGGCGGAACATTGGATTCGTCTTCCAAAACTACGCGCTCTTCAAGACGATGAACGTTTACAACAATATTGCCTTTGGCCTGAAAATCAAAAAGTGGAAGCGGGGGGAGACGCGCGACCGGATACATGAACTCCTGCAGCTTTTCGATCTCGCTGGCCTTGAGAAGCGCTATCCTCATCAGCTCTCAGGCGGTCAGAGACAGCGCGTTGCCATCGCTCGCGCACTTGCGCCGCGCCCAAGCGTGCTGCTATTGGATGAGCCCTTCGGAGCCGTCGATGCCAAAATCCGGCAGGAGTTGCGGGAATGGCTGGTGACCCTGCACCGGGACCTCAATATGACAACCATCTTCGTCACTCACGACCAGGAGGAGGCGCTCGAAGTCGCCAACCGAATCGTGATTTTTTCACGCGGCCGCCTGGAACAAATTGGCACACCCAGGGAGGTCTATGAGCAACCGGCAAATGAGTTTGTCGCGCGCTTCATCGGCGTAATGAATGTGCTGGAGTTGACGGTGAAAAACGGAACGGGCCGCATCGAAGAACTGGAGTTCCCGACCGCAGGCCTGGCCGATGGACAAAAGCTCAGGATTGGCTTCCGTCCTTACGCGGTTCAAATATCCTCGGACCTGACCCAGCACAAGTATCGGGCAATCGTGCGGCACACATTTTTTCTTGGGGTTCTTCTGCGTGTCGAACTGGAATTGCCCAGCGGGCTCGTGGTTCGTGCCAGAATGACTAAGGAAGAATACGCGATCAACGGCCTTTCCGACGGTTCCGAGGTGTCGTTTCAAATACGACAGTTCCGCGTCCTTGCAACAGAAGATGCGCCGCTGGCTGCTGAAAAGGATCTCTCATTCACACGGCCGCCAACGTACGCGGAGAACATCTGATCAAATGTGACTAATGACTAAAGACATGGACGCAGAAATCCCTCTCAAAACGCTGCCACGCTCTTTCTATAATCGCTCCGCGCTGGATGTTGCGCGCGGATTGCTGGGTCATTATCTTCTGCGAAGAATTTGCGGCGCATGGACCGGCGGCCCTATCGTGGAAACGGAAGCCTACCTGCGCGATGACCCTGCTTGTCATGCTTCCCGCGGACGAAGCAAGCGAAACGAAACGATGTTCGGGCCGCCGGGCCACGCCTATGTGTATTTGATCTACGGGATGTATTACTGTGTAAACGCTGTATGCATGCCTGAAGGTGTTGCAGAGGCAGTCCTCATCCGGGCCATTGAGCCCAGGTTTGCGCCGAAACTAATGCTCGAAAACAGAAACGCGGCTGAGAAGAACCTCTCGAACGGGCCTGGAAAACTTTGCAGCGCACTGGCAATCAATCGGCGCTTAAACGGCATTGATCTGTGCGACCCTGCCAGCACTCTAATCGTCGCGCGAGACACCAACCGACCCGCACTGTCACGCGTCCTGGGACCAATGGCGGTTACACCCCGAATTGGAATTACCAAAGCCGCCCATTTGCCGCTGAGGTTCTGCCTGAAAAGAAGTCGATTTCTTTCCCGCCCCATCCGTGAGATTCCGCCAGCTTAAATGCAAGTTGCATACGCGGATGCCGCTATTAGAATAGCGGCATGAAAATGAGGGTTTTTATCGGGTTGTTTCTTGCCGTCACGCTGTTCACCGGCTGCCGGACAGCCTATTACTCCACAATGGAGAAATTCGGCGTTCACAAACGCGACCTTCTCAAGAAGCGCGTGGTCGCGGCACGCGATGAGCAGCAGGAGGCAAGTGAACAGTTCAAAGACGCCCTCACTAGAATTCGCGAAATGTACAAGGTGGACGGCGGCGACCTCGAAAAGACCTACGACGAATTGAAGAAGGATTACGACCAGTCCGCCGAGCGAGCCGAGGCAGTCCGGAAACGCATTGATGACGTCGAGACGGTTGCCTCAGACCTCTTTAAGGAGTGGGAGAAGGAAATTCAGGATATCTCGACCCCTACTCTGCGCCAGAACAGCTCCCAGAAACTCCGTGAGACCCAGCAGCGCTACAACGAAATGATCACCGCCCTTAACCAGGCCGAGAGCAGCATGGAACCGGTTCTCACGCGGTTCAAGGACCAGGTGCTGTATCTCAAACACAACCTCAACGCCGCAGCGGTCGCTTCTCTCAAAGGCGAGTCCATTAACATCCAGGCGGAAATCACCAAGTTGCTGCAAGACATGAACAACGCCATCGCCAAGGCGGACAAGTTTATTCAGGCGATGCCCTAAGAGGCATGGTTCCGTTCTCAAGGCCGAGATAGCAACTCGTGCTGGCCGGCCGTTTTGAAGGCCGGCGAGGATTCTACCTGAAGACCAGGAACGCAATCGCCATGACCGCAGTTGGCAACAGCGCTCCCAGAAAAAGGTAAAAAGCAGAAACCCCATTCTCGAAAAACCGTCCCAGGATTGATTGCCCCGCAGGGTTTGGAGCGTTGGCGATTACCGTCAGCCCGCCGCCCGCAACAGCTCCTGCGACGACAGCATATTTAAGTTCAGGGGTAAAACCCGGCACCAGTGACGCGAGATAGGTGATCGCAGCATTGTCGTTGAAAGCTGTGAGCCCCACAGCGCCAAAGAAAAGCGGCAGTTCTGAAAGCCGTGAAAGAACGGGTTCAATCCACCAGCCCTGCAAGCCACCATGCACCACAAGCCCGGCAAGAAAAAATCCGACCAGCATGGCGGGCCGGAGCGCAAGGTTGGCCTGATGATGCTTTGTGGCCTCCGTAAATGCGACGTAGAAAAGAAAGCCCCCAATAAACAAAACAGGGTAGTGATTGTTGATGACGGTCCAGGCAAGAAACATCACGTGGACAACAGTAATCCATGCAGGAACCGGCACCCCATTCATGTCTTCCGCCACGTAGCCCGAATCCTTGAGAGCCTTGCCGCCAAGGGCACTCAACTCCCTTCGAAACACAAGGAAATAGATTGTGTTGGCCAAGCAGATTCCCAACATGGCTTTCCAGCCGAATTCAGTCAGCATGTGCTGGAAGCCCCAGCCCCACTTGCCTGCCACCATCAGCACGGGAGGCGCGGCGAAATGTGTCAGCGTTCCCCCCACAGAAATGTTCACGAACAGCAGCCCCAGCGTGCCATACGCCAGAAGCTTTGATGGCTGGTACTTGTAGATTTTATCCGCCAGCAGCATGGCCGAGATCGTCATAGCCGCCGGCTCGGTGATAAACGAACCAAGCACCGGGCCGACACTCAAAATGGAAAGCCACCAGGCGGCCGGAGAGCCTTTGCCCGCGCCGGCAGCCAGAGCCATTATCCTCTCAGACAGCTTGAGAATAGGCCGGCTCGCGGCTATCGCCATAATCACCACCACAAACAACGGCTCTGTGTAATTGACTTCCCCGGAAAGGTAATTTCGCGCTGTGTGCAGATCCTTTCGCCACCCCAGCATAAAGAGAAGGGGCACAACCCAGATCCCAAAAATGGCCTCCACCTCTCCCAGCAGGTGAAACACCTCGGCTTTGAAGCTGACCTCCCCATCAGAGTTGTGTGAACGAACGGTCCCCGCGCGCCCGGAAAGCCTCTCCCGGTGCTCGCGTTCGAACCGGTGAGAAAGCTTCATAAAAACCGGCGCAAGAAACGTATGGATGATGGCAAGGAAGAAAATGATCGTGGCGATAAGATTGAAAGGCTCGATCACTACCCGGTCTCGAAGCGTCTCTATCAAACCTCCCTGCGCCTGGGCGTAGGAATTCAGGGCGGGCGGAAACCGGGGAGACTCCGCCGGAGCAGCAGACGCAAAACCTCCTGCCAAAATGGTAAACACCGCCAGCAGCAACGCGGCAGCAGCACGTTCAGATCTTCCCTCAAGCCGAAAAATCACGGATGCAAAGCTCGCATAAAAAGCACGCTTCTGCACGCGGCAAATTTGTGCTTGGCATCCAGAGCCTGTTCTGACAAACACAACACCATGATATCAAAGCTTCCCAGGCGCGAATTTCTAAAAATATCAGCCTTGGCCGCATCTCTTCCATTTGCGGCCGGCCTCCACGGGGCCGTTCCACCTGCTAAAAAGGCAGGGGTCGAGTCTGACGGTCTGACTGTTTATGAGCTGGGACCGCAAATCTGGATACGCTGGAACAATCGGCCGCTCACCTGTTACCGCGCGCACCGGTCGCAGAAATATCCCTACATGTACCCGTTAGCAGGGCCATTGACGGGGCTCTCCCTGACGGACGAAACCGCGCTACCCTACCCGCACCATCGATCGCTTTTCTTCGCCTGCGATCGCGTGAATGGCGGCAACTACTGGCAGGAAGGTTACGAGAAAGGCCAAATTCTCTCCACTGGGCCAAAAGTCAGCAAGCCGGAAAACAACTCTGTCGAGATTACGGACACCTGCGAATGGCGAAAGCCAACCGGCCCAATAGTCATGCGCGACCGGCGACGAATTCTGGTCTCTGCACCTGACAAGAATCTGAGGTTTTTGGATTGGGAAATCGAGTGGGAAGCAGTCGAGGATGTCGAAATCCCCAAAACGAATCATTCGTTGTTCGCAATGCGGGCAGCACCGGATATAACCCCTAGTGCGGGAGGCAACCTTGTGAACGCCCAGGGACTCTCCGGCGAGACTCAGACTGCGGGACAAAAATCCGAATGGTGTGGTTTCTACGGCAAGCGGTCCACCGTGCCGGGCGCTCCCGTGGAAGGAATTGTTATAATGAATCATCCGGGGAACCCCCTTGCCCCGACCGAATGGTTCACCAGAGATTACGGCTTCGCATCTCCCACCCCGCTGTGGTTTCGAGACACTCCCCTGACAATAGCAGCCGGCAAGGCGCTAAAGTTGAATTACCGGGTTGTTCTGTTTGGGGGAGATCCTAAACAGGCCGGAATTCAAGCCATCTACACCCGCTGGGCTGCCCCGGCCTGAACACGAGGTCAGGCGGCTGGCCCTCTCGGTCCGAACAGGCGCTGGTCGGGCGAGTACCATCCAGGACCGGCAATGAGCAGCACCACATAGCCCGCCATGTAAATGAAAGCCAACTCGCCACTGCTTTCACCACTAAGAGAAAAGCCGTGTACCACCCCGAAAGCCACACCCGTGAGCACGGCAAGAGTCAATGCCGCAAAACGTGTCAACAGGCCTGAGATCAACAGCAGCGAGCACACAGCCTCCGCGAAGATCGCGAGCGCCAGGCTGGCAGGAGATCCAATCCCCAGCGGGTCCGGAAAGCTTTCCTTCAAATTGCCAAACTTGGTGATCTTTGGCATCCCGTGGTTGATCAGCATTGCAAGGCCAAGCCAAAGCCGAAGCACAAGCAAGGCAAAACTTGTCAGTCGCGAATCCCTCTCCGGGGCGAATAATCGTCCGATCATATTTGGTGCAAAAACTGTTAACACGATTTGGCACGGTTTCAAGTCCGACGAGCAGAAAATCATCGGAAACCCGCCTGCCCGTTTGACCTTGAATGCCTCGCCAGGGTCGAGTAGCTTGCAACTCTCAGTGCCGGAGGCGGCTTCCTGTGGTTCTACCAGGCTGGCAATGTTTTGACGCTCCGCAATGGTTCCCGTAAGGTCTAAAGCTTTCGAAATACATGAATTGGCTCAAAAAGATCATTGGCTCAAAGAATGACCGAGAAGTTCGGCGGTTACGCCCCTTAGTCGCGAAGATCAACGCGCTCGAGGCCGAGTTGAACAAGCTGCCGGAGCAGGCATTGCGCGATAAGACCCAGGTCTGGCGTCAGGAATTGTCCGCCATTACAGATAACGACGCACTGGCAACGCGGTTGGGCGAGATTCTGCCCGAGGCCTTCGCAGTGGTGAAGAATGCCTGCCGCCGCCTTTGCGGCACGGATGTGCTCGTCCGGGGGCATGCGATTCGCTGGGAAATGGTCCCCTTTGATGTCCAGTTGATTGGCGGCTACGCGCTGCATTCCGGACGAATCTCTGAAATGGCCACGGGCGAAGGCAAAACCCTTGTCGCCACGTTGCCGGTGTACCTCAATGCCCTGTCGGGCCGCGGAGTCCATGTTGTTACAGTCAACGACTATCTTGCAGCCCGCGACAGCGAGTGGATGGGGGCAGTGTACAAATTCCTGGGCCTGACCGTTGGCTGCATCCTGCACGACCAACCGCCTTCGGTTCGCCGTGAACAGTACAACTGCGACATTACCTACGGCACAAACGCGGAGTTTGGCTTTGATTACCTGCGAGACAACGGCATGGCGTCCCGCAAAGAGGAGCAAGTCCAGCGCGGACATTACTACGCGATTGTGGACGAGGTGGACTCGATCCTCATCGACGAGGCACGAACTCCACTAATCATCAGCGGTCCCGCCCTGGTCACCTTTGACGAGCAGTACGCAAACTTCAAGCCACAGGTTCAGTCCATTTACCAGGCACAGGAGCGGCTTTGTTCGCGGTTCCTGAAAGACGCCGAGGCTCTGATCAGGAAACTGCACCCGGAGGACGGCTCGAATGTCGAGAATGCGGATGCGTTGCACCGGGAAATTGGCCTGCTTCTCTACCGCGTGAAGGTCGGCCAGCCAAAGTCCGAGCAACTGCTCAAGCTGCTCGAGGATCCGGAAAATCTCCGGCTCATGAACCAGGCCGAACTCCAACTGCACGCCGATCAGAAGAAAGTCGAGATGTATGCAGAGAAGGAACAGTTGCTCTTTGCTATTGACGAAAAGAGTCATGAAGCCGACCTGACCGAAAAAGGACGTAACTTTCTCTCTCCCAAAGATCCCGACGCATTCATGCTGCCGGACCTTACGACGGCGTTGCATGATATTGATTCAGGGCCGGAAGCCGACCCGCGAAAACGCCTTGAGGCCAAAGCGCGCGTGCAACAGGAGTTTGAAACAAAAGCCCAGCGGATTCACGCTATTTCACAACTGCTGAAGGCGTACACTCTTTACCAGAAGGACGTGCAATACGTCGTTCAGGACAACAAGGTCATCATCGTTGACGAAAACACCGGCCGCCTCATGACCGGCCGGCGCTGGAGCGACGGCCTTCACCAGGCAGTGGAAGCCAAGGAAGGCGTCACCATAGAGCGCGAAACGCAGACCCTGGCAACGATCACAATTCAGAATTACTTCCGGCTTTATCATAAGCTCGCGGGTATGACCGGCACCGCCGAAACCGAAGCTTCAGAGTTTCTTGATATCTACAAGCTCGGCGTGCTGGTGATTCCCACGAACCGCCCGGTGGCCCGTGTGGATGCCAACGATTCTGTTTACAAGACCCGCCGCGAAAAGTTTGACGCCGTCCTTAAGGAGATCAAAGACATTCATTCCAAGGGAAGGCCTATCCTGGTCGGCACCATCTCCGTGGAAATCAGCGAGCATCTGTCCCGCATGCTCAAGCGCGAAGGAATTATTCACTCCGTGCTCAACGCCAAGTACCATCAGCAGGAAGCAGAAATCGTCACCCGCGCCGGTCAGCGCGGAGCGGTCACCATTGCAACGAACATGGCTGGCCGCGGCACCGACATCAAACTCGGACCGGGCGTTGCCGACGCCGGGGGGTTGCATGTCATCGGAACGGAACGGCATGAGGCGCGGCGCATCGATCGACAGCTCAGGGGTCGTTGCGCACGCCAGGGCGATCCCGGATCATCACACTTCTTTATTTCGCTCGAGGATGATCTGATGCGCCTTTTCGGCTCGGACCGAATCGTCAAGTACATGGAAAAAATGGGCCTTGAGGAGGGTCAGGAGCTCGAACATCCCCTCCTCAACAGGTCTATCGAGCAGGCTCAAAAGCGCGTCGAGCAGCACAATTTCCAGATCCGCAAGCGCACATTGGAATACGACGATGTCATGAACAAACAGCGTGAAGTCATTTATGGCTTCCGCAACGAGATCATTCATTCCACGGATGTCCGGGACCGCCTCATGGACATAATGGAGGAGGTTGTGTTGGCAAAGGTGGACCAGTTCACCACTTACGAAGACGACCGGAAGGACTGGAAAGTGCGCCAACTGGCTGACTGGGTGAATATCAACTTCCCGCTCGGAATGCCGGAAAGTGAGATCATCAAAGCAGCCGATTCCGGCATCGAATCGCCGGTGGCTGGCTCCATGTACGAGCACCTCAGCCCGGCCCAGTTTGCAGTAGCCACGTTTGTGACAGAGAAGGTCCGCCAGGCCTATGACCTCAAGGTTAGTTTCGAAAACCCGGACGCTTTAAAGGAAGTCGAGCGTTTCACAATACTTAGCGCGATCGACAAGCTCTGGCAGGAGCACCTCTACGAAATGGACAGCCTGCGCTACAGCATCGGACTGCGAGCTCATGGGCAGCGTGATCCCCTGATTGAATACAAGGCCGAAGCTTACAAGGTCTTCGAGGAACTGATGGTCAGCATCAAGAGCGAGATCTGTCACAATATATTCCGCAGCGCATCCAGCCTCATGGCGTTTGAAAACTTCATGAGAAACGCACCGCAGCGCACCATGCACCAGTCCACCAGCGCGTTTGGAGGGGAAACCGCCGGAAAGAATGCTGAAAAGGCAAGCGACGTCGTTAGTGAAGCGGCGGCGGCGGCCGAGCGTGCGCGTCCGGTTCGAAGCGGACCGAAGGTGGGGCGGAATGATCCTTGCCCGTGCGGCAGCGGCAAGAAATTCAAGCATTGCTGCGGCAAGTAGGGGGACGCCCGGGTCCGCCTGAGCGCCATGCCTGAACTACTCTGCGCGAAATTCGCGGGTTGCCACCGACAAATCCGGGGGTCTCCTATACCTCCATAAGCATCCGCGCGGGCGTCTCGATGACGTCCTTCACTCGCTTCAGGAACGAGACTGCCTCCCGTCCATCTACGAGCCGATGATCGTAGGTGAGGGCGACATACATCATGGGGCGGATTACTACAACTCCCTCGCGCGCCACAGGCCGCTCCTGAATCGCATGCATTCCAAGCACACCGCTTTGCGGAGGATTCACAATGGGCGTCGATAACAAGGAGCCAAAAACGCCCCCGTTACTAATAGTAAACGTCCCGCCCTGTAGTTCATCCACCTTCAGCTTGTTCTCCCTTGCCCTGGTGCTGAAATCCCCCACAGCCATTTCGATTTCGGCGAAGCTCATTCTCTCCGCATTGCGAAGCACAGGCACGACCAGTCCTTTTCCGCCCCCGACAGCGACGCCAATGTCGAAGTAATTGTGATAGACAACGTCGGAGCCCCGAATCTCGGCGTTGATTGCGGGAAATTGCTTCAGGGCATCGATGCAGGCTTTCACAAAGAACGACATAAAGCCGAGCTTCACGCGGTACTTCTGCTGAAAGTTTTCACCATGTTGCTTTCGGAGTGCGATAACTCCAGACATATCCACCTCATTGAACGTGGTGAGCAGGGCGGCTTCATGCTGTGCCTGAACCAGCCTTTCAGCGACCGTTCGGCGAAGACGGCTCATGGGCACAACCTCCTCCTCACGTCCCATTTCCGTACTGTCAGCCTGGCTGGCTTCCAGTGACGACCGCTCCGGAAATGGCACGCTGTCGTCCACCGGGCCGCTTGAGGGAGAGTGCTTCTTCACAGCTTGGTCTGCCTCAATGTGCCTCAGAACATCTTCCTTGAGCACGCGTCCTCCGGGGCCGGTGGGCTGCACATCGCTGGCACGAATGCCGTGCTGATCCAACAGCAGTTGCGCAGCCGGCATGACGATAGGGGCCGCCGGTTTTTGCACGCCGGATGAGACTTCCACCGCCCGATCTGCCGCCTTCGCCGCCTTGTCGAGGTAACCAATCACCTCGCCAACCTTTGCGGTCTCCCCCTTCCGCTTGAGAATACGTCCCATCGTGCCGGCCTCCGGAGCGGGCAACTCGACTGTGGCCTTGTCGCTCTCCAAAGTAACCACTGCCTCATCCTTCAGGACGGATTCTCCCTCCTTCTTCAGCCACAAGCCGATTTCCACTTCGGTTATGGACTCACCGACCTCGGGGACTTTAAGTTCTATTGCCATGACGTTGTATATTCCTAAGCGCCTTGTCATGTTCTCGAGAAGGCGCGGTTGATGATTTCTGATTGTTCGTGCTTGTGGCGCCGGTGCGAACCGGGGGCCGGGGAAGCGGAGATGGAGCGGGCGACACCGCTGAACGGATAAAGGCCAAACAGCCTGTCAGCAAGATTCACCCTCAGATAAAACCACGCGCCCATATTTGCGGGCTCTTCCTGCACCCATACCACGGGCGTGCCGTCAGCGTACGGTTTCAGCGCCTTTTCCAGCAGATCCTGCCGAAATGGATAAAGCTGCTCCATACGCACAATGGCCACATCTTCGCGCTTCGACTCCTCCCGCATTGCTGCTAGTTCATAGTAGATTTTGCCAGTGCATAGCAGCACACGCTCCACTTTCGCGGAATGAACCCGGTTGTCGGGAATGATTGGCAGGAAGCGCCCCGTGGCCAGGTCGTCCAGCGAGGAAACAACATTTGGATGACGCAACAGGCTCTTGGGCGTGAAAACCGCGAGTGGCTTGCGCCATGTCGAAAGCGCTTGTCGGCGAAGGCAGTGAAAAAGCTGCGCGGGCGTGGTCGGGTTCACCACCTGGAGGTTATCTTCGGCTGCAAGCATGAGAAACCTCTCCATTCTCGCGCTGGAATGCTCCGGGCCCTGGCCCTCGAAACCATGCGGCAGCAACAACACGAGTCCGCTTAAACGCTGCCATTTGTCCTCGGCGCTCGCAATAAACTGGTCCACAACCGGTTGAGCCACATTCCAGAAATCACCAAACTGCGCCTCCCAAAGCACAAGACCGTCCGGACAATCCAGACTGTAACCGTATTCGAAACCCAGAACACCCACCTCGGAGAGCGGGCTGTTACGGATTTCAATAGGCGCCTGTTCCGGGCAAAGGTTCTGGAGAGGAATAAACTTCCTGCCATCCAATTGATCATGCAGCACAGCGTGACGATGGCTAAAGGTTCCACGCTCACTGTCCTGCCCCGAGAGGCGAATCCGATGCCCCTGACAAGAGAGACTGGCGAAAGCCAGCGCTTCGCCCGCCGCCCAATCCAAGGGCTCAGAACCCTTCGCCATTTCCTCACGCGCCTGCAACAGCTTCTTGATCCGTGGATGGGGATGAAAGTTTTCCGGCAGCACCGTCGTCCGGGCCAGCAATTCAGACAAACGCGCCCTTTCGAAGCCGGTCTGGATCGAATCGAGTGCCTCTACTGGCTCGGGGCCGCCTTTATATGCAGCCCAAATGCCGCTTGGAAGCTCAGCCGCCTGCTTGTCACTCTGAGACTCCGACAACTCCCTTTCAAGAATTTCACGACGCCGCGTTGCAATCGCGTCAGCATCTTCCCTGGTCACCCCGCCCAGCGTCAGGAGATGATCCAAATACCCTTCGCGAACGCTCTTGCGCTCTGCTATCGCACGGTAGAGGACAGGCTGGGTGAAGGCCGGCTCATCGCCCTCGTTGTGGCCCAGTCGGCGGTATCCGTACATGTTGATGAAAACGTCCCGCTTGAATTCAAACCGGAAATCCATCGCCAACCGGACCACCTGCGCCACGGCCTCAGGATCTTCCCCGTTAACGTGCAGGATTGGAGCCTGAAGCATCTTGGCGACGTCCGTTGCGTAGGTGGCCGAACGACCCTCATCAGGGCCCGTTGTGAAACCGATCTGGTTATTCACCACCACGTGAAGGGCGCCTCCAACGGCGTATCCCGACAACTGGCTTAAATTCAATGTTTCCTGCACCACACCCTCACCCGCAAACGCGGCATCCCCGTGAATGAGCAGTGCCATGCCACGCACCCGCTCAACATCCCCCTCCCTATCCTGTTTGGACCTTGTGCGCCCAAGCACCACCGGATTCACAATCTCAAGATGGCTCGGATTAAAGCACAGGGACAGATGCACTCGCTTGCCCGAGGCCGTTACCCAATCAGTGCTGTGGCCAAGATGATATTTTACGTCGCCCCTGCCCGCGTGCTGTCTCCAATCCGTGTCAGCAAACTCGCGAAAGATTTTTCGCGCGCTCTTGCCCATGATATTCGCCAGCACGTTCAACCGGCCGCGATGAGCCATCCCGAACACGATCTCCCGGATTCCCTGCTCGCCTGCCTTTTCAATTGCCAGGTCGAGCAGCGGAATCAGACTTTCCGAGCCTTCCAACGAAAAGCTCTTCGCACCAACGAATTTGCGACGAATAAACTCCTCGAATGTGACGGCATCGGTGAGCCTCGTGAGGATGCGCAATTGCTCTTCCCGTGTGAGCTGCAAATGATTCTGCGTTGCTTCCATCCTGCGTTGCAGCCATCGTCGAACGTTCAGGTCGTCTATGTGCATGTATTGCACGCCTATCGAGCGACAATAGGTGTTTCTTAGGCGTTCCAGCAGCTTGCCCAACGTCAACGGACCGTCATATTGAAAGGTTTCGCTGTAAACCGGCAGATCCATGTCCGTCTCGGTGAAGCCAAAAAACTCAGGAGTCAGTTCCGGCGGGATTGGCCGGGGCCTTCCCAACGGATCCACCTGCGCAATACGATGCCCGCGTACGCGGTAGATGCGCGTGAGCAAATAGACACGGTCCTGCATTGCTGCCACGTCAGGAGGCGCCAACTCCCTTTGCCTAACGGCCGACGGCGCGACTTGTGCGCTGAAGATGCTCCGGGGACGAAAAGAGGGGCCGAAACGCGGCTTGGGAAACCGGAACTCCCTGGCGGCAACCCCGGCGAAATATTCACGCCAGTCTTGTGGCACCCGGGCAGGATCGCGCAGGTAATCTTCGTACAGGGCTTCCACGAAGGCCAGGTTGGCCACGCCGGGACCCGTTGTTTTATTCTGGCCGTTATTTCCTGGCATTGTTGGTTCGTGTTTTTACGTCCGGGCGCACTGCCTGTTCCCCGATCTTCGGAGCGACTTGCAAAGTCGAGATCACTTCTCTGACTCCGTCGGTTTCTATGGCCAGCAACATTGCCTTGCTGATTTCCTCCATACCGGAGACTTTGCCCGAAAGGGTGACAACTCCTTCTGTCGTATCCACCGAAATCTTAAGTGAAGACAGTTCCCGGCTCGCAAGGAATTTGCCTTTGATTGCGGCGGTCGTGCGCGCATCTACTGTTGCGTCCGCTATCGCCGCGCCCGCGTCTCGCGCCTTGCGCCGCACCACCTGCCCCGTCCTCGCCAAATCCTCTCTGATATCCTGCGGTCGCAAGTCAAGCACCTGAACCTTCTGCTGGATAGCGTCCCGGGCACTCCTGGCGGTGCCCTCAAGGGTAGAACCCGTTGTAGCCATGGCAGAGCGCCCCTCGGTGCTTGTAAAAAGCCAGAGACCGGCGGCGCCCAAAGCAATTCCAATAACTAACGCAAGAAGGACTTTCACAGATAACATCCCTAAAGTAATGGCCATTCAAACGAAGTCAAACGGGCACAATCCGACGAAACCAACAGGCCCATAAGGTTCAGGCTCTCAGTGTGCGGAAACCGAAGGTGGTACAAGTATTTCGACAGCCACCACCTCCTGGGTTTTCCGTGAAATTCCGTACACAACTTCTTTGCTTCCCGGGTCCCAGGCAAATCCCTGGCCTTCAAAACTGACGGGCACAGTAGCGATCCATTGCAGAACGGAGCCGACCCGGGGTATCTGTAACACGTAAATCTCCAGCGCATCGTGGCCAGTTGCATACAGGAAGCCTCTGGGACCAAACCCTGCGCAGGAGCAGCTATTAGGAGCAAACCGGTCCGTCAGAGTTCTCGGAAACGTCCATTCCCTGAGGAGGCGCCACTTCCCGTCAAGCCGCGCCACTTTCGTCTGTTCGGGTCCGTGCTCGGGCATGCCGCCCTTCCTGGCGTAGTGAGCGAAACCCGCATACCATTTGCCGTCGCAACTGTCCACCCACGTTAGCGAACCTTGCGTCTGCCCCAAGTCCATGGTGTCTGTCAACTGCAGCGATTTCGTGTCCCAAATCTCTACGGAAGAGATCATCGGAACCTTTGGATAGTTGGAATGGGCCACATAGAGCCTTCCATTCCTGACAACGCCAGCGTTGAGATGAATGAAACGGCCGCCCTCGACGTCCTTCCAGTAACCCACTCGTGCCCCATCGGTCTTGCGGTACTTGGCGATCTCACGATTTGCAATGGCATAGAAAAACGCGTCGTCCACCGCCACTCCCTGTTTGGCTTCGGGAGCTTTGTGGCGCGCTACTTCCCTGCTGCTCCACCCGCCGTTCTTCTGCCCAAACACGTGGACCGCGAAGAATGCCACGCCTGCCATGAGCCATCCGCGAAGAGACCGGGTTTCTATCCGCATACACTGATTTTGATCATGAACAACCATCAGGGCAAGGCCGGTTGTCGGCGCTGCAACAAGGGGGCAAATATGGAACTACGTATTCCCTGCGGTTCCGAAAGAGGTAATCTTCGGAAACGGCAGCGTCCCCACGGCACGGAAACGGCTCCTTTGGGAGAACGGACGGAGCCCAAGGCCATGATCGGTCCGATTGCGGTCGTTTTTGAGTTGCTTCTTAACAGCTTTCAAATGGGGGTAGAATCGTCTCCGCCGCATCATTCCTACGAATCCTGATTCCGAGCGCCACACTCATCCTTGCGACCAGGCACGCAAGTGCGCAGAATCCGCCCATGCTGACGTTTCATTTCCGCTTTGTGGCCACTGCGGCAATCCTTGTCGTTTCTTCCTATTGCCGCGCGGCGGAACCCGAGTATAGCGGGAAACCTTATGAGGGTGACGACGTTTTTGCCGACACCTGGGTTGCCACGGACGCCCTGGGCAGGGTCGCTTCGGATTCAGATGAGTGCGGCGCTCCCAGGATTGACAAGCAGGTGGGCATCTTCTATTGGACATGGCACATTCCGCATTCCGGCCCAAACGATAACTCGAAGATCCTGGCCACAGCAAAAGACGGGATCGTCCATTGGCCGGCCGCGGCCGCCCCGCACCACTGGGGCGAGCCGGAGCTGGGCTATTACCGCATGACAGATCCGTTCGCCATTCGCAAACATGCCAGCATGCTCGCAGACGCAGGTATCGACGTGGTTCTGTTCGACACCACGAACCCGCCATTTACATGGAAGGATCAATACGAGGCCCTTTGCCGGGAATACACCGCCATGCGACGACAAGGCGCGCGCACCCCGGCGATCGGTTTCATCACGCCCTTTTGGAACCCCACAACTGTGGTCGAACGGATCTGGCAGGATCTCTACCAACCCGAACTCTGGAGGGATCTTTGGTACATGTGGGACGGCAAACCACTCCTGCTGGCAAATCGTGAGTTTCTTAAAGACGAAAAGATACTCAGTTTTTTCACCTTCAGGCGCCCAATGCCGGATTACTGGGACGGACCGAGCGGACCTGATCAGTGGAGTTGGCTGGAGGTCCACCCACAGCACGTATTCAAAAACAGCCGGGGAGAAAATGAGCAGATGAGCGTAGGTGTGGCGCAAAACGCGTTGCCAAACACGCCAGGACCCGCCCCAATGGCTCACAAAGCCGGGGCGATGGGCCGCAGTTGGCACGGCGGCAAAAAGGATGAGAGACCGGGCGCAGTGAACCTGGGTCTGAACTTTGAAGAGCAATGGAAACGCGCAATGAGGGTGAACCCGAAATTCATATTCGTCACCGGCTGGAACGAGTGGGTCGCCGGACGCTACACACAGTGGAGCAAGTACACCGACGCCGATTGCTACCACCCGGGTGGACTCTTTGTGGATCAATACACTCAGGAATACAGCCGCGATTGCGAACCGATGCTCGGCGGCCACACGGACAACTACTACTACCAACTGGCATCCTGGGTCCGCCGGTTCAAAGGCGCGCGGGAGCAACCGACCGCCAAAGGCCCCTCCAGTATAATGATTGATGGTCATTTTGAGGAGTGGAACGCGATTCGACCCGAGTTCCGTGACACCATCGGCGATACATTCCACAGAGATCACAAGGGCTATGGAGACACTCCCTACCGGAACGACACGGGCCGAAATGATTTCGTGATTCTTAAGGCAGCTTACGACAGGTCCAATCTCTACTTCTTTGCCCAAACGCTCGAAAGGATCTCCCCGCAGACAGGAACTAACTGGATGCTGCTCCTTCTAGATGCCGACAAGAACGGCGCCACCGGCTGGCTAGGCTATGATTACGTTGTGAACAGGGCAATTTCTGGCCCGGGCAACAGTATGGTTGAACAATGGCGAGATGGCAGGTGGGAATCCGTAGGCCGGGCTAACTTTCGCGTGAACGGAAATGGGATGGAGTTGGCAGTCCCAAGAAAGTCTCTGAACATGCAAAAGGACGGTCCTTCTTTTGATTTTCATTGGGCCGACAACATTCAATCCTTCGAGGGCGTTCATGAACTCGGCGTAAACGGCGACAGCGCACCCAACCGCCGATGGAA
>CAYNZC010000040.1:0-22599 GCA_964401575.1 uncultured Verrucomicrobiota bacterium
AAGCTGTTGTAGCGCAGCCCGCCTTGGGCCAACCGCTCCAGCGTCGGCGTCTTCAACGGACCACCGAAGGTTTCCGTGGCGCCGAAGCCGAGGTCATCAATCAAGATGACCACGACGTTGGGCGCGCCCGCGGGAGCTCTCACCTCCTGCCGGGGCGGAATCGCCTTCACGTCCTTGGCGTAAAGTTCCTTGATGACAGGTTGCTTCGGGAATTGAATCGGCAGCACCGTCCGGTCAACTCGGTCCGCGGCCGCTGCTGCCATGACGCCTAGCGCAAGGCAGAGTGTGGTAATAACTATTCTTGATTTCATTTTGTCCTTTGGGCTGATGTTATTCGAGGTGAATCCATCGTTCGGCTGCGCCGGGGCGGCGGGGATTGCCGCCACCGGCGCACACCAAGTCAACTAAAACCTGAACTTGGCAACCATCAACGCGCCATTAAACACGAGATCCAGGCCATTCTCATCTGCGCCGCCGTCCCTCGATACATCCAAGCCCACAGCTTTATAGCCGGCCGAAAGGGTGAACCACTTGGTGAAGTCGTAAGACACCAGTCCCAGCGCGGACCAGTCGAGGTCCGAGGTGTCGTCCGAGATGCCAAATCCGCCGATATCTCCCGCGAAATCCAGATGCAACTTCGAGCTGAGATATTGGCTGCCGCGCAGGCCGATGACCGGGTCCACCAGATCGCGGTCTTGACCGCCTTCAAAGAGGACAGTGCCCGAGGAATCCTTGATCTCGAGATCGGTTTCAGTTCTCCAGTAGCGAATGCCGAGGGTGCCTTCGAGCAGGAAGGGATGTTCCGACTCCGTCTTGACGAGGAGGTAGGACACGCCAGCCTCAGCAATGACGAATTTTAACTCGCCGTCCGCGTCAAAGCCGTCCTCCGAGAACTCCATATACCCGAGCCCGGTGTAAAACCCCAACTTCCCCTTGCGCGCCTCAAGGCCCAGGGAAAAAGAGGCGTCAAGTTTGTCCTTGAGATCGTCAAAACCGATGTCCACATCCTGTTCTACGCCATCGACCGTGACATCCCCGTCAATGCCTACCGCCCAGAGGGGAACGGAGACACCGAATCGCCAGGGCTCGTCCTGTCCATTGGCGGTAAAGCTGGTTCCTGAGACCGTCAATAAGACCACGCTCAACGTGGCCAGTGATTGTTTGATTTTCATTTTCATATGCCTTTTGTTTATTGATTTGTTTTTGCTTTTTTCTGTTGGAAAAGTTCAAACCGAGGTCGTTCGCGGCTGGTCTTCAATTTGCTCTTTGGGTTGATGTGACAGTTTTTAATGTTTTGGGAACAGGAACGAGACCTGGAAACGCAGGCCCCACTCCGGCGCTCCGCTTGGTCCCTCGGCGTAATAACGTCCGCCCAACTGCAGGGAGATTGGTTGGCTTCCCACTTTGAGCAACTGCTGCACAAACATATTCATGGGCACCGTCCATTGCTCACGCTCCCAATCATACGTGGACTCGGTGTTCAGCCCGAACGTGGTGAACTTCTTGGTGGTGTAGGAAACGAAGGGCTGGAGGAACGTGCGGTTCACATCCGCCCGGTTATCTTCACCGGCAAAGGACCAGACGTGATTGAAAAGGGCGCCATAAGTCCAATGCCCCTCCTGTTTCAGGGCTACGGCCGTAGGGCCGGCGCCCCACTTCTCCTCGCCGAGGAGATCATCTGTAGCGGTCGGAATTTGCAAAACCGGTCCCGCACCCCAGATCCAGCCTCCGGGGCCGGGCTCAACCGGTGAGAAGAACAGACTCTGGACGGTATCGGCCAAGCCCGACTGGCTGGTGGTGCCGATGACGTCATCCTGATAAACGTAAGGGACAATTGTGCGGGAAATGACATTCCAATCCTCGTTGATTGAGAATGGAATCACCGGCTGCACGGTCAGCTTGTATTGAAAGCCGTCGTCATCCGGCCCTGCACCCCAGTCGAAATTATTCTGCAGCGGAACGCTAATGAGACTGGCAATCGGATTCAGGGTCGCCTTAGCCAATGCGGCCGCTTTAGCTTTCTGGTCGTCCACTCCCGGGCCGCTCCCAATGGAATCGGCCGAGGCGGTAGATTGGGCCCGAGCGGTCGTGAAGGCCATCAGCACCAGGCTACTTACAACGACGGCAACGAATTGTGGGTTATGAGTCTTGGTTTGGGTGGTTTTCATAAGATTGTCGTCGTCCTTGCTTAACGATCACTAAGTTCATTGAATCCAGTTTTCCTCCTGGAAGCGGCTCTTGAGCTGATCGGCAATTTCCTTGGCCGTCTGTTTGGCCCTGCCCTCAATTTTGGAGCTGCCGCTCGCCTCACCGTAGATCTTCATGCCGCCGCTCACGATGAGTCCCACCGGGTTGCCTGTGGCAATCAGGCCCGCCACTCCTACGGCGCCGCCCGGGCCTTTGCTCCCCCTGGCGCCGGTCGTGCCCGAGCCCAGCTTTCGCAGCCCTTTTGCCGTCATCTGGTAACCCTCGACGGCTGTGGTCAACTCTGATCCGCCGGAGCCAAAGCCGATGGTCATGCGCTTGGCGGCGCTGCCTGTTTCAATCGAAACCAAATAGCCTCGAATAACGATGTCGTTGACCCGGAGGACCGGCTTTGTTCCAAGGGAAGCGTGCGTGGCCGGCAGCCCCATCTCTTGAACAGCGACAGTCAACTGGGATGCGATTGCAGTGCCCAGTTCACGACCGAGCGCGAGCTGCTCGCCGCTGGCGTCCGATGCAGAGCTCTGGCCGGCGAAAGCTGAGTCACTGGGAATGTCATCGGCGCTGGCGGCAAAATCATAGATCACGATTTGGCTGGGCCGCGGCAGTTGGTCATATACGAGTCGCTGGCGGTTGCTCACCTTGGTTGATGAGCACCCGGCAGCCAGGAGCACGGCGAGCAGGCAAGGAACGAGAAACGTCAGTTTTCTCATTGAGTCGCTGAAGGCCAGCGCACCGATGTGTCCGGCGGAAACAGTTTGGGTATTGAATAGTTTGTTTTTCATAGAAATGACGTGTTTGCTGGCCGACAGCCCCTGTGCCCCTTCATGTTCGCGCTCAATCGGAAGCCGGTGGCGATTGTCATGATCTTTAAGGGAGTTGGAGCAATGCTGAAATGCTTACTGCGGCTTCTCCATGCTGATCGCTAAAACTTCAGTGACGTTGAATGTGACTTGTTCGCCAACCCTGCGGTCGCTCAACCGCACGTCGCTTCTCGCCCGGAACGTCCGGATAGCGCCGTCGTCAAACCGCAGAGTGGCGGTATGGTCTCGACGGTCGAGGGCACTGATCGTTGCGGTGACCTGCGTGGTTCCGGCCATCACACCACCGGGCTTCGCTCCGACGGGAGCCAGCAAGACGGCGCCAGCGGAGTTGTCTCGTGTGGTTTCACCCGGCTTGGCCATCTGCACCATCAACTGCTCGGTCACTTTCACCTTCAGCTGATCACCCACGCGGATTTGATCGAAGTTGACGATGTCAGGGCCGCACTTGACCGTGGCTTTTTCACCTTCCGAATTCACCAGCGTCACGCGGCGGTTGGAAGCGTCAATGTCGGTAACGTTGGCATACATTGTGTGAGTCTCAACGATCGCGCCGCCCGGCACGCCCGGCTTGTAGGTCATGCGCTGGTAGGCTTGATTTTCCGGCGGGAGTGGCGTGGACGAGCACGAAACCAGGGCTATCAGTGCCATGGCCGTGAGAGTTGACAGGGAGCATTTAAGAAGCAGGTTCATTCGTTTGTTGCCTTTGTCGTTGATGGTTATTGTCTTCATGTTCAGGTGAAATCGACTACCGGCGACGTCCGCCCCCGCCGCTGCGCGAGCCACTGCCAGTACTGCGCGAACTGCCGCTGGAACGCTGCCAGGATTGCGCTTTCTTCGTTTGCTGATTGCCGGACTGGCGCGCGCCAGCCTGGGATTCCAGGCTCCGTTTGTTCTGGCCCCAACTGCTGGAGGAGGTCGAGGTGCTCTGCGGGGCAGCACCGGCATAGGACCGGCCCGCGCTGGAGTTGCCGCTGTAGGAGCTGGACTGCGGCTTTGAGGTGCTCTGCCAGCCGCTGCCCGAATTCTGTGACCAGTTCCCGTTAGAATCCTTTTTATAAACGTTGCCGTCCTTGGCGGCGTAAACATCACCAGATTGGGTTTTCCCGACCGCTCCCTGCCCATTCTTGGTATCCCAAGCCGCTATGCCGCTACCCTCAGTGGTTCTCACCGAACCGGCGCTGCCGTAGGCGCCAGAGGCATAGCGACCTGCCGCGCCCTGGCCCGTCGTCGGATTATAGGCCGCGCCTCGTCCAGCAGAGCCATAGGCCGTATTGACCTGGCCACCAGCGGCTCGAGCGCCCGTATAGGGATTATAGGCCGCACCCTGTCTGGCGCTCCCATAAGCGGTGTTGACCGAGCGGCCCGCAGCGGAGGTTCCGGTGTAGGGATTATAAGCGGCCCCCCGGCTCGCGCTGCCGTACGGACCGTACGCGTAACTGGAGCGCGCGTAGGTGCCCGTGTGAGGGTTGTAAGATGCGGTCCGTCCGGCCCCGCCGTACGGGCCGTACGAGACGTGCGCTGAGGCGTAGTAGCCTCCGCCCCCATGGTGATATACCGCGCCGCAACCGTACGAGTAGTGGCATGGCGGCGGATAATGGTAGTGATAGTAATCGTCGTGGTGGTCCGCTATCGCAGCTCCCACGAGCATGCCCATGCCAAACATCAGCACGCCCGTGGCTGCCACGTACTGCCCGCTGTAGCCAGCCGTCTGGCTGTAAACCACCGTTGTCGGCGTTGAGCTTTGCACCACAACGTAGGTGACGTTGTAGTTGGGGTTTGATGGCGGAATCGTGTAGATGACTGACGGCACACTGGTGCAGTAGGTCCATGGTCCGGTGGCGCTTAAGCTGGTAAACCACATGCCGCCGGAGCACCAGTAATATCCGTTATTGACCAGAAACACCTGGTTGGGGGTGTTTACGGCATACTGAATTGTGGTGCTCGTGATCGGAGCGAATTGCGGCGTGCCACTGTAGATAACTGTTTCAGTCACAGGCCCCATTTGCACTTGAGTCGTTTGGGGTATGGAGGCAAGCAACACGGCGTCGGCGGCATCACGAGTCCCGGGAACCGACGCTTTCACGTACGCCGCCGGATCGGAATCGGGAATCGCGGCGAAATCAATCGGGAGATCCTTGCTGGCGCCAGACCATGGCCCAAAAAGGCTTTCTCCACGGAACCAACGGCCGGCAACCAGGAAATACATCTTTCCGTCGCCAGAGTGCAGAAACAGCACACTCCCCGTGTTGTTTACCCGCAGCAACCGTGTGCCACGGACCGGCATATAACTCGGCGGGCCCTCGGTCAGGATCATCTCTGCCGGTTCTGTTGTTGCGAACACGGTTGGCGCAACCTTGATGGGTTTGCCGGGCAGGCGGCTCCGCGCTTCCGTCCAGTTCTCAGTGTTGGGCAAGGAGTAGAAGGATGGCGGAACTGACCGGGTCGGAACCCACGGTCCTTTCAGCACATCGGTGGTGGTCAGCCAGCCTTCGCCGTTCAGAAGGTAATACTGTCCGCTGGCTGAGTCATAGAGCACGTCCCAATTCGTGTTCAGCGCAAAGAGCAGGTCTGTGCGATTGGTTTCCACCGGCTTAAACTGCGGTTCGCCCATGAACATGACCAGGATCGCCGGTGTAGTGCTGCTGAAAATTTTGGGCGGATCGAGGTTAACTTCGACCGGTTGCTGAACAGGCTGAGTAGCCGGGTTCAGATAGGCAATGACCCGATCCAAAGAGAGCGTAATCGCGCGCCCGGGAGGGTGCAGTTGATCCACAGCCTGGCGCAATTTAGCCGCTTCCGAATCCGGCACGTTGGCGAAGCGCAGATCCCGCTGGATCGGCACCAACGCAACAATTCGCGCGTTGTGATCCGTCACGGTCACCGCGTCTATCTCGGCCACACCGAATTTTTCCTGCTTTAACACTCCCTTGACAGCGATCGCGCATCGGAAATGGAGGTTGGTGTAACCGTTCCAGTAATCTACCTGCGGCTGATAGACCGTAAGCTGCTTCTTGTCCTGCTTGAAGACGCGGGGCCAGCCGGGATCCGGCGTTTCCGCGCTGGCGATGAACGAGGAGGAAACCGCCGCCATCAGTACCGCAATTCGCGAAAAACTACCAATTCCAGTTTTCATAGCGTGCGCCAGGAGAGACTACATCTTGCGATAGCCGCTGTTCTCGACGGTGACTGTGATGTTCTTGGCTTTGGCATTAAGCATGACATTCGATGGGTAGGTGGTCCCGTCGTTCAACTGGCCCATGCGAACGTCCAGCGTCACAACATCGCTCGCGCCTTCGAGGTAAGTGGACACCTTGAGGGCCAAGGGGCGGTTGTTCGCCAGGTCCACCTCCACCCCGAGGTTGTCACCCGGCTTTACATAATCGCGGAAATTGAGGCGGGCGCGCCGGCCAGGCTGCAGTACGTCGATCGAGACCTTTCCCGTATCCTTGGCTACCTGGATTTGCGCCGGGCTGGGAGGCACGTAAGCTTTCACCAGGCTCACGGCGGCCTTCATGTAATCGGTCATCTCCTCTTTCTTCTTCTCCACGATCCGCCCGCGTATCCCGCGCTTTTTCTTGGGTTCCGGCGACTTGTTCAGCTCGACCTTCTGCACGCCGCCGTCGGCCCCGTAATAGCATCGTTCTTGTTTGCGGGACTTCTCTTCGCCCTTGAGGCTCACGACGGTCGTTTCAACCCACTCGTATTGTTTGAGGACGGCCTGGCTGGCAGCCATGGTCGCTTTGAGCATGGCGGCTCGCTCGGGGGCGGTCGGTTGGGCAAAAACAGGCGTTGCCAGGGCGCATAGCAAAACCGGCAGCCAGGGTAATCTTAATCGGATTAGGTGTGTTTGAATTCTCATCGTGTGTTCCTTAAATCTTGCGCGAAATCTTCCGGCCTGGGGAGAGGACTGCCAGCCGAACAGCCTCGAGCACCTGCTCGCCGGGATCTGTTTTGGAAAAATACCCGGCACATCCAAAGGCCAGAGCTTGAAGCTTTACCTCCGGGTCATCATGGGCGGTTATGAAAATGATCGGAGTGCAATCGTGAACTCCTCGCAAAGCGCTGCCAAGTTCCAGCCCTGACATCCCGCCCAGCTGAATGTCGAGCAAGAGACAATCGAACGATGGTCGTTTACGATCCTCCAGCAAGGCCTCGCCCGAATCGTACGTCACAGGAAGAAAACCTGCGAGGCGCAGCAACCGGGCAAACGAACGACACACACTGTCATCGTCATCGACGACAGCAACGTATGTGACGTTCTTAGGTGCCGTTGCTTTCTGCATGAAATACATCTTGCCGGCAAACCGGACGGCGCTGCTACTGCCCTTTAGGGAAGGACTGTGTCCGCGCCTCTCCCAAACTGCGTGCCCATCAGTGAACGGCAGACACGCCGGCGTTTGACACGTTTTGAATGAGGAGCAGCCTGCCGCCGTTTCGGCTTTTGTAATGCCACTGCGTGGTTGTGGGTACGCGCAATGACAAGCATCATGTGTAAAGCATTATTTGTAAACGGTATCCTTTTTAACCGGATGTGCGCCGGGTGATGCGCATCAAGACAGTTCCCCGGTTGCCTCAGAAAGGTTGCATTCGCCGGTGAACTTTCTAGAATGCGGCTCTCAATGTCACGAAAAGCCATAAAAGACGAGTTTACCGATCTGCCGCTTTCCCGGCAGCGCAAATGGCAGCTTCGCCGGCGGCGTGCCGGGCTGTGCATTATTTGTGGCAAACCTGTGGCGCCCGGCCTCAAGGGAATGTGCGTGGAACATTGCGTGGCGAGGCGCGAGAATCTGCGGAAGCTCTTTGGCCTGAAAACGCGGTATTTGAACAGCCCGAGTTACCAGGCAGAGGCGCTTCTCAAAGCCGGCAAACTTCCTAAAAGAAAGCCTGGCTCGGTCGAGGGGCGCACCCGCAAGGTCTGGTCCCCGAAGGAGGAGGCCCTGCTGGGGAAAGCTCCGGATAAAGACGTGGCGCGGCGCACGGGCCGCACCCTGCTGAGCGTAAGATCGAGACGCAGCCTGCTGAAGATCCCGATCTTCACGCCGGGCACGCGCAACCGGAAAGCAGTTCCCGCCAGCCGAAGCGGTCATCGAGGCGCTGCGGGGAAATGACGGGGTTGCGCCGGGTCCGGCCGCCTTCAGGTTGTGGCCCGTTCCCGCGTCCTTTTTCATGGTTTCCTCCCACCGCTTGCGCGCCATGCCGAAGCGAAGTAATTTCCGCCTGTAATGTTGAAGTCGCCTGGGACGCCATGCATCCGTCTTCGGGGTGTCCGCCACAATAATCTCAAGAGTTTCGACCTCGACCTGCCGCTCAAGAAGTTGATCGTCATCACCGGGTTGAGCGGATCGGGCAAGAGTTCGCTTGCCTTTGACACCCTCTTTGCCGAGGGGCAGCGCCGGTATATCGAGACGTTTTCCCCCTACGCGCGCCAGTTCCTGGATCGCATGGACAAACCGAGGGTTGATTCCATCTCCGGCATTCCTCCGGCCATTGCCATCGAGCAGCGCAACTCGGTCAAAACCACGCGGTCCACCGTGGGCACGATGACCGAGATTTGCGATTTCATGAAGGCGCTTTGGCCACGCATTGCCACCCTCTACTGCCGCTCGTGCGGCAAACCGGTCGCCAAGGAGCCGCCTCTCTCAATCTGGGCTGCGGTTTGTAAGGAGCATCCCGGCGCGGAAATGATCATTGCTTTTTCCGTGCCGCTTTCGAAAAAACTTTCCGTGCAGGACTCGCTCGCGCTTATTGCCCGCCAGGGTTATCAACGTCTGCTCTCGGGAAACCGGGTCGTCCGCCTGGACGAGTTTGCGTCTGCCCCGCCCTCGGGCGCGCTCGCGGAACTGGTGGTTGTCCAGGATCGCCTGAAGATTGCGCCGGAAAACCGGGCGCGTTTCACCGAGGCCTGCGAGCAGGCTTACCACTTCGGCAAAGGCAGCCTGGCGCTTTACCCGGTGGGGGCCCGCGCGCAAGAAGCCGGCCAGCCCATGCGTTTCAGCAACCGGCTGCACTGCGCCGCTTGCGATGTGGAGTATCGCGAGCCTTCCACCGCGCTCTTCAGCTTTAATCATCCCCTGGGCGCATGCCCCGCCTGCAAAGGGTTTGGCCGCGTGATCAGCATTGATTACAACCTCGCCATCCCGGATCGGTCCCGGACGCTGCGGCAGGGAGTGGTCAAACCGTGGCTGACCGGCCTGGGCGCCGAGTGCCAGGCGGACCTGCTGCGCATGTGCCGCCAGCTTGAAATCCCGCTGGATGTGCCATTCAAAAATCTCCCGGCCAAATGGCAGCAACTGGTCATTGATGGCGAGCCGGATTACGGCAAGGACGAGGAGCATGAATGGCCCAGGGCCTGGTACGGTGTGAAGGGCTATTTCCGGTGGCTCGAATCGAAGGCTTACAAAATGCACGTGCGCGTGCTGTTGTCCCGTTACCGCGCCTACACGCCATGCCCGGAATGCCTCGGGTCCCGCTTTCAGCCGGAGGCGATGCTTTACAAACTGGATCTGCCGGAGGACCTCGATGGAATAGACGCTCCTCGCCGGCTTGCATTATCGGAGTTTTACCGGCTGCCAATACGCGACTCGCTCCGGGTGATTGAATCGTTGCGCGCGAAACGCGAGCCGGACCGGCGCGATCCGCTGGGCCTGGTGCTGCCCGAGGTGCATTCGCGGCTTCAATTCATCCAGGAGGTTGGTCTCGGCTATCTCACCCTGGATCGGTCCACACGGTCCCTCTCCGGCGGGGAGGTTGAGCGGGTGAACCTGACGAGCTGCCTTGGCACCCGGCTGGTCAACACGCTTTTCGTGCTGGATGAGCCCAGCGTCGGGCTCCACCCGCGCGATACCGATCGGCTCGTCCGCGTTCTCGAGCAACTGCGCGACGCCGGCAACACGGTTGTGGTGGTGGAACACGAGCCCGGCGTCATGCGCGCGGCAGACCAGATCGTGGACCTCGGCCCCGGGCACGGCGCTTCCGGCGGCGAGGTGGTGTTCCAAGGCACTTACAGGGAAATTCTCCAGAGCGGCGCTTCGCTGACAGGCAAGTATCTCGCCGCCGAGCGAAAGCTGCAAAGCGACAACGCGCGAAAAATCCCCTATCCCGCCGGCATGCAAAGCGCCAGCGCGCTGCGCGATCTGCCGGTCTGGCCTGCCCTGGCCACATCCGTCGTTGCGGAAGTTCCAGCCCCGGCTGGAGAGCTCCCGCCACGGGGCCGGCGGGCGCTTGCCACGGGAAGCCGCCTCCGGCAAACGGATGTGTCCCCCGCCCGCACCCTCAAGCTCTCAAACGCAACCCGGCATAACCTGCGCGATCTCTCCGTCGAGATTCCCCTCGGAAAGCTCGTGTGTGTGACGGGGCTCAGCGGCTCGGGCAAAACGACGCTTGTGCGCGAGCTGCTGCTGCCGGCGCTCCAGGAGAAACTGCGGTGCGGCAGTGAAGAGGTGAAAGCTTCGGAGCGGAGTGATGAGCCGGAGGGATCCGGCGAATCCGGGGAGGAGGGGGCGCCGGAACAGGCCGGCGCCGCTGTCCTCGAGGGGTGGGAGTCGCTCAACCGCGTGGTGCTGGTGGACCAGGCTATCCTCGGAAAAACGCCGCGGTCAAACCCGGCGGTTTATATCGGCGCATTTGATGATATCCGCGACTTCTTCGCCGCCTCGGAACCGGCGCGATCGCGGGGGCTCAATGCCAGCGCGTTCAGCTTCAATTCCGGCCAGGGCCAATGCGAGCGCTGCCGCGGCGCGGGGTTCGAAAAGATCGAGATGCAGTTTCTGAGCGATGTTTATATCCAGTGCCCGGAGTGCAATGGAAAACGGTACCGGGAGCACATTCTCCAAATCAAGGTGCCCGTTCCCCGAACGGCTGCAGATCACGCAACCGCGCTCATCGCGCGGGAATACTCCGTTGCCGACCTGCTGGACGCCACCATTGACGAAGCGGTGGACTTTTTCTCGCGATTCGAGGGGTCGCCCCCGGCACGGCGCGCGGAAAAGAGCCTGCGCTGGCTGGTTGCCGCCGGGCTCGGCTATTTGAAGCTCGGCCAGCCGATCAACACCCTTTCCGGTGGCGAATGCCAGCGGCTCAAGCTGGTGCGGCACCTTGCGGACATCGAGGAGCCGGGGCGGCATCCGGATTCCGCTCAGGCGGGCCCGGCTTCGCAATCCACCCTGTTCCTGTTCGACGAGCCCACCACCGGCCTGCACTTCGAGGATGTGCGCGTGCTGCTGAGGATTTTTCGGGGGCTCGTCCAGGCCGGCCATTCCATCATCGTCATCGAGCACAACCTGGACGTGATGCGCGCCTCCGATTGGATCATTGACCTCGGTCCCGGCGCCGGCGACGAGGGCGGACGGTTGGTGGCTGCGGGCGCGCCGCAGGACATCGCCCGCGTGCCCGGCAGCGAGACGGGAAAAGCCTTGAGGGGGGAAAACATTTGAAGACGCGCAAGTCCATACGCTCCGTGGCGGATGTCCGGTCCGGACACCGTGGCGCCGGCGCCGGGGGCATCGAGATCCACGGCGCGCGCGAGCACAATCTCAAAGACCTCACCCTGGTCATCCCCCGCGACAAGTTCGTGGTCATCACCGGCGTGAGCGGCTCCGGGAAAAGCACGCTTGCCTTTGACCTGCTGTTTGCCGAAGGCCAGCGGCGGTTCCTGGACTCGATGAACGTTTACGCCCGCCAGTTCGTCGAGCAAATGGCGCGGCCGGATGTTGAATTGATTACCGGCATTCCGCCAACCGTGAGCATCGAGCAGCGCACCAGCCGCGGCGGGGGCAAGAGCACCGTGGCCACGGTCACCGAGGTTTACCACTTCATTCGGCTTCTCTTTGCGCGCCTGGGCGCCACCTTCTGCCCGGAATGCCAGGTGCCCGTCGAGGCCCAGACCCGCGATGCCCTGCTAAAAGGATTGCGCTCCCAGGCCGCGAAGCGCGGCAAACTCACGCTCCTGGCGCCGGTCGTGAAGCACCGGAAGGGATTCCACTCCGATGTGGCGGAGTGGGCCCTGCGGCACGGCTACAAACAAATCCGCGCCGACGGCGTCCTTTACGACGCGAGCGAGCGCCTGCGCCTGGACCGTTTCCGCGAGCACAATGTCGAGATCGTTGTCGGCGCTCTGTCCAGGAGCAACGCCACCGCGCTGGCCGATCAAGCGTTGCAGGTGGGCAAGGGCACGCTGCTCGCCATGGATGCCAAAGGTCATGTGACCGTTCATTCAACGGAACGATCCTGCCCCGGTTGCGGGCTCTCCTTCGCGCCGCTCGATCCCAAGGATTTCAGCTACAATTCCCCGCAGGGCTGGTGCCCGAAATGCCGCGGATTCGGCGAGCTGTTTTACCTGCCGGATGTTGACCGCGGCGCGCGCGCCGAGGCCATCGAGGAATCGTGGTTCGAGTGGCAGGAGGGCAAACGGGAAATCTGCCCCGAATGCAACGGCATGCGCCTGAAGCCGCTTGCCCGCGCCGTCCGATTGCGCCTGTCCGGCCCCGGAGGCGCCGAGCCGACCATTGACGCCATTTCGAACCTGTCTGTGGAGGCGGCGGGAGCGCTTTTCGAAAAGGCGCGATTCACCGGGCGCGCGGCCCTGATCGCCCGCGACATTCTGCCTGAGATTCGCGAGCGCCTGAAGTTTCTGCTCGAGGTGGGCCTCGGCTACCTGCAATTGGGCCGGGGAGTGCCCACTCTCTCGGGCGGGGAAGCTCAGCGCATCCGTCTCGCGGCTCAACTGGGGTCGAACCTGAGCGGAGTGCTCTACATCCTGGACGAACCGACCATCGGCTTGCATGCCCGGGACAACCAACAGTTGCTCGCCGCCCTCGACAAGCTCCGCCGCAGAGGCAACTCGGTGCTGGTGGTCGAGCACGACGAGGAAACCATGCGCCGGGCCGATCATATCATTGACCTCGGCCCGGGCGCGGGTGTGCATGGCGGATCGGTCATTGCCTCCGGAACGCTCCAGCAGTTGCTCAAGCACGAGGATTCAATCACCGGCAAATGTCTCCGGGCGCGCAGGCACTTTCCAACCCGCCTTAAACGGCGCCCGGTCACGGCCGCAAACGCAAACACCTCCTGGCTGACCCTGTCCGGCGCGAATGCGAATAACCTCAAGAATCTTGCCGTCCGCTTCCCGCTCGGACGTTTGGTCGTCGTCTCGGGCGTCAGCGGCTCGGGCAAAAGCACGCTGCTCCGGGAATGCCTGCTGCCCGAACTGAAGCGCGCCATCGAGCAGCGAAAGGCGCGGTCATCCTCCGCCCCGGGGAATCCGGGTCTTCAGCTCGAGGGGGCGGACTCCATCCGCGCGGTGTACGAGGTGGACCAGTCGCCTATCGGGCGCACCCCGCGCAGCATCCCCGCCACTTACGTTGGTTTCTTTGATGAAATCCGCCGGCTTTTTGCCCAGCTTCCGGAGGCTCGCCTTCGCGGTTACGAAGCGGGGCGATTCTCGTTCAACAGCCCCCAGGGCCGCTGCCCGGCCTGTGACGGCGCCGGAACCATCAAGGTGGAAATGAACTTCCTGCCGCCCGCGTTTGTCCGCTGCGAGCAGTGCGAAGGATCAAGGTTCAACCGCGAAACGCTCGACATCACGTATTCCGGCAGAAACATCGCGCAGGTGCTCGACCTATCCGTCGAGGAGGCCGCGGAGTTCTTCTCCAACCATCGCAACATCAGGCACGCCCTCAACGTCCTGTGCGATACCGGTCTCGGTTATCTCCACCTTGGCCAGACAAGCCCAACGCTCAGCGGCGGCGAAGCGCAGCGCGTGAAACTCGTCACGCACCTGCTCTCGGGGCTCAAGGAACCCGATCTCTTTGACCCGCGCCCGAGACGAAACTTCTTCATTCTCGAGGAACCCACCATCGGCCTGCATATGGCGGATGTCAGCCGGTTGGTGGATGTGCTCCAGCGGCTTGTGGACGCGGGACACACGGTGGTTGTGATCGAGCATAATCTCGACCTCATCGCCGAAGCCGACTGGGTCATTGATCTCGGCCCGGAAGGCGGCCAGGCCGGCGGGCGCATCGTGTGCCAGGGTACCCCGGAAGCGGTGGCGCGCAGCAAACGCTCGCATACCGGCCGTTTCCTCCGTAAAGTGCTGCGCGTCAAATGAGCGCGCCCTATCCCGAAACCCTTTGCGGCGAGGTGCTGATGCGCCTGGCCCCGGACGCACGGCACGAGGCTATTTGCAACCGCTTGCACGCCTGCATCCACGCCAGCGTCGCAAATCTCTCGAGCACACGGTTGTTGCCTCCACGAAGCCGTGTCCAGGTGTCGCGCGACACGATCCTCTGCCCCGACCTGACCCTGGTAACCGTGCCCCACGGCAAGGCATGGCTCGCCGCCGAGATCATCTACTCGGGCGATAACCGCCCGGATACGGTGATAAAGAAGCAGATTTACGAGGAATTGCGCATCCCGCGCCTTTGGATGATTGACCCGCGTTACGACAACGTGGAAATTTACCAGACCGGTCCTTACGGGTTGTGTCTCAAAGAAATCCTCGCCGGGGCGCAGGTGCTCTCCGAAAAACTCATTCCGGAATTTGAAATCGTGGTGTCCGAGCTGTTCAAGCCCTGAACGCCAGGCCCTTCGCGGCGATATCCCTCCGGAACCGGGCGCCCTCAAAGGAAATCCTGGATACAGCCTCGTAAGCAAGATCCCGCGCCGCCTGCAAATCCGCCCCGAGCGCAGTCACGCCCAACACGCGGCCCCCGTTCGTCACGATTGCGCCATCTCGCGCCGCCGTGCCAGCATGAAACACCTTCACTCCCGGCAGCCGGGCGGCCTCATCAAGGCCGGAAATCTCCTTCCCCTTCGCGTACGCGCCGGGATATCCCCCCGAAGCCATCACCACACAGACCGCCGCATGCGGATTCCACTTGAACTGCACCCGTTTCAAATTTCCCTCGCACGAGGCCAGCAGGGTCTCGACCAGGTCGCTCTCGAACCGCGCCAGGTACACCTGTGTCTCGGGATCGCCAAAACGCGCGTTGAACTCGAGCACTCTGGGGCCCGCCGCGGTGAGCATGATGCCGGGGTAAAGAATGCCGCGAAAATCAATCCCCTCGGCCGCGCAGCCTTTCAGCCAGCGGTCCAGTATGCTCTGTTGCGCGACTTTGAGCTCCGCCTCGGAAAGAAACGGCGTGGGCGAGTAGGTGCCCATGCCGCCGGTGTTCAACCCCTGGTCGCCGTCCAGCGCGCGCTTGTGGTCCTGCGAGGTGGGAAAAAGCCGGGCCGCGCTGCCGTCGCACAGCGCATGCAGCGACACCTCCACACCCTCGAGTAATTCCTGGATCACAATCCGCTCGCCCGCCCTGCCGAAGGTCTTGCGCACAAGCATCTCATCAATCGCCCCGGCCGCCTCGGCCGGACCGCGGCAGATCAGCACCCCCTTGCCCAGCGCAAGCCCGTCCGCCTTGATCGCACAGCGTCCTCCAAGGGCCTCCGCAAATGCCAGCGCCGGCGCGGCATCGCTGAAAACTTCCGATCGGGCCGTCGGAATGCCGTGCCGCGCCATGAAGCTCTGCGCGAAGGCTTTCGATGCCTCAAACTGCGCCGCCTGCCGGTTCGGCCCCCAGATCCGCAGCCCGTTTTCCTGGAAAAGATCCACCACTCCCATCGCCAGCGGATCGTCCGGACCCACAACCGTGAGATCCATTCTTTGCGTTTTGGCAAACTCCAGGAGACCGGGCAAATCGTCCGCCTTGATGTTGGCGCATTGCACCAGCCCGCCGTTGGCCAGCCGCTCGCACGCAATGCCGCCATTCCCGGGAGCGCACCAGATCGCGCTCGCATGCGGCGATTGCGCCAGCTTCCAAACCAGGGCGTGCTCCCGCCCTCCGGAGCCGATCACAAGAATCTTCATCGCGTGAAATTGAATCAGGATTCAGCCGCGCCGCAAGACCCAACAACGGGAGGAACGTTTTCCATGCCCCCGATCAACCGCCTCCGGTTCGTTCATTTCAGTCATTGTGGCATTCCGGATGCATGGTGGCGCTGCCGGGACCAATCCGAAATCCCGAAATGGCTTGCGGAATGCCTCAAATGCTGCTTCATTAATCGAAGCCTGTTGCGCATATGGTGGAATTGGCAGACACGCTACTTTGAGGTGGTAGTGAGGAAACTCGTGCAGGTTCAAGTCCTGCTATGCGCACCAACCTTTCGCCGAGTCTCTGCTCTTCTCGCTGACTTTCAGGATAAATTCATGACATGATCCTGCCATAAAGATTCCGGAAGGGTTTCCCATGGTTTTGGAGGATGGCGGCGGTTCCGCGAAGATCTACAAAGCTGCAATCAAGCACGGATATGATCTTCAAACATTGCCGGGGGTTGGTGACTGGCAAGGAGGCGGAGGCTTGGTTCGGGGTGACGCCAGAGGCAGTGAAGGCAACTCGGGCGGCAATGGATGCGGTCCGTCGCGGGCGACGAGTTTGCCGGTTCCGTCGCGAAGCCAGTTCCCGTCATAGCGGCCTGGGGCCACCTTCTCCCGATCGGATGGGGAGAAGGAATACAATTAATGGATGGGCTTTAAGGGTGAGAAGGGTGTGAAGGGTTGGGTGTGGGCAAGTTACGTTTCTGCGCGGCGATGTTGGCGGCTTGCGCAACGCGTCCGGCTTCCATCCATTTGGAAACGCGGTCCGGCGCCTGGCGCTGGGAACGGGTAAACTTTTCTCCACGGTAATTTGAGTTTTGCAGGTGGGCGATGAATTTGGAGATCATGCCGCTGATGGTGCGGGTCAAAGCGACGAGCGAGGCGTGGGTTTCGGCTGTGATGTATGCCTGGTCACGGGCAATTTGAAGCTGGGCGCGCACCTCTCCGCAGGAGCCTTTGGCGATGTAGAGGAATTGGATAAATTCCGCAGTGGCGCCGCGTTCGAAGCCTTCAGCCACGTTCGACATGATGGAGACCGATGCGCGGCGGATTTGGTCGGACAACCCGTAATCCTTTGCAAACGCTCCGGAGCGAGTATGGGCGTAAACCGAATTCGTCAGCTCCCGTGCCCGCTGGTAAATGTGGAGGTCTTCAAATCTTCTCGCCGCCTGGCCTTTTTCGTTTTCACTATTCATACTTTCTCACCTTCACACGTTCATTCCAAATCCAGCCAGCAAAAATTGCTTCGTTGGTTTTACGGAGGAGTTCAGCGGGCTTGCCGCCCTGGGCGAGAGTGGCGAATTCGTCGCAGGCTTCCATGCCGCGCGAAATAACGATCGCCTCGCACATCCTCTCCTGGAGTGGTTATCCGGGTAAGTGGCTCAATGTGCGTAACGCATCTATGAATCGCTTTTTTGCGGCCTACACACGGTTCGGGACGACAAAGGGTGAACGGTAGTTGCGCGAAAGCATTGCGTTGGCCTCCGAATCATTCCTGAACTCCATTTTCGCGGGATCGAAGTCAAGAGAACGTCCGAGCCGATACGAGATATTGGCCAGGTGGACGAGTGCGCACGAGTAAAAGCCTTCCCTGATGTCGCCCCGGGCCAGCGCGGGCTTGCCGGCGCGTATGGCGTCCATGAAATCCGCGTAATGGTTTCCCTCGCCCGTTCCGGAGGGGCCGGGCTCCAGCTTCGGGCCCAGAAACGCTTTCCATTCGTTGGCGTTCTTGGCCATGTAGCCTTTGGCGCCATAAAACAGGTTGCCAACTGTGTTGGCGGCGCTGGTCATGTAGGTGTTCCCGGTTTTTTCGGGCGCAAGGTCCAGCTCGCGATTCACCCACCAATGGCGCACCTCGAATTGGAGGAGTTTTTTCTTTTCCCCTCGGCCCTCGGGATTTGGAAACTCGAACGTCGCGATCAGGACGTTGGGGGTGTTTTGGTCGTCCTGGAACATCAGGTGGCCGCCCATGGCACAAACTCGCGTCGGCAGCGTGACTCCCAATCCCCAGCGAGCGACGTCCATTTCGTGAACTCCCTGGTTGCCGATGTCGCCGTTGCCGTAATCCCAGTTCCAGTGCCAGTTGTAATGGAACCGGTTCTTGTTGAAAGGCCTCTTGGGGGCCGGGCCAAGCCACAGGTCGTAATCCACGCCGGACGGCGCCGGTTCATCTTCAAAATGGCCGATGGTATCCCGTCGTTTGTAGCAAATGCCTTTGGCCATATAAACTTCGCCCAGGCCGCCTTCATGGAGGAATTTGGCCATGGATTGGGCGCAGGGATTCGAGCGTTGTTCGGCGCCGTCCTGGACGACGATGTCCGGGTGTTTGTCAGCCGCCTCGACCAGCATGCGGCCTTCGAAGAAGTTGTGGCAGCAGGGCTTTTCGACCGAAACGTGCTTGCCAGCCTGGATGGCCCAGATGGCGGCCAACGCATGCCAGTGGTTCGGGGTGACGATCGAGACGGCATCAATGGACTTGTCTTCGTAGAGGCGGCGCAAATCGGTGTAGGTCTTGGGCGTCTTGTTTTTGCAGTGCTTCCGGATGACTTCAGCAAAAAGGTTCTCGTCCACGTCGCAGAGCGCCGCGACCTCGACGTTGGGCAGTTTCGAGTAAGCCGCGATGTGGGACTGGCCCATGCCGTGGATGCCGATGACGGCCACACGGACGCGGTCATTGGCTGCCCGGAAGGTCTTCTCCTGTCCCCACAGCAGGGGTGCGCCGGCGAGCGCCATGGCGCCGGCCGAGGTCCGGGCCAGAAAAGCCCTGCGCTGAAGTTTTGAGGTTGTGCCGGGATGGGATGCGTTCATTGGTTTGTATCTGAATACCAGGTTACTCCACGTTTAAATCCGCCGGTCCAGCAGCGCCCCTCGCGCACGACGCCAGAAACATCAGCAAATCGAGCGAGGAAACAATACCCGTAAAAGCCGCCCCAGTTCGCAAAAGGTCTCCAGCGAACGCTCAACGGCTCCAGCGACCGTGCACGAAGGTCGCTTTTGACCCATTCGCGGCAAAGGAGAAGGCCGAGAGACCAAAGCGCAGCGAAGATGATCGCCACACCCGCAATGCTGCGCAAAACGATGAGGTCCACGGGAGTCATGCACCGGACTGAGGGTAACCATATCATGCCAGGAGTGGAACAACAGAGTGATTTTCCGAAGGTCCACCCAGCACGTATTCATGAAGCGATTCTTTGGCGGAGCACGACTGTGTCCTCAAGGACCCGTCGCGGCAGGAGCGTTCTCAGCTCTCACAATGTTCTGCCATCACCTGCTGCGCGTGGTACTGCCGCACACGCGCGCGCTCCGTGCCGTGCTGCTCCGGACCACCAACGATCTCCCCTTCGTCCTTGACCTGCTGTGCGCGTTTCGTGACCGTTATCCGGGCCATGAAGCCGTTAAATGTTGGTGTGATCGGGTACGGGTGGGCTGCCGGGGCGCACATAGATGCGATCCACTCCGGAAAGCTCGGGCGGGTGGTCAGCGTTTGCTCCTCCCGCGGGCTGGATGCGGGCGAGTTGTCCAGTCGGCACCAGTGCGACCTGCGAACATTCACGAGCCTGGACGCCATGCTCGCAGATCGCGCGCTGGATGTGGTGAGCATTTGCAGCTATCACGCGCAACACCCGCAACAGGCCATCGCCGCCGCGCGCGCGGGCAAGCATATCATCTGCGAGAAACCGGTCGCGCTGAACCTTGCGGATCTGCGCTCCGTGCAGGAAGCGGTGCGCGTCGCGGGCGTAAATTTCTGCGTTTGTTTCGAGCTGCGGTTCTCATCCCAGTTCATGCAGACCGCGGCGCTGATCGGCGCGGGCGCGCTTGGAAAAATCCACTACGGCGAAATTGACTATTACCACGGCATCGGTCCCTGGTATCGCGAATACGAATGGTGCGTTACCAACGAAGGGTGCGGCAGCAGTTTGCTCGCGGCCGGCTGTCATGCGCTGGACGCCTTGCTGCTGTGCATGGGCGCGGATGTGGATGAAGTTTCCTGCTGGGGAACAAACTCGGCCCATCCCATTTACAAGGTTTACCAATACCCCTCGACGTCCGTGACCATGCTTCGCTTCAAGAGCGGGGCCATTGGCAAGTGCGCGTCGGTGATTGATTGCTTCCAGCCCTATTACTTCCACACTCACCTCGTGGGCAGCGAGGGCAGCCTTCTGGACAACAAACTGCAATCCAACACCGAACCGGGAGCCGATCGCAATCGCTGGCGCGAATTGCCGTTCCGCCCGGTGGATTCGGGCGATGTGGCAGATCACCCGTATCGCAAGCAGTTCGAGAGTTTTTTCGAGGCCATTCATTCCGGGAAACCCATGCCCCTGACCGGGCTAAACGAAGCCGTCCTCACCCATGAAGTCATCTTTGCCGCCGAACGCTCGATGCGAGAACGGCGCCCCGTGACACTGGAAGAAATTAAAAAGCACCGATAACCAATGAGCACACCCCAACTCGCAATTAAGGGCGGCCCCAAAGCGGTGCGCGATGCGCTGCCGCACTGGCCGAGCTTCGACGAGAGCGCGATCAAGTCCGTCGAGCAGACGCTGCGCTCGGGCAAAGTCAATTACTGGACCGGCCGCAAGGGCATGGAGTTCGAGAAGCGCTTTGCCGAGTGGCAGGGCAGCCGGTTCGCGATTTCCGTGGGCACAGGAACGGCCGCGCTGCACGTGTCTTTGCAGGCGCTCGGCATCGGGCCGGGCGACGAAGTGATCGTGCCGAGCTACACGTTCATTGCGAGTTCCTTTTCCATCGTGCAGGCCGGCGCCATCCCCCGCTTTGCGGACGTGAACCTCGAGGATCATTGCATCCGCGTGGAATCGGCCGAGGCGCTCGTTGGCGAGCGCACCAAAGCCATCATGCCGGTGCATCTTTACGGGAACGTGTGCGACATGGACAAAATCCGCGCCTTTGCGGCGAAGCACAAGCTGTTCATCATCGAGGACAATGCGGAGGCATTCGGCGGCTCGTTCAAGGGAAAAAAGACGGGCGCCCTCGGGCACATTGCGGGCTGCAGCTTTTGCCAGAACAAGACCTTCACCACCGGCGGCGAGGGCGGAATGGTGACGACCGACGACGAAGAACTTGCGTGGCTGGCCCGGAGCGCGCGCGATCACGGCTACGATGTGAAGGAGCGGCTCAGCCTGCTCGAGCTCGAACAGAAGCTGCCCTACATCCACAACATGGTCGGCTGGAACTACCGCATGACCGAGATGCAATCCGCCATCGGCCTGGCTGAACTGGATCGGATGGAGACCTGGAACATGCCGCGGCGCCGGCGCAACGCGCAGATCATTCTCGATGCGCTCAAGGACGAGCCGCTCATCAAGTACCGCCCGGTGGATACGCCCGAGCGGCGAAACGGCTGGTTCGTAATGGCGTTCTCGCTCGATATCGAAAACATGAACTGCAACATCCATGAGTTTGTGAAAGCCGTTGGAGCCGAGGGCGCGCCCTGCTGGAAAGTCTTCTGGCCGCAGTGCCACACCGAGCGCGCCTTCCGCGAGCACAACGCTTTCGGCAAGTCCGGGTTCCCGTTCAAATCGAAAGAATACACCGACGCTTCGCACGCGGACTACAGCAGGGTCGAAGTGCCGAACGCGGTTTGGCATCAGAACCACACCTTCACGTGCTTCGCTTTTCCCACGTTCGAGCCGTACCATTGCGAGCAGATCGGCGAAGCGCTCCGAAAAGTCATCCGCGCATGCGCAAAACATCCATGAAGGACATGATCCGGTGGGGAGTCATCGGCTCGACCGGCATCGCCCGGCGGCGCACCATTCCCGAAGGAATCACGAAGGCGTCGAACGCAACGCTCGTTTCAGTTTACAGTCCCGAGGCGCAGGCCAATCGCGACGTGGCCCGGCAATTCGGAGCCAAGGCGGCGGGATCGGTCGGCGAGTTGCTCGGCGCGGAAGTGGATGCCGTCTATATTTCATCACCTCCGGCGACGCACGTCGAACATGCGATTGCCTGCGCCCGCGCGGGCAAGCATGTCCTCTGCGAAAAACCGCTCGCGCTGGACGTTGCCGGGGCGGAACGCGTCGTTCGCGCCTGCGCAGATGCCGGTGTCACGCTCGGCGCCGCGCTCATGATGCGCTTTCACGCGCAGCATCGGGCGGCGCTCCAGTTCATCCGTGAGGGGCGTCTCGGGAAACCGGTGCTTGGCAGGGCTCAACTCTCCTGCTGGTACCCGCCCATCCCGGGCGCGTGGCGTCAAAACCCGGCCGAAGGCGGCGGCGGTTCGCTCATGGACATGGGCGGCCATTGCCTGGACCTGCTCGAAATGTTCTTCGGCGCTGTGACGGCGGTTAGCTGCATGACAAATCGCACGGTCCACGGCTACGAGGTTGAAGATAGCGCGGTCGTCACCGCTCAATTTGCGAACGGCGCGCTGGGAGTTGTGGACGCGTTCTTCTGCATACCGGATGCGGCGAGCAAGAATGTTCTGGAACTCTACGGCTCAAAAGGAAGCATCCTCGCCCGCGGCACCATCGGCCAGGGTGACGCCGGCGAAATGACGGCATTCATCGAGGAAGACAAGGGATATGACGCCGCACAGGCCAGGGCTGCGGCACAAGGCATCCCTATCAACCCGCAGCCTGTGAACACTTACCGCGCCGAAATCGAGGAATTCGGCCGGGCAATCCTGGAGAAGCGCGCTCCTGAAAACAGCGCTGAAGTCGGCCTGCGCAGCCAGCGCATCCTGGC
>CAYNZC010000040.1:22699-33108 GCA_964401575.1 uncultured Verrucomicrobiota bacterium
GAACATCGAACTTCCAAGGAGGGCGCGGGTTTAAAATTTCGGCATTTCAGATTTCAAAGGGACCGGGGCAGATGAATCCGGCTGCCATCAGGGGCCCCATTCCCGTTCGCACACCAACAAGACATCGGCGCGATCACACCCGCCACGCCCCAAATGGGGGTGAGGCCAACCACACGCGTCTTGCCAACAGCGTTGTCCCAATGGACGACATCGGGATTTCGACAAATCCGGAGGAGTGTCGATTAGGTCTTAAAGTGCGGGCCGGTTTCATCCATTCCAGGCTTTACATTGGGGGCGGGTGGCTCAGTCTTTCCACAAGCTGCGCAACCGGGTACGAGCCTCGGCCTGGTCTGGAGGTGCTCTCCACTGCGGCGCGGCCGGTGATGACAAAGAATCGGGCTTTTCCCGGAAAGAATTCGATTATATGAAGACCTGCCGGCTCCGCGGTTTCACCCTCATCGAGTTGCTCGTGGTTATCGCCATCATCGCCATTCTCGCCTCGATGCTTCTGCCGGCGTTGTCCAACGCCAAGATGCGGGCGCAGCAGATCAAGTGCGTCAGCAATCTCAAGCAGTTGATGCTGGCAGACATCATGTATGTCAACGATAACGGCAGAAATCTTCCATACTACCCGGGCGCCGATAAAACGCTTTGGATGGGAACATTGATCACCTACCAGGCGCAGGTGCATGCGATCCGCCTGTGCCCCCTGGCCCCGGAAAAACCTCCTAAACCAACCGCCTCGCGCTGGGGAACCGCCGCGGAATGCTGGTCCTGGAGAGGGGATCTGGGCGGGAGCTTCGCCTTCAACGGCTGGTTTTACTCGGACGACGCTTACTACAACACAGGGCAGGACCTGTCCCGGCACTTCGGGCGGGATGGCTCTGTGCAGAAACCCTCACAGACACCTGTTTTTGCCGATTCCATCTGGGTGGATGTCTGGCCGCGCCCCACAGATACCCCGTCTCGCGATCTCTTCAACGGCGAGCAATCGTCCGGCGTGGGCGCCATCGGACGCATTACCATCTCTCGCCACAGCGGGGTGAGCCCCGCCTCGGCTCCCAGAAGTGTTCCTGCCGGCTCGGTCCTTCCCGGCGGAATCAATCTTGCGCTTTACGACGGCCACGTTGAGACCGTGAAGCTGGAGAAACTCTGGAACTATTACTGGTACAATGGCTACCAGATCCCCGCTACGCGGCCCCGGTGACGTCCGCTGGCGGCGGCTGGGGCGCAGGCTCACATTCCGAACATCCCGAAGACGCGCTGGACGCCGCGCCACAGGCCCGGACTGGCAGGACTGAACAGGGCCTGTTTGGCTTCGCCCCAGTCCATTTGCATAAGCAACCCAATGCTGTGCGCGCCGCGCTCGCCCGACCGGATGGCATCCACACCGTAGGCATAGCCGCCCATGATCCGCCAGGTGCGCGTCCGAAAAAGGATGCCGGCGCCCACGCCTGAATGCCAATTGCCCGGCTGCTCGAGTCCATCCACGTATCTCACACCAGCGGTGGCGGCTGTGAAGGCGAGGCTCCACCGCTTCTTGGGGTCGAGGGGCAGCAGGTAATTGCCTCCGAGCAGGAGAAAGTCTCGCGCGCTGATTTCCTGGTAGTAATATCCCGGCAGGGACAGCGGGAACTCGGATGACAAGGGCAGCAGCGCGCCGAGCCTGTAGGAACTGAACCGGTCGGCATTCACGCTGGTTCCCAGGAGCAGGGTGATCTCGAAGCTCTGCATGGACTCCGGCAGCGTGTAAACGATCGAACCCTCGCCCCAGAACTGGTGGCAGAATTCCTCGACCTCGCGGTCGCCAAAGCCGTAATCGCCCGTGCCGGCGCGGAACTGGCCGTCGTACCAGACGGAGAGCGCCATCGCGAGCTTGGGGTAAAGGGTGGGTTCGCGCCCGCCCCAGCGCAGGCCCGTTCGAATGCTGAACGTGCCGCGATCATCCGGCAGCGAAAAATCCTCGGCTGTGTCGTCGTCGGTGTACGCGGAAAAGCGCCCTGTGGCGCGGACGATCCCATTCAGGGGGATCATTTGTCCGGGATTGAAGAGGTGATACACGCCCGCTGAGGCCTGGCCTCCATGCCCGATGAAGCTCTCCCGGGGCCGGTATTTGCCTTGCCGGATCTCGGCATAGCTGTCGGCAAACCCGCCACCGGCGACGCCGATGCCCAGGTCCGTGTTCTCGCTGAGCGCGCCTTTGAAGCCCAACTCGGAGTCCAAATAGGTGGGCGCCACTGCCAGCCGGAGGGTGGTATTGGTCCAGGGAAACGCGGGTTGGTTATGATAGAAGAAGGCGTAAGCCGACAGGGGTTGATGCCCTTGCAGAGCGGCGTTGTAGCCGATCTGAAGCAGGTCCCGCGGCACAGGATCAATCTGCGCCGGCGCGCTCAGGCAGCAGAGCCCGAGACCCAGGCAAAGGACAGGAGCCGGATTTGACCGACGCATTTGCCGCTCTTGGTAGTGGATGCCGGGGGCGATGCCAAGAGTATTCGGGGGCTGCGGACGCGCGCAACGCCAGGCGCCGCTAATTCCGGGATGGTGTTTCCACGAGACGGTAGCGAATTTGAACCCCGCGCGGCTCCTGGCGAAAACCGGTGATCTGCAGAATGCCCCGGGCGCCTTCGCGTGTTTTGAAGATGTAAGTCTCTGGAAGCTTGCCTTTGGCGCTGAGGATGGTGTGTGATCCCGCGGCGCTGTGGTTCAGAACCGCATTATCCAGGAGATCTTTTGCCTCGATGCCCGCCCATCGTTGCGCGGGAACGGGCATGGCGGTCATTTCCACTCCAACAAGGCCCCGGACGCTTGTGCTCGTCTCGCCCACAGCATCAATGCCATTCGTGCGCACCCATTGCAGTGACGCCGGCGAGTTAAAGTCCAGCCCCTTTGGCGGCGTAAAGGTCCTGCCTGTTTCGAAATCGAGGAAGAAGTCGCGGCCCGTGCCGTCGTCGTTCAGTGTCAATTCCCGAGGGGTTTTGTGGATCACGGCTTGCGCGTCTTCCGGATTTGCCGGTGGTGCGGGGCGGGTCTGATTCGGGCTCAAAACGGGGAGCCCGTCCGGCTGAAAGATTTTGTAGCGAAGCACGATGTGGCCCCCCTCTGCAACGGGCTGCATGACGCCTGCCGAACCTGCGGCTGTGCAGAAGGCGTAAACAGCCGGTTTGGGGCCGATCTGAAGACGGACAGCGGGACGGGATGCGGCGGCGATGTTTGTCGCGCTGAGCGCCGCGACCACTTCGTTGCGAGCCGGTGTGTTGATCCATGCGTCCGGTGGCAGGTGGGCCATCCTCATCCGCAACACTCCCAGGCCGGCTCCATCCGCGACGTCAGGCGGGCTGACGCAATCTGCGCCAACATTCTTCAACCAACGATCAATGGCGTCCTCATTCCAGTCCGGCATCTGGGCGGGCCAAGCGATCCAGCGACCCGAATCCAGGTCAATGACTCCCGATTCCCTTTTAGGGTTTGGGAGCAGGATCTTGTGCTCGGCGGCCCGGGCGAGGCGGTTCAACCTGGCGCACAAAGCCAGCAGTTCCGGAAAAGAGAAATTTCCGCTGATTTGTCCCAACCCGCTCGGAATCTGACTCGCAACCACTGGAGCGGAAAGGATCTTGTTCTCAATGATGATCGCGAGTCGCCGATGGATGTTTGTTTTCGTCAGTTCCGAAAAGCGCGAAGTTGCGGCTGTAGTCATTTTGATTTCGATGCCCGCGTTCTGCATTTTTGCGGGACCAGCCGATGAGAAAAGCTCGTCGGTCAGGCTTGCGGCTTCCAGATCCAGGGCGCTCAGGAGTATCGCCTTGTCCACGGGAAGTCGTGGCTCTCCGGGTGTCCTTGTTTCCAGCCAAACGGTGCTCGCGTTCGTCTCCGAATCCAGCAGCACACGGCGGATGTGAAACAAAAAGGGATTAACGGCCTTCACGACGACGTCGTCGAGCTTCACGGCTTGCGCGGGAGCCTGAGAACTCGCAGCGCCTGCGGCGAGGGGTTGCAACTGGAAATCCGCGGTCCTCCTGTAGAAGCCGAGTGAACGGGTTTTTCCGAAATCCATGTGCCCTGTCTCAAACCCGGCCGCGTTTACGCGCATTAAAACTTCAATGCTATGATCTACGTTGTCCTCCCGATATAAGAACCCGGCGTTTGGAGGCACCTGGATGGTGTAGGAGCCTTGGCGATCCGTGGCGGTGCGCCACTTTCGGGACTTCGATCCGATGACTGTGATCTCAGCCTGAACGGGTTTTCCTGTGGCGGCGCTGGTGACCGTGCCGGAAAGCATGGAGCCCAACTGTTTTGGCATAGCCATATAGACCAGCAGTGCCGCAACAATGGTTGCGATCGCGGCAGCAAAGCCGAGTTTTTGGCCTCGTGTGGATGCGGAAGCGCCATCAATGCCGAACAGGCGCTTCATAGGATCACGCGTCAGGAGCCAATGAGTCCAGGGAACCATCAGGGCGGCGGCGGCGAACACGATCACGGCGACAACAAGCTGCCGTGGATTTGCCGCGGCGCGGCCCATCAAATCAATTCTCAGGTCCGGTCCCCAACCGGAAAACAGCCCCATCACCATCATCAGTGTGAGCACGGCGAACAGGAGGTAAGAGACCGCGACCCAGGCAAGGGCGAGAATTCGTGCCCAGCGCTTCAGGAACAGCAAGCCGATCCCTGTCCAAAGGCAGAAAACATTCGGAAAGATCGCCAGACCCGGCTGCTGCCGAATAACAGTTTCGAAAAATGCATAGAGACCCAGGGCAACCATCAGGATGCCGAGGAGCGCCAGGGAAGCCGGGAGGGCCGGGCCGGCAACATTTCCGCCAACGGCTTTGGCGCTGGGGGTCCGCCCCCGGCCGGTTTGGGCTGCCTGGACTGCGCCTGCCAGGTCGCTGCCTTTGGCCGACGTTGTTGAAACGTGCTCCACGTCTGTCTTTACCTGGCTGATATTCTGGTATCTGCGTTCAGGTTCCTTCTCGAGGGCGCGCAGGACGATTTCGTCGAGGCGGACATCCACAGTGACCTTGCTCGATGGCGGACAAAACTTGCCGAGGGGGAGCTCGCCCGTGAGCATTTCATAAAAGACAACCCCGAGGGAAAAGATGTCTGCCCTATGGTCCACCTTTCCGGGTTGCTCCACCTGTTCGGGCGCCATGTAATGAGGAGTCCCGATCACGTCCTTTCCGCCGGTAAGGACGGGTTGGCCAGGCGCGGGATCAACGATTTTCGCGATGCCGAAATCGGCAATTTTAACATGGCCTTGCTGATCCATCAGGATGTTCTCGGGTTTGATATCCCGATGGACAACGCCTTGCTGATGGGCGAATTGGAGAGCGTCACAGATTTTCGGCACAATTGCCAGGGCCTGTTCGGGATCGAGTTTGCCCCTCCTGAGCACCTCCCTCAGCGTGAGCCCATCCACGAACTCCATAATGAAATACGGATACCCGCCGGCCTCGCCGTAATCATAAACGGCGACGATATCCGGGTGTGCCAGGCGGGCCAGCGCACGGGCCTCGCGCGAGAAACGCCCGGCAAATGCGGTGTCCGCGCCGGCTCCGGACTCGCGCCGCAGCAGGATTTTGAGCGCGACGAACCTGTCCAGCCCGGGCTGTCTGGCCTTGTAAACGGCGCCCATCCCGCCCCGGCCCAGCGAACCGATGATCTCAAGCTGCGGGAAAAGGTTTTTTAATTCCTCGATGGATGGCCCGTTTGGCGGGGGCGATTGGGACACGCGTGTTCCTTCCGGCCCGAGCTCCTCGGTGGGAGCGGACAGGTTCAAGGCGAGCAGACAGGCCGGGCAGATTCCCTGAAGCGCATCCGGGGAAACCGTCGCGCCGCATCGTGAACACTTTGTATTAAAATCGCTCATTCACCTGCTTCTTAAGAACGCACGCAAGCTTGTGACACTTCAGGACGAAAGCGCTGCGAGCAGATGCCGGATTTCCTCCTCGATTTCGCCCTCTTTATCCACCGTTCTGGCGATCTCCTCCCGGAAGGCTTGCCGGAAGCGCTTGCGCAACCGGTGCACCGCCTGCCGCGCCGCCGCCTCGCTCATCCCGAGCCTTGACCCGATTTCAGCGTACGGGATGGATCCCCGCTCCGAGGCAAGATGCGGGCTTAGAATGGCAAAATCCTCCTTCCTGCCTGCGTTCTCCTGCTCGCTTTCCACACGCGCGAGCACCCGCTCCAGAAGTGTCAGCGCCCATTGCCGGTCATACACGGCATCCGGCGAGGCGCCCGGGTTGGCAGCGGCGCAGGCCCGCTCCGCAGCCTCGGTGTCAAACGGGCAATTTGCCTGGCCGCCCCCGCGCTTTTGCGCCCTGCTGCGATCCCATTCATTCGCCACGAACCGGTTGAGCGCCGTCAGCAGGAAGGTGCGAAAACGCCCCTTTGCCGCGTCGGCTTTGGCAACCCAGCCGCCCTCAAGCAGACGGGCGAAAAAACCCTGGGTCAAATCCTGCGCGTCTCCCGGCGAATAGCCGCGCTTGCGCAAATACACATAAAGCGGATGCCAGTAGCTTTCGCAGAGCGCTTCCAGTGCGAAAGCCGCCGCTGTCCCTTCACCGTGCCCCGCCGCCAGCACGACAGACCAATGTGTCGTGGCAAAGACACCGGGATGCCCCGGAGTTCCGGTTGTTGATTTCTGATCTGTGTGGTTCATGTGTCCCGACCGCTGCTCACCGTTCTTCGGCTTCCGGAACAAGACCCGCCGTCTTCAAAACTTGCATGGCCAGCTTCTGTGTCCCACCAATCCGGCGCGCGACAGCCGACTGGCTCACCCACGCCGGCGCAACCACTGAACGTAATTGGCGTAAAGCGTTGCCGATTCGGAGTGGCCGGCAAAGGCCTCGCTGCCGGGCTTGTTCATCAAGCCCTGGTATTGGTAAATCAAAACCTCGTCCACAAACGGGGAAACAGCCTCGAGTTGCGCGTGGAGGCGGTCGAATCGTGCCGGGATCAGACGGCTGGTTTGCCGGTTGGGCGGGCCTTCCCAGTCAAATACCTCCACATCCGCCCACAAGGCGCGCTGGGGCACGTTGTTGTGCGCCTCGCGCAGCGTCCTGTAAGCCACGGCGCTTTGCGCCGGGGTCATCCGGAAGCAGCCCACTTCATCCTGGTACGCAATGATGTCCACATTCACCCGCTCAAGCTGCCGCATATAAGTTGCGTCGCACACGGCTTTGTTCGTGCCATAAGGGGCAATCAGCGTCCTGGCTTTGGGCATGAGCCGGCGGGCTTCCGCGCCGCATTCGTTCACATGCCGGATGAAGTTCTCCGTGTAGTATGGAGTCAGACAGGCTTCGTTCGGCCAGTACCAGCCATAGAAACTCCGGTGGCGGGCGTAGCGGCTTGCCAGTTCCTCCATCATCTGGAAACGCTTCTTCACCCGCTCGGGGTCCAGCAGCGCCCGCTCGTCCCACTCCGCATACCAGTCGCTGCTCATGAAGACCTTCATCCGGTGCCGATCCGCGCCTCGGAGCAGCGCCCCGATGGGATCTTCGCAAGCCATCTCGAGCTTCGGGAGAAGCGCGGTGTCGTAAAAGGCCTTTCCGCTCTTGGCCACGGCCAGCAGGACGATGTACTTGAAGCCGAGTTCGGCCATGTCCCTGACCGCCAGTTCCCACTGCGTTGCGGTCCATTTCAGGCACGCTTCGTTCCAGTAATAATGCCGGTCATCATCCCACCAGATGCTGATCCAACTGCCGCGGATCGGTTTGATTCCCGTCCCGGCTTCCGGGCGGGGACGATGCGCGCATCCCGGAAGGCACGATGCCGAAAGCAGGCCGGCGCTGAGTCCCTGTAAAAAACGTCTGCGGTTCACGGTTGCATTTAAGCACACGCTCGTCTGCAGGGAAACCGTGGAATCACACGGAGTCCCCCACGCAACGATGGCGCGCCGGACGGCACTGCCGCCGCCGCCCGGAAAAATGAAACCGCCCGGCACGCGATGGCGTCCGGGCAGTTTCTGCGACTGACTGCTGCTTACTTAACCGGTTCGCCGAGGGACGAAACCGGCGCGTTCGTTTTTCTCTCGATGGTTTCGGGGCTATTGGTGAGCGACCAGCCGGTCTTCAAGCCGGCGATGAACCAGACCAGGCCCAGGGCGCCCAGCGCGAAGATTACGTCTCCGATGACCCGCAGCCAGCGAAGGTTCGCCATCAGGGAGGTCTGGAGGAAATCCGCCGACCGCGCGAACCACATGCCGTGCTCGATGCTGGCCATGGTCTGCAACAACCCGATGGGCAGAAGGCTCAGGACAACCATCAGCACCAGCCCGGCATTGATGGACCAGAAGCTGAAGGCCAGGAGTTTGGTTTTCCAGGCGGCCTGCCGGTCCATGGCGCGCAGGCAAAAGAGCATGAGCCCGATGCCGAGCATGCCATAGACGCCAAAGAGAGCCGTGTGGCCATGCACCGGGGTGGTGTTGAGCCCTTGCATGTAGTAGAGGGCAATTGGCGGGTTGATCAGGAAACCGAACAGCCCGGCGCCCACGAGATTCCAAAACGCGACCGCGACAAAGAACAGAATTGGCCACCGATATGCGGTCACCCAGTTGCGGGCCCGGATGTGCGTGAGATTCTCGTAAGCCTCGAAACCAATGAGCACCAGGGGAACGATTTCGAGAGCGCTGAAGGTTGCCCCGAGCGCGAGCACGGCCGTGGGCGTGCCGCTGAAGTACAGGTGGTGCATGGTGCCGAGAATGCCTCCCAGCAGGAATATCACCGTGGAAAACAGCACCGCGGCCGTTGCCGAGGCCACACGCACCAGGCCCATCCGGGTGAAGAGGAACGCGATCACCACGGTGGCGAATACCTCGAAGAAGCCTTCCACCCACAGATGCACCACCCACCACCGCCAATACTCCGCCATTGCCAGGTGCGTTTGTCTGCCCCACATCAGGCCCGCTCCGTAAAACAAACCAATCGCCGCCGAGGCCACGAGAAACAAGCTCAGCAAATGCCGGTTCCCCGACGGTTGGCGAAGCGCGGGCCACAACGCCCTGCCCATGAGAAAGAGCCACACAAAAAGTCCAATAAACAGGAATATCTGCCAGAAACGCCCCAGGTCCACATACTCATATCCCTGGTGTCCGAACCAGAAATTGCTGACGTAGCCGAGCTTCTGCTGCACGCCCATCCATTCGCCCGCCATCGAGCCGCCAACAATCACCAGCAGACAGACAAAGAGAAAGTTCACACCCGCCCTTTGAAACTTCGGTTCGTGGTTCGAGACCGCGGGAGCAATGAACAGCCCGGTGGCCAGCCACGCAGTCGCAATCCAGAAGATGCCCAACTGGGTATGCCACGTCCGCGCCAGCGAGGCCGGCAGCCACTGATCCAGCGGCACACCGTAAAAACCGTCGCCCTCGACGCCGTAATGGGCCGTAATGCCGCCCATGCCGATCTGCACCACGATCAGCAACGCCACCACCCAGAAATACTTCAGAGTCGCTTTCATCGAGGGCGTTGGCCGCAGGTGCAGCAGCGGATCATCCGCCGGAGGCTGCGGGGCATTGTCGCCCTCCTTGTGGCGTTGCCAGGCGTAGTACCATACCAGCGCTCCGACACCGGCCAGCAGGGCCACAACGCTCAGGATGGACCACAGGACGATCGAGCTGGTGGGACGATTGTCAATCAGCGGCTCCGGCGGCCAGTTTTGCGTGTAACTGATGCTTGCGCCCGGACGCTCCGCCGCGCACGACCATGCCGCCCAGAAGAAGAACGCGTTCATCAGCCGCTGCCGTTCCGGTGTCTTGATGCTGTTGGCCGGAATGGCATACGCGTTGCGGAGCCCCTTAAGCTCCGGCGCCGAGCCGAACAGCCCTGCGTAGTGCGCCCCAACAGCCTCGATCGCCGCCGCGCGATCGGACGAAAGAACCAGGGTCCGCGTCTCGGGGTTGTAAGTGTTGGACCGCATCTCGGCCTTGAGCCGCTGCTTCAACGAGGCCTGGGCCTCGACGCCCGCAGTCTCGAAGCTCTCAAGCCCCCGCTCTTTCGCCCAACGGTCCAGGAGCCAGACGCATTCCCGGTGCAGCCAATCCGCGGACCAGTCCGGAGCGATATATGCCCCGTGCCCCCAAATGCTCCCGACCTCCTGGCCGCCCATGGATTGCCAGACGTTCTGACCATCTTTGATGTCCTGCCCGGTGAACAAAAGTGTTCCGCCGGCAGTGACCACCTTTTCGGGCACTGGCGGCGCCTGGCGATAAATCTCCAGTCCAAAATAGCCCAGCACGGCGAAGGAAAGAACGATCACCGCCGCCAGGCAGAGCCATAGTTTTGTGAAAGATCGGGGTTTGTGATTCTCGGGTGTGTCTGGTTCGGGCTTATTGGTCATGTCAGTATATTTTGTTTTTGGCGCAGCGTATATCTGGCCATATTTTGTCGCGGAAATGACAATAAACGGTGGGCGGCTAG
>CAYNZC010000041.1:0-32983 GCA_964401575.1 uncultured Verrucomicrobiota bacterium
AACGCCAGCATTTACAGGGTGTCTGTGACTCGTCCCAGCGGCTCCTACGTTGTGACGGCCTCCTCCGAGAAGGTGAATCAACCCATGAACCCATCCGGAGAGATCATTGTTGCGGTTGATTGGTCCACCATCGCCGGCCTTTTCCAGCCTTCAACCGCGCAGATAGCGGTGCCTGTGGCCAGCGCGCTGCGCTCGACGACGCTGATCCCGGAGCTCGGGGGGCGGGCGCTTGTGGAGCTTCCGTTGCATCTTGTAGGGCACAGTCGCGGGGCCTCAATGATGGCTGAGGTGGCGCGGTTGCTTGGCGCGGAGGGGATATGGGTCGATCACCTCACCCTGTTGGATCCTTATCCCAGCACGCTTGCGAATTCCGATCCAACGCTCCGAAACTATGCGAATGTTTTCTTCACGGAGAATTTTCGGCAGACATATAGTTTTCCCGACGGGGTTACGTTGGATGGGGCCTACGAGCGGATTCTGGCGGGCTTGACTGCGGGTGGCTACGAGGCGGGCGCTGAGCACAGTGACGTCCACCTGTGGTATCACGGGACTCTGGATTTCCGAACGCCGCTGACGGTTGATGGGGTGACAATTTCCGAGGCGGAGCGGACGAATTGGTGGACGGCGATGGAGGCGCGGGGTGTGAACGCGGGTTTCCGTTACTCGCTTATTGGGGGAGGGGACCGGTTTTTGACAAACGATCCTGCGGGCTCGCCCGGCAAGGTGGCCGATGGGATCAACCAGGTGTGGGATTTCGGGGCGGGTCTGAGCGCGAACAGAACGGCTCTGGCCGTGAACAACGGTGCCTGGCCGAACGTCATCCAGTTGATGCTGCGCGGCAGGGTGCTCAGCGAGGGCGCTCTGCAAGCGGAGGCGCGTTATCAGCATGGATTGACCGCAGCCGACGTTGCCGAACTGAGTTTGCGTCTGGATCCGGACCTGAATCCCTGGAATACGAATGAACTTGTGGCAGGATCCGTTGCACTGCCCGGGACAGGAACGGCGAGCGTGGGTTTGTGTATGGCGGAGATAAGCCCGCCTGAGGGGATTGCGCCGGGCGAGTATCACGTGCTGGCCCGAACGGCCCGTGGCGGTTTGCAGCGTTGGTACTATGCGCAAGAGATGGTTGTCTCGCCCCCGGTTCTGGCGAACCCCGATATGGCAGGGAACGCGTTTGCCTTTGATCTTTTGGGAAAGGCCGGGTGGAAAGTAACCATCGAGGAATCCACCGATTTCGAGACCTGGACACCGGCAAGAACGAACATCATGTCGTCCTCTGCTGAGAGAGTCTCCGTTTCAGCGAACGGAGACAGGATGTTCTTCAGGGCCGTGCTGGAGTGAAATGCATGAGGTTGGGCGAGTGGAGAACACTCCAGAAGGCGGTTATAATGTGTTGCGCGCGGCGGGCCGTTTGGCTGATTTACCGCATTTGGGGTGTTTCAGGGGTTGCATTTGATGAGTGTTCTGGTTAGAGGTTGATAAGCCTCTGGATTGGCCGAAGTATGGAACTGTATTATAAAGATCTGATTTCGAAGGAAGCATCGTTGGACGAATTGGTGGACAACATGATGCTTGTTGTGCAAGGCGCGGACGAATTTGCCCAGGCAGCGGGCGCGAACTCTGATCCCGCAAAGAAACAGGAGATTGCGCAACGCCTTGAACGATTGAAGGAGGGATGCCGGAAGGTCAAGAGGCAGACCAAGGCCACCGCGGTGGCGGCGGACAAACTGTTGCACGAGTATCCCTATTGCTTTGCGGGTATTTCGCTGGTTGCGGGCTTGTTGGTCGGCGCGTTGGTGATGCGTTGTACCTCTTGTCGGGACAGGGACAATTGAGGAGCGGCTGAGCGGTTGGTCAGGGAATGGGGCAGCGGGGGCATCTTAAACTTGGCGCGCATTCTCTCGCGAATTTCGGCCGGGCTGGGGCGAGAGGCGCCGGAGGGAAGGGGCGGTTGGGAAGACAAGGTGCTGACCAATTCGCGCCATGACTGGCGTTCCTCGGGGGAGAGCAGCTTCCAACGCTCGGCGTTTTTAAGGAAAGCTTCGCGCTCATTCAGCGGCAGGCTGGCGAATTTCTGGAAAGAGCGGATGCACTGCTCCCGCTGTTGTTCCGGCAGGCTGCCAAACTTCGCGAGTGTCTTTTCGATCTGACGCCGTTCCGCCTCGCTGACGGTATCAAGTGCGCGCTTTCGTTCATCGGGATTTAGGTCGAAGAATTTATTGAAGAGCAGGACCGTTTCGCGGCGCCGGTTTTCCGGGAGTGCCTGCCAATGCGCGATGCCTTCCTCGAGCTTTTTGCGGCGGGCGTCTGAGATTGGCTGAGCCGTTCCCGCATCGATTTCCGTGAAGTATTGGAGTGTGGCCTGGTTTTCCAGAAGATCCTGGCGCACTTCGGCAGGCAGGGCATCCCATTCAGCAAGCCGTGTCAGGAGGAGCGAGCGCTGCGGCTCGGAAATCTTCGCGACCTGATCCGCGCGGTTGGTGGAGGGCAAGCGCATGAGCGGGAGCAGAAACCATCGCAGTTCGGTGACCTGCAATCGCAACTCTCGTTTGTCGGGGCTGAGTGACTCGTATTCGCGCAGCTTGGCCATGATGCTCTTGCGCGCCTCGGGCGTTTTCGAAGCGAGGAACTGCGCGCGTTCGGCGCGGGGCATGGTCAGCAGCTCGCGAAAAGCTTCCACGGGAGATCTGGAGGGCAGGGGCCAGGAGAGCGGGAACACCGACGGCGTGCGCGGGGGCGGGACAGGGGGACGGGTCTGGGGTTCAGCCGCCCGGACCTGGAGCAGCAACCCCCCGGACAAACACACCTGCAGAACAAACCGCTTTAATCTCATTGCATCAATGCCAGAAGATCTTCGTCAGCAACCGGGGTGCGGCTCATCACTTGAATGGCGTCAAAGTCGCGGAGAACCTCTGGCGTGAGCGCGGGGGCAGTGAGAATAGCCAGGCTGCGCGCCATTTCTGCGGCGCGATCTGTCTGTGCCTTGTGGTTCCAGACCAACAAGGCCGCTGCCATCGCACAGCCCGCCGCAAGGCGGGGCAGCCATCGCCGGAACAAGATGCGCCATTGAGCCTGCCGAAGCGTCGCCTCCCGCTGGAGATGAATGCCATTGAGCACTCGCTGCGTGAAGTTGGAAGGTGCTGAAGCATCGGGCAAACGGCGCAAGGCGGAGGTTAGCGCGTTTTCGAGAGCGAGATCCTTTTGGGTCTCTAGATCCGAGGTTTCGCGTAACTTCCTGCGCTCCAACGGGGTGAGTTCCTGCCGCCAAAGGTGCTCGCGGAGGTCATTTATTTCTCTGTTGTCCTTCATTTGCTCGCCCATCTGTATATAAACCGGTTCATCAGCAAAGTTGCGCCTCATTCAACTCCAATCGCCTGTTTTCAGGTAAGGTTTCAGTCGGGCCTTCAATGTCTCGCGGCCTCTGTGGATGAGGGACTTAACGGCCGAGACGGAGACCCCAAGGATCTCGGCGATGTCGTCGTAGCTCTGGTCATCGCGCCTGCAGAGCAGGATGGCGGTGCGCTGGTTTTCAGGGAGCTCCTGAAGCGCCTGTTCGATCTTGGCGCTCAGTTCGCCCTCGAGCAAGCTGTCCGGGGGAGGGGCCGCAGTCGCATCCGCGAGCTGGATGCCTGAAGGATTTTCATCCGACGGGCTGGAGAGCGCATCCAGAGACTGCGCTCGATGTCGTCCGCGGCGTCTGATTTCGTTCAGGCACAGGTTCCGCGCAATGGTGAAGAGCCACGTGGAGAATTTCGAGGATGGCTTGTAGCGATCGGCGGATTTATAAACCTGGACGAATACGGCCTGAGCCATGTCTTCGGCCTCAACAGGGTCCTGTAACATGCGCGCAGCGAGGTTGATCACCGGGCCCTTGTATTTATCCACAAGGCTGGCGAAAGCATCCATGTCACCCTGCCTTGTTCTGAGCATCAGGGTGGCATCAGGGTCCATCTCCACAGCCATCGAGGCAGCATGGCTGAACGCAGCCCTGAGGACAAGATTCGAGAGAAACGCGTCCGGAGAAACGGCGAAACGGTCCACGATCAGGCCGGACATGGGATGGCAGAAACAGGCGGCAGCAAACTTGACAAGCCCGACACGGATTACCATGCTTCGAGCACAGTGCTGCGTGTAACAAAACATCATTCCTTGATCACTGAGGGAATGGCCTTCCATGTCTTTCCATGAAATCTTTTTTGTGCCTTTTCTCCTGTGTCCTGGCGTCAGTATCCATGTTCGGGGCCGCTGTGCCGGATCGCGTGTCCGAGACGAATGCGAATGAGGCCCTTCGGGCGTTTTTGCAGCTTCAGGAGCAACTCCACGCCAATCAACTGGCTCTCGAGGCCGTCCGGAAAGAGGCCGGAGAGGCTGCTGCGAAAAGTGCGGAGGATCTTGCCGCAATTGCATCCGGCAATGCACGGGCGCTCGAGGAGAGTTCGGCTGCGCTGGCGCTGCGGCTCAAGTCCATCGAGGAATCCATCGGCAAACATCGCGATGCAGAGTTGCAGACCATCCAAAGCTCAAGTCGCACGATGCTGTTTATCGCGGGTGCTTTTGCAGTGCTGGGAATTGGCGCGATGGTTTTCATGGCGTTTCTTCAGTGGCGGACGATTGGAAGGCTTGCGGAGCTCTCCGGGGCCATCCCGTCCCGGCAAACCCTGGGACCTTTGTCCGATGTGAAGGCCCTGGGGGCTGGATCCTTGGCGGCTACGCCGCAGGTCCAGGACGTGAATGGGCGCCTGGCCGCGGCCCTGGATCAACTCGAGAGGCGCATCCTCAGTCTCGAGGAACGTGCCCGTTTGCCTTTGCAGGAGTTTGGGGCATCCAATGGGCGTGGGGACCGGCACAACGGGCATGGCCCGGTGCAGGCGCCCGAACCCGGGAGTGTGGGAGACCTTCTTTCGCGCGGACAGACGCTGATGGAGGAAGGGGATGCTTCCAAAGCCCTGGAACTTTTTGAGGAAGCAGCCGAGATGGCTCCGCTGAACCCGGAGATTCATGTTCGAAAAGGATCGGCACTGGAGAAGTTGGGGAAGATGGAGGAGGCGATCGCGTCATTTGATCGGGCGATCGAGATCGACAGTTCCGTCACGATCGCCTACCTGCACAAGGGAGGACTTCTCAACCGCATGGAGCGATTTGCCGAGGCTCTCGAGTGCTACGAGCGGGCGCTTCACAGCCAGGAGAAGCAGGTGGCCTGAACGTCACAGTTACGGGGCGATCTGCCGCAGGCGGTAAAACCGGCTCTTGAATTGCATCGCTGCGGAGTCGGTAAACTTTATCTCCCCAAGGGAGTTGGCAGTGACGGTTCCTATGCCTGTCCAGCTTTTGAGGTTTTCACTCGCCTGCACCTGGTAGGTATAGCCCTGCACGCCCGTGGCCGAAATCGATGCCGCCCCGGCAGGAGTCCTTGCGAGAGACATCACCGCCAGCAGGGGTGGCACATAGATCAACTCTTCCGAAAAATCACTCTCCAGTCCGTACCGGTCGAGCGCTGTGGCCGCAAAGTAATATGTGGTCCCTCGAATGAGGTTGGTGACGACGCAGTTCGTGTAGGGCCCGGTGCTGAGGACCTGGTTGTAGGCGCGCGGGGCGGTGCCGAAGTAAAGGTTGTAGCCCACGACTTCGCTGCTCGGGCTGGGTTCCCAGGCGACGGTGACTTTTGCCGGAGGGAGAGCGTCGGCCGCGACGACAGGTGCAGTGAAACAAGCGACGATTGCCGCCACGAGAACGATCAGAACTGCAAGGCGGCCCGACAATAGCCCGGCCGGGCTGTGCAGTTCTCCAAAAGCAACAAAATCCATGAAAAAATCTTGTAGGAATATGGGGTATTCATCTACTAGTGTGTTCCTAGTTCACCCAAGGAATTTCCTTAGTGCGGTTGACACTGCCGGCATCGGAGTGATTGACTGTGCGGCAATGATGGACAGCAGTGCCAGAGTGGTAAACTGTGTTGTAGAACCTACGGGCAGGAAACCAGCCGACTTAAGACGGTTTCTGGAGTTCAGCTACGGCATTTATGAGGACACCTCTCCGTGGGTGGCCCCGCTGATTTTCGACCTCAAGCATGTCTTCACTGATCGCAACCCACTGTTCAAGCATGCCGAGATGCAACTGTGGATGGCGCAAGCCGGAGGCATGGATGTGGGGCGAATTTGCGCGATCCTGGATCGAACCTATTGCGAAACGTTCGGGCCGGCGGCCTTCTTCGGCTTCTTCGAGTGTGTGGACGATCCGGAGGTCGCGCAGACTCTCGTGAATGCGGCTTGTGAGTGGGCCAGGTCCAGAGGCGCAAAGAAAATACTCGGGCCGATGAATCCCACCACGAACGACGAATGCGGCTTGCTGGTTGAAGGGTTTGACCTGATGCCCGCGTTCATGATGCCTTACAACCCGCCTTACTATCCGCGCTTGATCGAGACGTGCGGCTTTCAAAAGACCAAGGACCTGCTGGCGTATCATTTCGACCTTTCGACCATCGCCATCGAGCGCCTGGGCCGCATCGGCGAAAAGGTGAAGCGGCGCAATCCGCGTCTCAGGTTTCGACCGGTGCGGAAGAAAACGCTGGAGGCGGATTTGAGCAAGGTGAAGCAGATTTACAACGAGGCCTGGGAGGACAATTGGGGTTTTGTGCCGATGACCGATGAGGAAATCAACTTCATGGCGGAGCGACTGAAGCCTCTGCTGATGGAGGGCCTCGTCTGGCTGGTGGAGGATCCGGAACCGGTGGGGTTCTTGCTCGCCCTGCCGGACTTCAACGTGCCTCTCAAGCCGCTGCGCGGTCGTTTGCTGACGCCGCGACTTGCAGGCTTCATTCCATACCTGCTTGGGTGGAAGCGGCCGCCCGGCGCACGCGTGCTCACACTCGGGGTGAAGGAAGCCTACCGGGGCAGAGGATTGGAGTCGGTCATGCTGATTGAAGGTTTGAAGGTCGGGATCGGAGCCGGGTTCACGGTGTCCGAGGCCTCGTGGATTCTCGAGGATAACGCGGCGATGCGTCGTGTGATCGAGGCGATTGGAGGCAGGATCTACAAAAGGTACCGCCTTTATGAAAAGCCGCTGTGAAGCCGGACAGGCGTCTCTCCCCGAACCCCCGCTTTGTCTCGTCCCGCACGGTGAAAAGGCTTTTCAGTTGTGTCACGATCAAGCAGAATAATAAGCACGACCGCTTAGGTTCTAATGGTGCGATTCTTTTACAACATTCTATTTACTTTGGGTTTTATTCTGGCGTCGCCGTACTACTACATGCGGATGCGCAGGCGGGGAAACTGGAGGGCCGGCTTTGGGCAGCGCTTCGGGAGGTATGATTCCAAGCTCAAGCAGGCGATCACCAATCGCCATACCGTGTGGCTGCACGCAGTGAGCGTGGGCGAGGTGAATATCTGCACACAGTTGATCAAGGCTTTGGAGCCGCGGCTGCCGAACATTAAGTTTGTTGTTTCCACGACCACCACGACCGGCATGGGGGAATTGCAGAAGAAGCTCCCGGCCCACATCAGCAAGATTTATTATCCGGTGGACACCCGTTGGGCGGTCAGAAGAGCCCTGACGAGCATCAGCCCCCGGGCTATCGTGCTTGTGGAGGCCGAGATCTGGCCCAACTTTCTCTGGCGCGCCAGGGCTTCGGGCATTCCGACGTTTCTTGTGAACGCGCGGCTGTCTGAGCGATCCTACCTGGGCTATAAACGGTTCGGGGTGTTGTTCAGGCGCGTCTTTGCAGGTTTCGACGGGGTCGGGGCGCAAAACGAGGAGGATGCGAAACGCCTGGTGACGCTCGGGTGCCGTCCGGATGTCGTGCGGATCGTGGGCAGCATGAAGTATGACGCGGCGCGGCTGGACGGACACCAGGCGCCCGATGTTCCGGGTCTGTTAAGGAGGGTGGGAGTGAGTGCGGATGCTCCGATTCTGCTTGGCGGCAGCACACACGACGGGGAGGAAGAGATACTGGCGCGAGTTTACCAGAAACTGCGCGACCGTTTTCCAGGGCTGTTCCTCATTCTGGTGCCGCGTCATTTTGAGCGAAGCCGGGATGTCGCGCGAAAACTGGAGGCCCTGGGCGTGCGGTTTGTTTACAGGAAGGATATCACTGCCAGCACCCAGCCATCCGCAGACCGCCCGGAGTGTCTGATTGTCAATACAACGGGGGAGCTGCGGCATTTTTACAAAGAGGCTACCGTCGTATTTGTGGGAAAGAGCCTGGCGGCGCATGGCGGACAAAATCCGATCGAGCCGGCGGCCCTGGCCAAGCCGATTGTTTTTGGGCCGAACATGGAGAACTTTGGGGAAATCGTGCGCGCCTTTTTGAGCACCGGCGGCGCCGTGCAGGTGCAGAGCGAAAGAGAGCTGGAAACGGCAGTGGCAGAGTTGCTGGAAAATCCGCAGCGACGCCGAGAGCTCGGTGCGAGAGCTCTAAAAGTCGTGAGGACCAATCTGGGCGCGATGGATCGAACCGTGGAGATGATTGTGGACAAGCTGCGGAACGGCGATGTGTATGTTGCGCCGCTTGCGGGAGAAGATCCGGCCGAGGCCGCCCCCTCGCTCAAGTGATAAAACGTCGGCGCGGGAGTCAAGTTGCTCTTTCATGCCTGCCAACGGGAAAAAGCCGCAAGCACTCTTGCCTGCAGGGTACAGCCAATCCATCGGGTGCTCAAAAAGTGGAAATCGCCAGGCTCACCAGTGGCCCTCGGGCCGGAATAAACAGGGCAGACCCGCAGGTCCGCCCGTGCTTCGTTCAAAGTGTCGCCGCGTGGCCTACGAACAACCAAGGCTCTCGCCGCAGTTGTAGCATTTGTAGCACGCGCCGTTGCGGACGGCGACGTGTCCGCAATTAGGGCACGTCGGGGCGTCCTGCTGGAAGTGGGCCACGGCGTCGTTCAGGCTTTTCACGGCTCCAGGCGCAGTATGGTGGCCGTTTCCATTTCCGTTTCCGTTGCCCAATTCGAGAACGTCCGTGTCTTCGGAGATGGGCAGTTCGGGCACGGGGCGGTTCACCTTCTTGCGGACTTCCTCGAGCAGGCCGGGTATGGCGAGCTCGGGCTGGTTCTTGTTGAGGGCATTCTCATCGCGGAAACCCGGGATGAAATTAACCGCCATCCAGCGGAAAACGTAATCTGTGATGGAGGATGCATTCCTGATTTCCGGGTTCTTGGTGAAGCCTGAGGGCTCGAATCGCTGATGGGCGAATTTGCGGACGAGCGCTCCGAGCGGCACGCCGTATTGCAGTGCCAGGCTGGTCAGCGTGCCGATGCCGTCCATGAGGCCGCCGATGGTGGAGCCTTCCTTTGCCATTGTGATGAAGAGCTCGCCGGGCTGCCCGTTTTCGAACAGGCCAACGGTCAGGTAGCCCTCGTGGCCCGCGATATCGAACTTGTGCGTGATGGCGGTGCGGGTGTCTGAGAGGCGCCGGCGCAGCGGCTTGCCGACCTGCGTGCGCAAGGATTCGATTTCGGCGGTGAGCTCCGCAACCTGTTTAGACAGGGCGGTGTCCGCGCCGGGAGTCGAGTCCGTAGTGCGACTGGTGTTGAGCGGCTGGGACCGCTTCGATCCGTCGCGGTAAATGGCCACGCACTTGAGGCCCATCTTCCATGCCTGCACGTAGGCGTCGCGAATGTCGGCGACGGTGCTGTCGGTCGGCATGTTCACAGTTTTCGATATGGCGCCACTGATGAACGGTTGCGCGGCGGCCATCATCTTCAAATGGGCCAGGTAACCGATGGATCGCTTGCCCTGCGCGGGCCGGAAGGCACAGTCGAACACCGGCAGATGCCCGGGCTTGAGCCCGCTCGGGATGATTTTTCCGTTCTCCTCGACATCCTCAATGGTGTCGAACTTCTCAACATGCTTTGAGATAGACTCGATTTCCTGTTGTGAGTAGCCGAGGCGATCGAGCGCCTCGGGCACGGTGCGGTTCACGATTTTGAGCATGCCGCCGCCCGCGAGCAGTTTGTACTTCACCAGGGCGATATCCGGTTCGATGCCCGTGGTATCACTATCCATCAGGAAGGAGATTGTCCCGGTAGGCGCGAGCACGGTTACCTGTGCGTTGCGGTAGCCCATCCGGCGGCCCAGATCGAGGGCTTCATCCCAGGTCTTGCGGGCCTTCTCTTTCAGGTAGTGAAACTCATCGCTGGCCTGAATGTTCTCCACCGATTCGCGGTGCAGTTTCATGACGTTGAGCATGGACTCGACGTTATCCTTTTTCAGCGGCTTGGGCACACCGGAGCACGCCGCGTTGCGATACCCTTTGAACGGGCCGAGGGCGCCCGCCATCACTGCGGATTGCTTGTAGGCCTCGCCCGTCATGAGAGCGGTGAGGGCTCCCGCCAGGGCGCGGGCTTCGTCGGAGTCATAGGGCAGGCCGTAACTCATGATCAGCGAGCCCAGGTTGGCAAAACCCAGCCCGAGTGTGCGAAAGATATGCGAATTCTCCGCGATTTCCGGCGTGGGGTAGCTGGCGTTATCCACCAGGATTTCCTGCGCGGTGATGTAGATCCGGACGGCAGCCTGGAACCGGGCGATGTCGAACGTGCCATCCTCGCGTTTGAACCGCATGAGGTTGAGCGAGGAGAGGTTGCATGCGGTGTTGTTGAGGAAAACGTATTCCGAGCAGGGGTTGGTGGAGTGGATCGGCTGAGTGCCTTTGCACGTATGCCATTTCTGAATCGCACCGTCATATTGCAGTCCGGGATCTCCGCAGGTCCAGGTGCCTTCCGCGATTTTCTTCAGCAGCGTTGCGGCGTTCTTCTTTTCGAGCTTCTTGCCTGTGGTGATGGAGCGGGTCCACCATTCGCGGCCATCGAGGGCGGCCTGCATGAATTCATCACTGACGCGAACGGACAGGTTCTCGTTCTGGTACATCACGCTGCCATAGGCATCGCCGTTGTAGCTGCCATCATAGCCCTGCTCGATCAATGCCCACGCCTTCTTCTCCTCCTTCTGCTTCGCATCGATGAATTCCTCGATGTCTCCGTGCCAGTCCCGAAGGGTGTTCATCTTGGCCGCACGGCGGGTTTTCCCGCCGGACTTCACGACGTTTGCCACCTGGTCATAAACCCTCAGAAACGAGAGGGGACCGCTCGGCCTGCCCCCGCCGCTGAGCTTTTCTTTGCTGGAGCGGATCGGGGTAAGATCCGTACCCGTGCCGGATCCGAACTTGAACAGCATGGCCTCGCTTTGGGCGAGTTGCATAATGGACTCCATATTGTCCTCTACGGACTGAATAAAGCACGCGCTGCACTGGGGGTGGTCGTACTGGGTGCGTCCGCGTTCGGTGTGGCCGGTCCTGGGATCAAAGTACCAGTTCCCGCGGTTGGAGGAGTTGCCGATCTTGTACTGATGATAAAGGCCCACATTGAACCACACGGGTGAATTGAAGGCCCCATACTGATTCACGCAAAGCCAGACGAGCTCGTTGTAAAAAACCTCACCATCGGCCGGAGAAAAGTAGCCGTCTTTGATGCCCCAGTCGGCAATAGTCCGGCACACGCGGTGGATCACCTGCCGAACCGATGTTTCCCGCTCCGGCGTTCCCTGTTCACCGTAAAAATACTTGGATACCACTACCTTTGTGGCCAGGAGCGACCAGGACTTCGGCACCTCAACATTATCCTGCCTGAAAACGACCTTTTTGTTGTCGTCGGTGATTTCGGCGACCCTGCTTTCCCACTGGATCTGGTCGAACGGATGCGTGCCAGGCCTGCTAAATACGCGCTCAATCGAAAGCGTCTTCCTGGCCGCGGACCTGCTTTTTGCGAGCTTGGACGCTTTTGGGGTTCTCCGGGCCCGTGTTGAAGGCGCCGTACCGACTTCCTGAGTTGAAACTATCATCGTGTTCCTTTTGATAACGACTATTCCGCCCTCGCTCCCGCTCCGACCCCTGGCGAAAGCGAATACCCGTTTTTCCTGCTAAATTTTGATTAATTCCTCGTGACGAAAGCCTCTTATAGGCAATCACTGAGCCCCATTAGTAGGGGAATGATCGGACCTTAGCCACAACAGATTGTGCCTGCAAGAATTTTTTGTAAAAAGTTACGCAAACGTTATTCACGCAGGATTTGGAAGGGTTTTTTGCCATTTCCAGGCGGACTCTCCAGGTGTGAAAATCGGGAGTTATTCAGTTGTGGAGTGAGGAGGGTTAAACCTGAAATCGGGGGGATGTCATAGGTGTTGCGGGTCCAAACGCATGATAGCGTACTTCTATTGATCACAGCCGCATTCAGCGCGGGTGCCGCCGTGCTGTGTCGTGTGCTGGCGCAAGCGCGCTCGTCGGACGCGGGCTCTTGAACGTGCTGCGGCTGGTGGTATGGTTCCGCAATGGAAATCATATATCCGAGAAGTCCAAGAGAAACAATGTGTGGCTGGATGCACCTGCCGCGGTTTGTCGATAAAATTCGGCTGCAGCATGCCGGCAAGCTCCATCCGGATTACCAGGCGAACCTTTGCAAAGGTTTTGACCAGCTCTGGCTGCAGACAGCGGGCGTGAATCCGGAGCAGTTCGTGGCGGTGGTCAAAAACAGCATCACCGACGGCCAGGTGTGCGACTGGGTGCTGAAGAATGTAAAGCAGCCGGAGTCGGTGAAAGTCGCGCACAAGCAAAAGATGCTGAACTATCCCGCCAAAGATGATGCGGCGATGCAAGAGCGTCTCAGGGTGCGCAAAGCCGAGTCCGGAATGGCCCACCGCGAGGAGATACAGTCTTTTATTGATTACATTGACGCCGACGAAAAGCGCATTTAGGCGCCGGGCGCTCTGGCGCAGGGAATCATGTCTCCGGCGGCGCGGGGATAGTTGCTCCCATGGCTCGATCGAGGCGGGCGCGTGCGGCTGAATAATCCCTCAGGGCTTGAATGCGGGTGTTCTGGGCCTGTGTGAGGGCGGTTCGTGCGGCGAGGACGTCCAGTTGGGTGCCGGTGCCCGCCTGGCTGCGGGCGGTGGCCAGCCGGAGGGCTTCTTCGGCCTGCTCGACGACTTTGGCGGAGGATTCGAGCACTTCTGTGGCCTCGATGAATGCGGAGTGTGCGACGCGGACCTCGAGTTCGATGCGACGCTGTGCGTCTTCCACCTCGATATCCGCGCCTTCGAGGCGGGCTTTGGCCTCGCGGACGCGGCCCTGGGTTTGGAGGCCGTCAAAGATATTCCATGTGAGCTGCACGCCGGCCATCCATCCGTGAAGTTCGTCGGTCAAATCATCGCTAAACATGGAGCTGTGAACGTCATAGCCCGCGAAACCCTGGAGGCTGGGCTTGTAGCCGGCCTTTGCCCGGACCACATCCTCCGCACGAAGCGCCCGCGCCGTGCGCGCGAGGTCGAGTTCCAGCCGGGTGGACAGGCCCTTCTGAATGGCTTGCGATAATCCAATGCTGAAAGGCTCCGCCTTGAGATTATCCGAGAGATTCAGCGGGACGTCGCCGGAATCGGCGGCGGGCAGGTTGAATCCGAGCAGGTTTGCGAGCTTGTTTTTGCCAATGCGAAAATCGTTTCTGACGCGGCTCAGGTTTGGCCGTTCGTTTGCAAGTTCGACCTCGGCTCTGAGCACATTGAACCGGGGCACAGTTCCGGCTTCGTACCTGCGGCGGGCATCTTCGAGTTCGCTGGTCAGCAGCTCGATGGAATGTTCGCGGACGTGTATCTGCCCGGCTGCAAGCAGCACATCGTAATAGGCGAGCTGCACCTCGAGCACCACATCCGTTACCGCAGCCTGGTAGCTGAGCATAGCCTGTTGCCGGAGCAGTTTGGCCGCCCTGAGCGAGGACAACATGCGGCCGCCTTCGTAGAGCGACTGGACCAGCTTGATCTGCGATTGCCATCGTTGATCGTTTCCGAGCGCAAATCCGATCTGGGGCACGGTATCGATGCTGCTGGGTTGGAGGGCCGTATATTCGCCGGTGATTCCGAGCTTCGGGACGGCGATGGCGCGGGTCTGGATGACAACTCCTTCGGCGGCTTCCACTTCAGTTCTGGCGCGCTGGACACTCGGGTTTTGGCGCAAAGCGATGTTCAGGGCTTCGGCCAGGGAGAGAGGCTCTGAGATGAAGCCGTTAGCAGCCGGCCTGGCCTCGGTGGCGGCGGGGCAGAGGTTCGGGCTCAAGGCCAGCCAGGCGGCAAATCCAAGGACTTTGAATGTGTTTGGCATGCGATGTTTCGGCGATTGCATGATCCGGCTACGGAACGGCGCTGGGGGGAGAAGTATCATGAAAAAACGCATCGCACGATACATTTCTGCTGCTGCGGGATTCATCGGGGCGTCCGTGCCCGCCGGCGCGGGAAAACTAATTTTCACATCCGGTTGGCAACGTCGCGCCGCTCGGGTAACATCCAGCCGTGGTGAAGCAGAGAGAAATCAATCCGTCCGATCCTGCGTTGTTTGTTAATCGTGAACTGAGTTGGTTGGAATTCAATCAACGGGTGCTGGATGAAGCCAGGGACAAGCGCAATCCACTCCTCGAGCGCATCAAGTTTTTCAGCATCGTCAGCTCGAATCTCGACGAGTTTTTCGAGGTGCGCGTTGCGGGGGTCAAACAGCAGGTGGAGAGCGACGTGGTGGAGCGGAGCCTTGGGGGCATGACCGCGACCGAGACCTTTCGCGGCATCCGCGAGCGGGTTGTGAGAATGGTTGAAGACCAGTATGCCTGCTGGGGGAAGGATCTGGGGCCGGCCCTGGCGAGGGCGGGTTTTAACATCGTCGGGATGGAGGCGTTAAGCGACTCGGATCGCAAGTGGGCGGCGGATTACTACCTGAGGCAGGTGCGCCCGGTGCTGACGCCGCTGGCGATTGATCCGGCGCATCCATTTCCGCAATTGCTGAACAAGTCGCTGAACCTGATCGTGCTCCTGGAGGCGCGCAAGGGCAATACGGACACGCACCGACTTGCCGTCGTGCAAATCCCTCGAATCCTGCCCAGGCTGATCCGCCTGCCGCTGAAGGATCCGCGTGTCCGGGACTACGTTCTGCTGGAGAAACTTATCGGGGCGCATCTTGGGGACCAGTTTCCCGGCACGCGCATCCAGGGCTGGTGGGGGTTCCGCGTGACCCGGAACAGCGAGCTTTACATTGATGAGGAGGAGACAGCCAATTTATTGAAGGCGGTCGAGAACGAGCTTCACAATCGGCGCAAGGGCGACGCTGTGCGCCTGGAGGTCGAGCATCAGTGCCCGGACACAATCATCCAGATGCTGCTGAAAACCCTCCGCCTTTCACAGGATGACTTGTACCTGATTGATGGACCGCTGAATCCGCGCCGCCTTATGGTGCTTTGCGAGGGCGATCACTCACCCGAGTTGCGCGATCCGCCATTTATTGCCCCTGTTTGCGCCGCTCTCAAGGATCAGAAAGACGTGTTTGCGGCGATCCGGGAGCGCGACATTTTGCTGCACCATCCCTACGAAAACTTCAGCAGCGTGGTGAATTTCCTCGAGCAGGCGGCTCAATGTCCGGATGTGCTGGCCATTAAGCAGACCCTTTATCGCACGGGGGGTGATCCGAGGATTATCGGCGCGCTGGAGAGGGCGGTGCAGAACGGGAAGCAGGTCACGGCTGTGGTCGAGTTGCGGGCGCGTTTTGACGAGGCGAACAACATCCAGTGGGCGCGGCACCTGGAGGAGTCGGGTGTACACGTTGTTTATGGGCTTGTGGGTTACAAAATCCATGCGAAGAGCCTGCTCGTTGTGCGTCGCGAGGGGCAGCACATCCGGCGGTACGTCCACCTGGCTACGGGCAACTACAACCCCACGACGGCGAGGCTTTACACGGATATCGGGCTGCTGACGTGTCGTCCCGAGTTCGGAGAGGATGCCACAAATTTCTTCAATCTCCTGACAGGGATTTGCCAATTCCAGGGATTAAAGAAGCTCCTGGTCGCGCCGTTTGATCTGCATGAGCGGATGATCCAGATGATCCGCGCCGAGGCGGAAAATGCGCGAACAGGGCTGCCGGCGCGCGTCGTGGCGCGGATGAACTCGCTGGCCGACGAGGCAATCATCCGGGAGCTCTACCTCGCATCACAGGCGGGTGTGTCCATTGACCTGGTGGTCCGCGGCATTTGCTGTTTGCGTCCCGGGATCAAGGGGGTGAGCGACAATATTACCGTGCGAAGCGTCGTGGATCGGTTTTTAGAGCACTCGAGGGTGTTTTATTTTGAAAATGGCTGCCAGCCCCGGGTGTTTATCGGCAGCGCCGACTGGCTGCCGCGCAATTTCTTCCGGCGCATTGAGCTGGTGTTTCCGGTTGAAGACGGGCTTCTGCGTGATCGATTGATTAACGAGATTCTGGCATTTACCTTCAAGGACAATGTGAAAGCGCGTGTCATGCGTCCGAACGGTTTTTACCGGATGACCCGTCCCGAAAAAGGGGTAGCTGAATTTCGAAGCCAAACGGAGTTTATCAAGCTCTCGCTGGGCAGGGGAGAGGGGAAGAAGGGCGCAACAAAGAAGTTTCCGCATGTCCGGCTGGCGGAGCGTCCGGTCGCGTTGAAGGGGTCCGGGAACGGCCGTTCGTCACCGGTGGGCTCGCGCTGATTGGCCGGCGGGACCGGTTGGGCGTTGGAAATGAATGCGCAAGATTTTTGAATTCAGTCTTGCCATCGCGCGGCAGTTGAGGCGAAATGCCCGAACGCAGTTTGAATCCTGTGTATGGATCTTGGCGACATATTATCCAAAGAGCAGATCATCGTTGATTTGCAAGCGACGAATCGTTGGGAAGCGATCGACGAGTTGATCTCGAATCTTGTGCGCACCAACAAGATTTGCGCTGAGCATCAGGAATCCATTGCCGCGGTTGTAAAGAAGCGCGAGTCTTCCATGAGCACGGGCATCGGGTTCGGGATTGGCATTCCGCATGCCTCGACGGATTTGATTCAAGAGGTTGTGGGGGCGCTGGGGCGGTCCAGGCCCGGGGTGGATTTTGACGCGCTGGACAACCAGCCGGTGCATCTGGTGATGCTATTCCTTGTGCCGCAGGGCCAGTTTCAGAAACATCTTCACACTCTCGCCAACATCGCAAAGCTGTTGCATCGAGCTGAATTCCGCAAAGCGCTCGAGGAGGCGCCCGATGCCGATGCCATGCTGACAATCATTCGCGATCAGACCGGCAAAAAATAGTCCCGCGCGCTTGCGGGACCCGGATTCCAACGTTGTGCAGCCTTACACACAAATTCAGCTTGATCTTCAGCGGGCCGTCAAGGAGCAACTGCCGGATGCGGACGTGTCGTCTGTGCTTGTGCGTGTCTGCCCCGATCCGAAATTTGGCGATTACCAGTCCAACGCCATCATGAGCCTGGCCAAGGGGCGAAAGATGAATCCGCGTCAGTTGGCGGGTGAAATCAGCGCCCGGTTGCGCCTGGATCAACTTTGCCGGAAAGTCGAGGTCGCAGGAGCGGGTTTTCTAAACTTCCATCTCGGCACGAGCGCCCTCGAGGGCGCGCTGCAATCCGCCGCGGGTGCTGACGCATTGTTTTTTGAAAAGTCGGCACGGCCCCAGACGGTGGTTGTTGATTTCAGTTCCCCGAACGTGGCCAAGCCAATGCACGTGGGGCATATCCGCTCGACGATCCTGGGAGATTGCATCAGCCGCACGCTGCGGCTGCTGGGGCATAGCGTCATCAGCGACAACCATATTGGGGATTGGGGAACGCAGTTCGGGAAATTGCTGGTCGGATGGAAGCTGCACCTGGACGGCAACGCGCTCCGGCAGGACCCGATTGCGGAGATGGAACGGCTTTACAAACTGATCAACGCCCAGACCGAGTCGGACCCGTCGGTTCTCGAGGCCGCGCGGCGCGAGTTGGTCCGCCTGCAGCAGGGCGACCCGGAGAATCTGCGGATCTGGCGCGAAATGATTTCGCTCAGCCAGGTCCAGTTCGACGCCATCTACGGCAGGCTGGGGGTGCGTTTTGACTGCACGCTCGGCGAGAGCTTTTACAATCCGCAGCTTGAACCGCTGGTGAACGACCTGGTTCAGAAGGGCATCGCCCGTGAGAGTGAAGGCGCCCTGGCTGTTTTTTTCGAGGATCATCCTCAATTGAAGGCCCATCCCGCGCTGGTGCGCAAGAGCGATGGCGGCTTCAACTACGCCACGACGGACCTGGCGACGCTCCAGCACCGGCTGCAGACGTGGAATCCCGATCAGATCGTGTATGTCACGGACGGCCGGCAGCAGCTTCACTTCCAGCAGGTGTTTGCGGCTTTCCGCAAGTGGTTTCCACACGCCGGGGCCCGGTTGTCCCATGTCTGGTTCGGATCCATCCTTGGGGAGGACGGGCGGCCGTTCAAAACGCGCTCGGGAGAAACGGTGAAGCTTTCAGACTTGCTGGACGAGGCCGAGGAACGCGCATTAAAGGTGGTTACAGAGAAAAGCCCGACGCTGCCTGAGGCGGAGCGGCGCAACATTGCGAGGGTGATCGGGATCGGGGCCGTAAAGTATGCCGATCTCCTGCCCAACCGGCAGAGCGACTACGTTTTCAGTTGGGACAAAATGCTTGCGCTCAACGGAAACACGGCGCCCTACCTGCAATACGCCTATGCCCGCATCCGGAGCATTTTCAGAAAGGGCGATTTGGACGAACAATCGCTTGGGAGCGTAAAGGTATTGTTGGAAGCGTCCGAGGAGATTGCGCTGGCCCGGCATTTGCTCAATTTCGGAATGATCTTGGAGGCGGTGATCGAGGATTTCCGGCCCAATTATCTCTGCAACTACCTGTACGAGCTGGCAGGGCGGTTCACTGCGTTTTACGAGAATTGCCCGGTGCTCAAGAGTGAAGCCGGCGTGAGGGAATCCCGCGCGCTTCTCTGCCATCTCACAGCCCGCGTGCTGCGGCAGGGTCTGGAAGTGCTCGGGATCGAGGTCCTCGAGCAAATGTGAGTGATTCTTACTGGCTGGCGTAGTAGGCGTCCACCTTTGCGGCCACGTCTTTGTAGCCGATATCCACCTCGTAAATGAGTTTGAACTGCTCGACGGCCTCCTCCTTTTTGCCCATCTGCTCGAGCACGGTGCCCAGGTTGTAAATCAGATCCTTTTTCTCGTCGTCGAACACGACTTTTTCTTTGATTGCGTTTTGGAGGGTGCGTGCCGCCAGGTCGAACATGCGCCGCTTCGAGAAGCACTGGGCGAGGTAATTCATGGAGGCCACGCGCCTGTGCGGGTTGGCCTGGGCCTTTTGAAACTCCTGGATGGCCTCGCTGATCTTGCCCGCATGGAAGAACAGGGCGCCCAGATCGAAGCGAAGCTGCAAATCTGTGGGAAACTGTTCCACGCGTTTGCGGGCTTCCGCCAGCAGGAACGCCTGCTTTTCCGCCTCGAGTTGCGCCACGCGCTCCGCATGGTCCGGGTTCGACGGATCCAGTTGAGAAATCTGGTGATCGATTTTTTTCGCGGCGGTTTCGGACATTGCCCTGCTCAGGGAGGCGTCGCCCCCGATATCTGAGGCCTTGATCCTGCCGTAGTACTCGAGCGCTTTGTCGAAGTCCTTTTTCTGCGTATATAGTTCGGCGAGGTTCCGGAGCAGTTTCAGGTTGTCCGGCTCGGTTTGCAGGCGGGCCTCGTATTCGCGGATCAGGCGGTCAGTGGTGTCCTCGGGCTTGTAGTGGCGTTGCTCCTGCTCGAGGGCGACCGCTTCTTCCTTGTCTTTCAAAATGTCGCGGTAAGAGCCGGTGCCATCGGCCAGTTCATCGTAGCCGCCCTCATCCATCGTTTTCTTTGCAGACAGGTTCTTGAGCGCCTGCGCAAGGTCGTTATCCCGCGGAAAAATACGGCACAACTCTGAAAGAATGCGCTCGCCCGTATCCACCTGGCCGTTTTCCGCCAGGGCGTTGGCTACCTGAACGCCGATGGCGCGGTCCGTGGGCGAGTTGCGAAAAAGCATCTCCAGGGACATGAGCGCGGTGTGCGGGTACTCCAGGGCTTGCGCGGCCTCGACGGCGAGCCGGTGGCCCGCGGAGCTGGTGGGGTCGTGCGCCAGGATCTGCTCCGCCAGTTGCAACGCTTCTGTTGGATTTGCGTGAAGCGCCATCTGCCCTCTGCCGATCAGCGGTCCCAGGCTGGCTTTGCTGGCGATCTTTTTGAAAAAGCTCCCGCCGGTGCCGGTTTTCTTCAACTGGGCTGTGCGCAACGCTCTTCGGCATTCAAAAAATGAAGGGTCGCGCGCGAGCAACTGCGAGAACATCTCGATCGCGTAATCGAAGTTATCACGAGATAGAGCATCACTGCCGCGGGTGTACAAGACTCGAAGATCACGCGGCAGGGCATCCAAAGTCTTTTCTGCCATAGCGTCAGTTCTACCAAAAACCGGAGGATGTTGCCACGAAAATGGTGTGAGAATAGTAAAGTCGTGGCGGGGGCGAATTGGGCTACCCGCCCGGGCCCGTTCCCCTCCGCTATGCCGCAAGGCACGGAACCGCTATATCGGTCATCAGCAGGAGCCCCGGGTTTGCTTTGAGCACGCGCGGGGCGGCATTGACCAGGGAAGCGACCGTGGCTGAGTCGCCCGCCACGCCCCCGTCCAGGAGGAGTTTCAACGCCGGGTTGCCTTCGATCTGGCAGGCATCATGGGGGTTTGGCGCGTCCAGATACATTCTGAGATCCAGTGTGATCACCGTTTTGCCTGCGGCCCGCCCTTCGGCCCTTTGGTGCAGACCACATGTCTGGCCGACTTTCACCTGCACATGCGGTGTTGCGATGTCGTGGTCTGCCCGGACCGCTTCACAGGTTTCCACGAGAGTTTCGAGTTGCCATCCCAGGCAGTGGGCAATGAGCGCGGCGGATTCCTTGAGACCCGCATGCCCGGCCTTGCCTTCGCGGAAGAGGCTTTCAAATACCTCCGGCGCCAGGCCGCTGCCGATTTTTTTCTGAAGCGGCCCCCGGCGTGTCGCGGCATTAACCACCCGTTGCACGTGCACGGCGCGCACTTCCTTGCACACGCCTGTCAGGCACAGCGGCAAAACGTCCATGACAAAGCCCGGATTCACACCTGTGCCCAACGCTCGCGCCTTGCCCGCTTTGCAGGCGGCGTCCAGCTTCTCGGCCAGGCTTTTGTCCCGCAGGCTCGGGAACAGAAGTTCCTCGCACGAGGATACAACGCTGCAGCCGCTTCGAACGATGGGCTCGATCTGCTCACAGGCAGCGGCGATTTTCGAGACTGAGGTGTGAAAAACAATGTCCGGTCGGCCCTGCGCCGCCACCAGTTCGTGGTAAGTGCCGAAAACAGGCGCCGCATTGAGCGCCTCCACGCCTGTGATGGCTCCGACACTTTTTCCCTTTTTTGCCGGGTCTATGTCCACCGCGCCGATGATTTCGATCCACGGCTTGGTGGCGGCAAACTTTAAGGTTTCAATTCCAATGGGTCCTAATCCAAATCCGGCTGCTTTAATCTTTTGCATTGCGCAGCAAAGATTGTTGGAAGATCGCGCTGAAGGCAAGATCCGCCTGATCGGGCGGCGGCCGGCGCGAACGGTCCGGATGGAACCGCAAGTTGCGCCGGGGCGCGGGTGGTAATTTGCTTGCGCGAATCCTGTGGTCAAGTTACCTGAGAAACCCATGGATTCGCGCGAAGCTCTCATCGCTCTCAATATGGTCGATCACGTCGGCCCGGTCCGCCTGCGTCAGCTCCTCGATTTCTTCGGCGAACCCGCCACGGTGCTCTCCGCGTCCCGCGACCAATTGCTGCGCGTCCGCGGCATCGGCGAGGACACTGCCCAGGCCATCACTTCCTGGCGAACAGACGTTGATCTCGATGGTGAACTCCAGCGGATCGAATCCTTTGGCTGCCACGTGGTCATTCAGGCAGATCCCGAGTATCCCGAGCTTTTGCGGCAGATTTACGATCCGCCTTTCATTTTGTACGTCAAAGGCAAGCTCCTGCCCGGGGACAAAAACTCGATCGCCATCGTCGGCTCGCGCATGACCACCCATTACGGAGTGGAGACTGCGAGGAAACTTGCCTACCAACTCGCCTACCTGGGAGTCACGGTGGTTAGCGGAGGTGCGCGCGGCATTGATACCGCCGCGCACCAGGGCGCGCTGGCCGCCAAAGGGAGGACAATCGCGGTCCTGGGCACCGGGATTAATTTGGTGTTTCCTTCCGAGAATGCGGATCTTTACGAGCGAATGGCCGCGAGCGGAGCGCTGGTGACCCAGTTCCCTTTTAACAGGCCGGGCGACAGGCAAACGTTTCCCATTCGCAACAGGATTGTGGCCGGGATGACCCTGGGCACCGTGGTTGTTGAGGCGAACCTGACGAGCGGGGCGCTGATCACCTCCAATCTTGCGAACGAGTATGGCCGGCAGGTTTTCGCTGTTCCCGGCCGCATTGATTCACCCCGCAGCAAAGGATGTCACGATTTGATCAAAAAGGGCGCCAAACTCTGCGAAGGCGCCGAGGACATCCTGAGCGAGTTTGAATACCTGTTTCCGCAAAGCAACAGGCCCGCCAGCGCCGCCGAGACGGGAACCCTGCCCGCCCTGGAGCTGCAACCGAACGAGCAGAAGGTGTACGACGCGCTCGGATCCGAGGAACTTCCCATCGACGACGTCATCCGCAAGAGCGGCTTGCCCCCGTCGGCCGTGTCCGTCGCCCTGCTGGGTCTGGAAATGAAGCGGCTGGTCCGCCAACTGCCGGGCAAACTTTTTGTGCGGAACACAGCGGGCGATTGAGAAAAGGGGGATGACTCGGCTATTTCGGGGTTTGACCTCTATCTCACAAGGAGCATAAATCCTTCACTATGAACCCACGAACGAATCCCGGCAAAAGCGGAACGGAACAACGAACCGGTAGTTGGTTGAATGGGGTTGGGCGTAGTATGCGCGAGATCGTCCTAGTCTATTCGGCTGCGTGCGTCTTTGCGCTTATGGGATGTACGGACACGTCGTCTGGTGGTGACAGGCGGGAGCGAGCCGAGCGAGAACATGGACTTAAGTTGCCAGCGTCCGTTCGGGAGATTCAGTGCAGGGGCGATGCTTCTCGCCGCTCTGGCGACAGAGGAGCAGCGACGATGTTCCGGATGAGCACGAATGACTTGCCAAGCTTTATTGCCCAGCTTCACGCAAGCTCCCGTCGCGCCCCTGTCTGCGCTTCAGGCGATCCGACCGTGAACGGCTATAATGTGTGGCCGGAAGGTTCACCAACATTCGTGCCGGGCAATGAGCAGTACGGAGGATTCAAGCGCACCTGGCAGGGCGATGCCGCTCCCGTTGAGATGCTGAGTTGTGCATCACTCACTGGGGATTGGCTGCACGTCGAACTTTGGAGACTTGAGAGTGAGGAGATTTTGGTCAAGATGTACACCGATTGGAACTGAGCACGAATTTGCCGAACCATTCAATGGACCGAATGACGAGAAGCGCGATCAGCCGTACGTTCCAACTGGTCGTCTCTGGGGCGGCCCTTCCCATCGTTCGCCTCAATTGTTCGGAGGATTAGGCGCTTATGGCAGGAGATCCCCAGGCATGTCCGAGGTGCGGCGGCAAAGAAGTTGAGTCTGCCGGCGTTTTGAGGCGTCACGTGAACCCTTGGGTATTCTTTCTCGGCGGCTGGCTGTTGTCTTTGCTTTGGAGCGGCAGCCGCAAAGAAGAGGTCCGGTGTGTTCAGTGCGAGACAGTGTTTCAGCGGTCGACACGAGCTTCGAGGGTCGCTTGGATATTGCTGATCTTGATTGTTATACTGACGCTGCTAGGACTGTGGGCAGGGTTGTCGGGAGCAGGAGAGTGACTATGGGCGACGGAAGTCCGAACCCGGCGCAGGCGCTGGACGGCGGGGTTCCTGTCCTTTCTGATGCCGCACGCGCGTGGTCCGCCGTCAGTGACGTGCATCGGGCGCTATAAAATGCGAACCAGGCCGTTGACCTGGAGATGCTTTTTTAGTGTGAGTTACCTGGGGCCTCGCCCGCAGGCTGTTACGATCGAGGGCTTCGGTCTTTCCACCTTCAGCCTTCATCCCGTGAAGTGGCGCAGCCTGTTTCACTCGGGGCTACACCTGCGTTTTGACGAGGGCGTTTTTTGCAGGTTGACCTCCCGCTCAGGACGAGTATAACGCCTCTGTTATTAAGCCATCCGAACAATATCCAGGAGAATGAAATATGGCAAAGTGCCCACACTGCAAGAAGCCCGTCCGTCTGAGTGAGGAAACCGTCTCTTCGGACTCCCGGCCGGTTCGCAAAGAAGTGATCGGCAAAGTGAAGAAAGAAGTCATGTATTCCTGTCCGCATTGCGATTGCGTGCTGGGCTTTAGCTTCTTCTTTGGTGGCGTATTGACTGGCCGACCGTGAGAAGATCGCCGAATCCTGCGCCTCCAGCTAATCGCCGCCCGGGCATTCCGCTGGTCGCTATGGGCAAATCCGTGTTCTTTGTTTTCGCTCCACCTGCCTCCCCGGCGGCTTGATGGTCTTTTGCCCGCGCCTTCGGGTCCCGTTTACACACACTCGGAGCTGGCGGGGGTGAGATCGGGGCGAACCTCGGGAACCGGTGCTTTGGCAGGCCGGGTCCAACGTAACGGGTTTCCGGTAAAACGATGTAATTACACTAATTGAATTCTGGACACCGGCCGCTGCGAACCGCATTCTGGAGACGCTTTTTCCAACTATGAACAGCCGAAAGCGTCTTCAACTCACTCTCGATCATCAACAGCCTGACCGTGTGGCGATTGACTTTGGCGCGAGCTTCATCACGGGCATGCACGTGTCTATTGTGCACCAGTTGAGGCAGCGTCTGCTGGGAGATCATGATTATCTGGTAAAAGTGATTGAGCCTTACCAGATGCTTGGCGAAGTAGATGACAAACTTCGCAAAGCGCTGAACATTGATGTCGTCGGTGTGGCCGGACGCAAGTCTCTGCTAGGCACAGAGGCCAAAGACTGGAAACCGTGGAAACTGCAGGATGGCACCTGCTGCCTGGTGCCCGGCAACTTCAATGTGACTCCCGCGCCGGACGGCGGCTGGTATATGCACCCTGGGGGTGACACCCGTCTTGCGCCTTCGGCACACATGCCCGGAGGAGGCTATTTCTTCGATACAATCGTTCGCCAGGACCCGATCGACGAGGAGAAGCTGAACGTCGAAGATAACCTGGAGGAGTTCGGGTTGCTTGGGCCCGAGGATCTCGCCACGTGGCAGGAGCGGAAGCGATGGCTCAAGGAACGCTCGGATTACGGTGGCTTGCTCTCGGCGCCAGGGACCGCCTTTGGCGATATCGCTTTGGTGCCTGCGCCATGGATGCCTCATCCCAAGGGCATCCGTGACATTGCCGAGTGGTATATTTCCACGCGCACACGCCGTGATTATGTTTGGGCCATTTTTGAGAAGCAGTGCGAATACGCGCTGAGAAACCTTAAAACTTTGATCGACCTTTTAGGGGATCTGGTGCAAGTCGTTATCCTGACGGGCACGGATTTCGGGACCCAGCGCGGGCCTTTCATCTCCCCGGCCGCATACCGCGACCTCTACAAGCCCTTCCACAAGCAGCTCAACGATTTTGTCCACAAAAACTCAAGCTGGAAAACCTTCATTCACTCGTGCGGGTCCGTTTACCAGTTGCTGCCCGACTTCATTGACGCCGGGTTTGATATCCTGAACCCCGTCCAATGCTCGGCCGCCGAGATGGAGGCGCCGCGTCTCAAGCGCGAGTTCGGGTCAAAGGTCGTGTTCTGGGGTGGGGGTGTGGACACCCAAAAAACCATCGCTTTCGGCACGCCCGACCAAGTGAGGGCTGAAGTGCGCCAGAGAGTCGAGATCTTCAGCAAGGGCGGCGGATTTGTGTTCAACGCCATTCACAATGTTCAAGGGAACACCCCCATCGAGAACGTGCTGGCCATGTTCGAGGTGTTGCACGAACTCACGCCGGCAGGGTAGGGGTGCGTCATCATATTTCATGCGCCAGGAACCATGTTGGCAGTCCATCGGTTACAGCAGATAACGGAAGCATGAGTGATCTGGAACGAGATCCAAAGCAGAGCAACGCCCATCGAAATCTCAACAATCCAGCAGCGTTTTGTCTCGCGGCTGCCGTCTCTCGAAGAAGAGACGGGCGAGGAACTGTTTGTTTCGGGTTTGGTTGGGCCCTGGCGGATTTTCCAGCGCAGGAATGGACACCGTCACGGCATTGACGATGCTACGACTGCCTGGTATGCGTTGCAAAAGACGCCGCCGGTGAAGAAGGCGCTTGATCTGGGCGCCGGCATTGGAACCGTTGGCCTTGCCGTGCTTTGGGGACTGGGGCAGGGGGCGGAGCTGACATGTGTGGAGGCCCAGGAGATCAGTTACAGGCTGCTGATGGAGAATATCCGGGGGAATGGATTAGAACAGCGTGTGCAAGCCATTCAAGGTGACATTCGGGACTTGGATTCAGGCGAGCAATTCCCATTGATTACGGGCAGCCCTCCCTACTTTCCGATCGGGACTGGATCGCTGCCGGAGGATTCGCAAAAAGCGCACGCCCGCTTCGAACTGAGAGGTGATGTCGGCGATTACGCGCGGGCTGCCCGGCGGCACATTACCGGGGATGGTTTGTTTGTGTTTTGCTTTCCTTTCCAGCAGAAAAGCAGGTGCATTAAACTGGTGACGGATGCCGGGTTCAGGCTCATGAGCGTCCGCGACGTGGTGCCGATGACGCGCAAGCCACCCTTGTTCTCCCTCTATTGCGCTTCACTCAGCTTCAATGGCGCCGTGACAGAAGAGGAACCGTTGATCGTGGCATTTGAAGACGGGATGTACACGCCGGAGATGATGGCAATCCAGGCGACACGCGGATTTGGGGCTCAAGGGACAAACGTGATCTGACCACCGGAGATCAAAGCCGCCTGTTGGCGATCCTAAGCGTTTCTGCTCATGAGCCGCGCCAGCAACAGCGCCATTTCCATGGCCTGCTCGTAATTCAGCCTGGGATCGAGCTGTGTCCTGTAATCGCGCCCGAGGTCCTCTTCGCGCACGCCGCTGGCGCCCCCGATGCACTCTGTCACGTTTTCGCCGGTCAATTCGAAGTGTACGCCGCCGAGGTGTGTTCCGGATGCGGCCAGAACACGATAAGAGGTTTCCAACTCCCTGATAACCTTCGAAAAGCGGCGCGTCTTCACGCCCGTGCGCGTGGTTTCGGTGTTTCCGTGCATGGGGTCGCAGCACCAAAGCACGTGGCGGCCCTTGCGGCGGATGGCTTCAACCATGCCCGGCAGGCACTTCTCCACGTTGTCCGCTCCGAAACGGTGAATGAAAGTGAGGCGACCCGGCTCGTTCCCGGGGTTGAGCACTTCAGACAGAGCAAGGGCTTCGTCCGGGGACACCTTGCTGCCGATCTTGACGCCGATGGGATTGCAGATTCCCCTGAAATACTCGATATGGGCGCCATCCATGAATCTTGTACGTTCGCCTATCCATGGGAAATGAGTTGAGAGATTGTACCAACCGGTGCGGTGCGGCACCTGGCGAGTCTGGCCCTGCTCGTAAGGCAGGTGGAGGCCTTCGTGACTGGTGAAGAAATCCACACGGTTGATGTCGCCGAGCACGGAACCGGCCAGGGTTTCCATGAAGCGCAGGGATTCGCCGATGCTCTGGACCATGCGCATGTATTCAGACGCATTCGAACAGTTGGATACAAAGCCGAGCTGCCAGTATTCCGGGTGGTGCAGATCCGCGAAGCCGCCCTCGATAAGGGAGCGGATGAAATTAATGGTCAGGCCGGATCGTTCGTAAGCGCGGAGGAGCCGTTGCGGGTCAGCACGCCGTGCCTCGCTGGTGAAAGCCGCGTCGTTGATCATATCTCCGCGATAGACCGGCAGGGTAACACCGTCGCGGGTCTCGAAATCGGCCGAGCGCGGTTTGGCATATTGCCCGGCAAACCGTCCGATTCTGGTAACGCGTTTCTTGCCGCCCTGCACCAGGACGAGGCTCATCTGGAGCAGGATCTTGAGCTTGCTGACGATGGCATCAGACTCGCAGTCCTCAAAGCTTTCCGAGCAATCCCCGCCCTGGAGCAGGAAGCGCTCTCCTCGTTCGGCCTCCGCGAGTTGCTGCTTCAGGTTCTCGATTTCCCAGCTTGTGACCAGTGGTGGCAGGCGCCGCAGGTGTCTCAGGACGTCCTCAAGTTCCGCCCGGTCCTCGTAGGCGGGTTGTTGCGCCGCAGGGCGTGTCTTCCACGAGTCCGGCGTCCAGTTAGGGGCGGTTTTGCCTGAAGCGTTCAACGTCTGCATCGGTCAGAACATACAATCCGAAAAATCGGTGTGAATGTAAATAGCGGCGGACGTCCGGTGAGGCGATTTGCGCTTCATCGTGCCGGGCGCAACCGTCAGGGTGGGGTCCGCCGCGGGAATCGGTCCCGAACGGGAATGCGTTAGGCCTTGTCGAGTCTTCGGGCGGATGCCTGCGCCTTCAGGCACAGTTCAGCCGCTTTGAATGCGTGGGCTTGTGTCATTGCCTTCTCGGTGCGATTGAGGCAGTCCAGGATGAATTCGCCAAAGAAGCGCAGTCCGACTTTGCCTTTCACGTTCAGGTGGTACTCGCCTTTCTGGTCCACGATGTAGATGTGGTCGGTTGTCTTCTCGCGGCCCACATCAATGTATTTGCGCATTTCGATGTAGCCCCGGGTGCCGAGAATAAACGTGCGTCCGTCGCCCCATGTGCCGAGTCCGTTCGGGGTGTACCAGTCCACGCGGATCTGGCAGGTTGAGGCGTTGTTACCCAGGAAACCGGCTTCGCCGAAGTCCTCGAACTCCGGCGTTTCGGGATTTGCGAAGTTCCCGATAGCTGCATGGGACACGGTGGCATCCGTTGCGCCGGTGTAGGTGAGGAACTGCTCGCACTGGTGGCTGCCGATGTCGCAGAGGATGCCTCCAAACTTGGCGCGCTCGAAAAACCACGCGGGGCGGCTCGGCTTGTTCAGGCGGTGCGGCCCCAGCCCGAGCATGTGCACCACCTTGCCGATGGCGCCGCTCTGGACGATGTCCGTGGCAAACATGCCCGCTTCGGAACCCAGGCGCTCGCCATAGTTCACCATGTATTTTCGTTTGGTGCGCGCGGCCGCTTCGCGCGCGGCGGCCAGTTGCTCCAGAGTTGTGAACGGGGCTTTGTCCGTAAAGTAATCCTTGCCGGCCTCCATCACGCGGCAGCCTAGCGGGCCGCGCTCGGATGTCACCGCCGCCGCAGTGACGAGCTTCACGTCGGAGTCCGAGAGGATTTCGTCGAGTGACCGTGCGGCTTTCGCCTGCGGGAACCGTTTTCTAAAGCCTTTGAGCTTCTCCTCGTCCGGTTCGTACACCCATTTGAGCGTGGCGCCCGCGTCCATCAGGGATGAGCATTGGCCATAGATGTGACTGTGATCCAGATGGGCGGCAGCGAAAACGAATTCGCCCGGTTTGACTACCGGAACCGGTTTGGGGCCCGGAACATAAGGCGCGTCCGCGCGTTTGTCCCCGGGCGTTTGGGTTGTGGCGCCCAGGGCGGTTCCACACGGCGCCAGTGCTGCGGCTATTCCAGAACAAACAATGAAGTCTCTACGGTTCATAATGACGCTTATTTCTGATATTTACTGTTCCGACAGTGTAGCGTTCGGATGAACGAATGCCATCCCAACTTGCGCGCCGCAGCCGGGTGATCGCCGTGGTGGCTTTGGCGGGTGCCCGGCTTGGGACGGAAGTTGCCGGATTTCGGCATGCCCGGGCATGGCGAGCGAGGAAGTTGAGACTGCTCTGACGTTGCCGGGCGCGAGCCGGATGCTATAATGCGGCTGCGTGATGGCCAGATTGACATTTCCGGGATGAGAGCGCCGGTGACAAAGGCAGCGGTGCTGGGGGCGCTGATTGGCGTTGGGCTGGGCATTGGCCTTTATACTTTTGTATATGCCAAAGGCGCCTCTTACCTGACCAACGACCCGGCGGCGTGTGCCAATTGCCATGTTATGAACGATCACTATCACGCCTGGAGCCGGTCCAGTCATCATTCTGTGGCCACATGCAACGATTGCCACACCCCCGCAAACGTGGTGGGCAAGTATGTCACAAAAGCGAACAACGGATTCTGGCATTCGTTTGCGTTTACAACGGGGCATTTCCCCGAGCCAATCCGTATCAAGGGATATAATAAGCGAATCGCTGAGAATTCGTGCCGCAAGTGTCACAGCGAACTGGTGGACTCGATCGAGTCGCACAGAGGACAGGAGGATCTGTCCTGCGTCCGTTGTCACAGTGCCGTAGGCCATCCAAATCGTTAAATTGAGAGATACTATGAGCGAGTCGAGCAAACCAACCTCCAATGAACAAGCCGCCGATCGACGGCGGACGGCGAAGTTGTTTCTCACGGCCACCGTGATTGCCGCAGTGGCTGCGGTGGGCGCGGCTGCGCTGCTGGTCAACATCATGGAGCGCAAGCGCGAGGGGGCAAACCCGTTTTACCGGGTTGTGGAGATCACGGACAAGACCGTGGACCCGGCGATTTGGGCCAAGAACTTTCCGTTGCAGTACGACGGCTACCGCAGAACCGTTGACATGGTCCGCACCCGCTACGGCGGGAGCGAGGCGCTGCCGAGGACGCCATCCGGGGCGGACCCGCGCTCGATTGTGGCGCGCTCGAAGATCGAGCAGGATTCGCGCTTGAAGACAATGTGGGCCGGCTATGCTTTTGCCACAGACTACCGGGAAGCGCGAGGCCACGCCTACATGCTCGAGGATCAGACTTTTACTGAGCGGCAGCAGGCTGCCAGCCAGCCAGGCACCTGCCTCCACTGTCACGGGTCAATGTACACCGTCTATAAAGAAGCGGGCGACGGCGACCTCATTAAAGGTTTCGAGAAAATCAATCCCTTGCCGTTCAAGGAAGCCCGCAAATTGGTGCAGCACCCGATCGCATGCATTGACTGTCACAATCCCGAGACAATGGATTTGCGCGTCACCCGGCCTGGATTCATTGAAGGGATTCGCGCTCTGAAAGCTTCCCAGGGTATTAAGGACTACGATGTGAACGCCATGGCGACGCGACAGGAAATGCGTTCGTACGTCTGCGGCCAGTGTCATGTGGAGTATTACTTCAAGGGCGAGGAGAAGCGGTTGGTTTATCCCTGGCACAAAGGACTCAAGGTGGACGATATTTACAGTTACTACACCGAGGTGCAGCACAAGGATTGGGTGCATGCGGAGACGGGAGCGTCGGCGCTCAAGGCCCAGCACCCGGAATTCGAAATGTGGAACCAGGGAATACATGCCCGGTCCGGCGTGGCGTGCGCGGATTGTCACATGCCTTACAAGCGGGAGGGCGGATTCAAGATCAGCGATCATCACGTCCGAAGCCCGATGTTGAACATCAATCGCGCCTGTCAGACCTGCCACAAATGGCCCGAGGAGGAATTGCGCGCGCGTGTGCAAACAATCCAGGAGCGGACCCACAAGCTGCGGGATATCGCGATGAACGCGCTGATGGATCTGATTGCGGACATCAACGCGGCCAGGAAGGCAGGCGCATCGCAGCAGCAGCTCGCCAAGGCTCTCGAGTTCCAGCGGCACGCACAGTTTTACATGGATTTCATTGAGTCCGAAAACTCGATGGGTTTTCATGCGCCGCAGGAGGCTGCGAGAATTTTGGGTGAATCCATTGACTACTCGCGGCAAGGCCAGGCGGCAGTGCGCTCGATCAGCAAAGAGGGATCCGTTGCCTCGATAGGCAAAGCGAACTGAAGCGAGCCTGCCGCAGGCGGTTGTTGCAGTGGTTACGGGGTGGCGTAGATGGCCGCGATTCATTAAGATCCCGGCATGAAATCTTTGACCGAACACCTTTGGTTTGAAGTGCCTGGCAGGCGCGCATTCATCAACATCACGCCCAAGGTTGAAGAATTGGTTCACCGAAGCGGGGTAAAAGAGGGGCTGTGCCTGGTGAATGCCATGCACATTACCGCCTCAGTGTTCATCAACGACGATGAGAGCGGGCTGCATTCGGATTACGAGAGGTGGCTGGAGAAACTGGCGCCTCACGAACCCGTTTCGCAATACCAGCACAACCGCACGGGAGAGGATAATGCGGACGCCCATATGAAACGACAGGTGATGGGGCGCGAGGTTGTCGTGGCGATCACCAATGGCAGGCTCGATTTTGGCCCCTGGGAGCAGATTTTTTACGGCGAGTTTGACGGTGGCCGCCGGAAACGGGCGCTGGTGAAAATCATCGGGGAATAGAGCCTGGACCGCGGACCCCTATGCGCAGTGGCGCCTACACTCCTGCGGGTTTGCTGGGGCGGCGAAGGACAAGATACAGGACCAAGCCGACGGCAAAGATGCCGATGCTCACCAGGTGCGCCGGGGTAACCGCACCGCCCAGGTAATAGTGCGGGTAATCACCGCGAAATACCTCGACCGTGGAGCGGAGGATGGCGTAACCGAGCAGGTAAACTGCGAATATCTGGCCGTCGAAGCGACGCCGGCGGAACAGCCATTCCAGTCCAGCGTAGAGGACAAGATTCAGAAGCGAGTCATAGATCTGGGTCGGATGCACCGCGTGCGGATGGGTCTCGTGACCCGTCGGGAACCGGATGGCCCAGGGGAATGAACATTCCGAGCCGTAGCAACAACCGTTGAGCAAACATCCGATCCGGCCAAACACATAACCCAGCGCAATACTGGGCGCCAGGACGTCAGCCACCCGCCAGAGCGGGACCTTTTTGAGAACAGCGAAGAGGATGCAGGCCAGTGATGCGCCGATGAGCCCGCCGTAGTAAACGAGCCCTCCATGGTGGATCATGAAAATCTCCAGGAATGATTTGTCTGCGAATTGCTCGTTCCAATAAGAGACTACGTAAAGGATTCGCGCCCCGATGATCGCGCCGATGATAATCCATGGCCCGACATCAAACACCTGGTCGGCTGTCATGCCCGCCAGCGGCGCTCGACGCGATGCCATCCACAACCCGGCAACAAAGCCGAGCGCGACCATGACTCCGTACCAATGCACGCTGAAACTGCCTAACTGAAAGGCTACAGGATCCACGGAGACAATCTATGCAGTCCCCGGGCGAAGGGAAACTGGAAAGTCCTGCCC
>CAYNZC010000042.1:0-2834 GCA_964401575.1 uncultured Verrucomicrobiota bacterium
GCCCTGTGTGTTCTTTCCTCTTTACCTTTCCGGCACAGTCACATTCGTCGGGAAGTAATCACACCCGCATGCCTTCTGTTGGGCAAAAACCTCTGGTGTGTCCGCGCCGCGCAGGCAGTATTTGATGCCCTTCGCGTGCGTGCGTTCCAGCAGATCCCGCGGGGCCCTGGTCGGGTCGGGATAGTCCCACGAAACCCCTGCGTTGCCCATCGCCGCGATTTCGTCCAGCAATTCCGGCTTGGAGAAGATGTGGTGCACGAAGATGCTCTTGCTCAGCCGGCGCGCCTCGCGGATATGCTCGATTGGAACGGAGGAGAGCACGGCTACGTCGAGCAGCCCGCGTTTTGCAAGCGCGTCCAACACTGGCTTGACCACCGCTATGGGTCCCTTTGTCTCGATGAATGGCACGCAGTCGTATCTCGCGCAGATGTCGAGGTACTCATCGAACGTGGGCGGACGCAGCTTTTCGGCTGGATAGGTCTCCACCTTCCTGCCCTTCTTCATGACGTGACGGCGAAGATTTTCAAAGTCCGTGGTCTCCACCGTGAGGTCCACGCCGAACATCCGCTTGAACGAGGCGTCGTGAGAGCAGATGAGCTTGCCGTCCTTCGTGAGGCGCACGTCCGTCTCGATCGCCGCGTATGCGAGTTCTCCCGCCCGGGTGAACGAGGGGATCGAGTTCTCGGGCGCGTCGGGCTGATAGCCTCGATGCGCAATGAGGAAAGGCTGCGACTGGGCAAACCGTTCCGCCAATGTCCTGGGCGCGGCGCATGCCACACTTGTCCACAGCAGTACCACTGCCCAAAATGTCGTTAGCATCGTCGCTCTCACACGACCTCAAACGCGAAGATGTGCGCGACGGCGCTGTCGTAGGTAGTGTTCAGGCGCTCGCTGCCCCAGGTGGAAAGCGGCACAAGGCGCACGGCCATGCAGGTGCGCCCGATTTTTTCGCGAATGAGACGCTGATGGTTGTCCTTCTCCTCGTAGGCCTGGCGCCAAATGCCCTGCTCGTCCCTCGTCTCGATCCGGAAACTCTTCAGTACGGTGCGCGGGAAGCCGAAGGACGTGTTGCTGTATCCCAGGCCGCGGAAGAGCGGCATCGGGATCGTCAACAGATCCGGATTCCCGTCCATCTGCTCGCGGTCGAGATCAGAATCGACCACCAACCGGAATCCGTTCACCAAGGTTGGCTTGTCGAACGAGTAAACGATCGCCTTGTTCGTCTTGCCGAAGTAACCGTTGTCCTTGCCCCAGATGCGGCGATCCACGCCGTTGATCAGGTCCGAGCAATCGCCGTATTCGCAGGTGAGCTTCGCCTGAAGCGAGAGCGGTGAAATCTCGCGCTTTAAGCCGGGTAAAAAACAGTCATCGTCCATCAAGCGACGCTGAAGTTCCTTCAGCAGCGCCTTGTCCGTATAGATGCCACGCGGGTCCACGCCCTTCTGCACTGCGAGCGCGGCTGCCGTGCCGACCGCCTGGCCCATGATGCCGATCGTGCCCATGACGCGGGCGGACGCAAACGCCGTGTGCGTCGCGGACATGTTTCGCCCTGCGAACATGAGGTTGTCCACGTCGCGTGAATAGAGCGAACGGTATGGGATTGCGTAAGGTTCGGAGAGCCGGCGCTTCTGGAGATGGGCGCCGTCCTGCGACTTGAGCCAAAAGCCGCCGGGGAGATGGTTGTCGATTTGCCAACCGCCATAGGCGATGGTGTCCTCGAACTTCCTGCCGCCGTTCTCCACATCCTGCTGCGTCAGGGTGTAATCGCCCACGTAGCGACGGCTTTCGCGCTTGCCGGGCAGAAACCCGAGCCACTCGAGTTCCCAGTTGTCGGCGCCATGTTCGCCGTGGTTTTTCATGTGGTCCCACACGCCAAAGGCGATTTTGAGCAGCTCATCGCGGATTTTCTCCGTGTCCGCAATGGTGTCTGCCTCGCCGCCGAGCTCGATCCAGTAGAAGTTCGTGTTGGGCTTGAGAAGGCATTCGTGCGGCTTGTGGTTTATCGCCTCGTCGTCCGGAAAATCGTACGCCCAGGAAGGCGGTGTGAATGCGACCTTGTGGTCCGTCTCGCGCGCCTGGATGAGCAAGCTCATTCCCATCGTGCGACGGTCCGCTTTCTCAAGGCCGAACTCCTCGCCAAACTCGCTTTTCGCCTCGCGCCCCACGCGATACGCGGCGCCCGTGAGCGGCGCGAGGATAGAGTCCCCCGAGCAGTCCGCGAAGATCTTCGCCCGAACCATGTGCCGCTGATACGTCGTCATTTGGAATCCGGTCACGGCGGCGATTCGGTCAGCGTCCATCTCCACCTCGTTGCAGGCGCAATTGAGGATGAGGTCGATGTTCGGCTCGAACCGCGCCTTCTCGTAAAGAAGCGCGTCCCAGATCGACCAATTGCGCGACGGGTTGCGATGCATGTTGTCTAGGGCGATTTCCTCCATGATACCTGTTTCCTGGAGGTTCCGCACACGCGTCCCGGCGCCGCAAATCCACATACGAATCTCGCTCGATGCGTTGCCGCCCAGGACGGGACGATCCTGCAACAGCGCCACCTTGACGCCGTGGCGGGCGGCGGAGATCGCCGTCAGCAGCCCGCCCATTCCGCCTCCAACGACGCAGAGGTCGGCCGTGTGCTCGACCACCGGCAGCCTGGCGGGATGTGTCTTTTTGCCGGGCTTGAACGGCTTGGGGGGATCGGGCACGAACGCCTGTTCCGGCGGCGGTACGAGTGTCGTTCCCTCGGCTTTCAGTTGAGAACCCGACGCGGCAGAAAGCGCCGTCACCGAAATCCCCCTCAAGAAATCACGTCTGTTCATTTTCTTAACTAACTGCTGATA
>CAYNZC010000042.1:2934-5934 GCA_964401575.1 uncultured Verrucomicrobiota bacterium
CCGAAATCCCCCTCAAGAAATCACGTCTGTTCATTTTCTTAACTAACTGCTGATAGGATTTGCTTTTTGACGCTCGACTGACAGGAAATTGCTATTATGTTGCTTGCATGGCTTGGGCGCTACGCGGTGAGGAAGATTGGATCTTTGCTCTCACCAATTATGCAGCGATGCTACGGGTGCGAGTCGCTACGTGTCAAAAGGTAAATCCCTGGCGACCGCGCGGGGCGGGAAGCTTTCGCGCATTGTCTTATCACATCACCAACCGAGGTGGCTGGCGCGAGTACTTGACTGACGTTTACAAAAAGCCGCATAGCCATACGCGAACGCTGGCGGCATCGCTGGTCGAGAGGCTCTCGTTCAAACGAGAATAAATCACCATCCTGCATGCATGTCTCGTGCGGGTCCTTCAAAAAAGAAAAAGCCCGAAAGGGACAACGCTCTTTCGGGCTGGTTTGAGTTTAAGTGTGTTGCGGGTTAGCTGCGAGCCGCGGGGCGGCCTTTCGCGTTGTCGAGGATGGTTGCGAGTACGCTCGCCGGAACCGGTTCGAAGCGGAAAGGCTCCATGGAATAGGATGCGCGGCCTTTCGAGAGGGAGCGAATGGCGGTGGCATAGCCGAACATTTCGGCCAGGGGCACCTCCGCTTTCAGGATCGTGACCGTGTCGCGCGCCTCGATGTTTACGATGCGTCCGCGGCGGCGGTTCACGTCTCCGAGCAGGTCGCCTTGGTATTCATCGGGCGTGGTGACTTCCACTTTCATGATCGGCTCGAGCATGATGGCGTTGGCCTTTTTGGCGGCGTCTTTTAGCGCGAAGATGCCCGCCATCTTGAAAGCCAGTTCGCTCGAGTCCACCTCATGGAAGGTTCCATCCACGATTGAGACTTTTACGTCCACCATTGGGAAGCCGGCGAGCACGCCGCCCGCAATGGCTTCGTTCAAGCCGCTGATGACCGCCGGGATGTATTCCTTGGGGATCGCGCCGCCAACGATGGCGTTTTCGATTTCGACTCCCTTGCCGCGCTCGTTCGGGGCGAGGGTGATCATGGCATGGCCGTATTGGCCGCGTCCGCCGGACTGCCGGATGAACTTGCCTTCGCCCTCTGCAGCCTTGGTAACCGTTTCGCGGTAGGCGATCTGCGGCGCGCCGGCATTGGCGCTGACTTTGAACTCCCGGAAGAGGCGGTCGCGAATGATGTCCAGGTGCAACTCGCCCATGCCAGCGATAATCAACTGCCCCGTTTCCTCGTTGGTGAAGCAACGGAACGTGGGGTCTTCCTCGGCCAGGCGCTGAAGGCCTTCGCTCATTTTTTCACGGTCGGCCTTGGTCTTGGGCTCGACAGCCATGGAGATCACCGGCTCGGGGAATGTGGGCGGTTCGAGCATGATGTCGAAGTCCTCGTCGCAGAGGGTGTCGCCGGTAGTGATGTTCCGGAGGCCTACGAGGGCGGCGATGTCGCCGGCGAAGGTTGTTTCCACGTCAATGCGCTTATCTGCCTGGATCATCATCACGCGGCTGACGCGGTCGCGCTTCCGTGTGCGGGGGTTGTAAATGATGTCGCCCTTGCTGAGTTGTCCGCTGTACACGCGGAAGAAAACCAGTTTGCCGACGTAGGGGTCCGTCCAGAGCTTGAAGGCCAGCGAGCAGAATTTGCCATTATCTGTCGAGGGCACCTCCACCACAGTATCGGTATCCGGCACGACTCCGGAGGCCGGCGGCACATCAAGAGGGGAGGGGAGGTAATCAACGACGGCATCAACGAGCGGCTGCACGCCGCGTTTGCGGAAGGCGGAGCCGGCGAGCACCGGCACCATCTCCAGCTTGCAGGTCAGGCGGCGAATGGCTGCTTTGAGGTCCGCGGGTGTCACGGGTTTGTTATTGATCACCAACTCGGCGATGTGGTCGTCCTTGTTGGAGACCGCATCCACCAGTTCCGCGAGCGAGCGCGCGGCGTAGTCCTTCAAGTCAGCGGGGATGTCGGTGACTTCATACTTGAGTCCTGCATCATCCGTTGCGTCATAAATGACGGCCCTTTGGTTCACGACATCAATCACGCCGCTCAGATAGTCCTCCTTGCCGATTGGGAGGAAGACGGGGTAGGCATAGGCGCCAAGTTTGGTGCGCATGTCGTTGAGAGCATTCTCGAAGTTTGCCCCGGTCCGGTCCATTTTGTTGACGAATGCGATGCGCGGAACTTTGTACTTGGTGGCCTGCCGCCAGACGGTTTCAGATTGGGGCTGAACGCCTGCCACGCCGCAGAACACTGCGACTGCGCCGTCCAGCACCCGCATAGATCGTTCGACCTCAGCGGTGAAGTCCACATGGCCGGGGGTGTCTATTACGTTGATCCTGTGGGGTATTCCCGTGTGGGTCTTGTAGCTACCGTCTTCCTTCTGGGTCCAGTAACAGGTTGTGGCGGCTGAGGTAATCGTGATGCCGCGCTCGCGCTCCTGCTCCATCCAGTCTGTGACCGTGTTACCGTCGTCCACGTCGCCCATCTTGTGAATGAGCCCGGTGTAGAAGAGGATGCGCTCGGTGGTGGTGGTTTTTCCGGCGTCGATGTGCGCTGCGATCCCGATGTTGCGGGTTCGCTCCATCGAATAGGCACGGTCGGGCGAATTATGGGACGGGGCCGGGTTTTTGTTTTTGTCTGCTACTGGGTCCATCTAGTATTCCTTATAATGTAAATCGTATTAATAAAAACGCCCCGAGCATTGGTTGCCCTCGGGGCGTTTCTGCCTGTTGAAATATTTTACCAGCGGAAATGAGCGAATGCTTTGTTCGCCTGTGCCATCTTGTGAACCTCGTCACGCTTGCGGATGGCGTTGCCCTGGCCCTGGTAGGCCTCCATGATTTCGGCCGCGAGCGCTTCCTTCATGGGTACGCCTTTACGGGCGTCCGCGAAATCAACGAGCCAGCGCAGGGCGAGGGCAAACTGGCGGTCCGTGGGAACTTCCAGAGGCACCTGGTAGGAGGCTCCGCCAACGCGGCGGGCTTTGACC
>CAYNZC010000042.1:5944-32196 GCA_964401575.1 uncultured Verrucomicrobiota bacterium
TGCGTTTCACGGCGTTGCCGGTATTGTTGGCTGCGTCCATCAGCTCGCCCGCAAGGCGCTCGGCCATGGTCTTCTCGCCGCGGTTACGGCTGAAGTCCACAATCCAGCGAAGCCCCAGGGTTTGGCGGCGTTCGGTGCGGATTTCGATAGGCACCTGGTAGGTGGCGCCGCCAACGCGGCGGGCTTTGACCTCGAGGCGTGGTTTGGCATTGTCCACCGCGCGCTGGAGAATATCCAGCGGGCTTGAGGCGGGGTTCTTGGTGGCGATTTGATCAAACGCACCATAGACGATGCGTTGGGCGACGGTTTTTTTGCCGCCGATCATAACGGTATTAACGAGGCGCGAGACCAGTGTGCTGCCGTACTTGGCATCTTTAATCACCGGGCGCCGAGTGGCTTGACGACGTCTAGACATGGATGATTTCGGTTAAAAAGTTATTAGGCGGCGGCTGCCGGGGCGGCTGCGGGTTTGGCGCCGGCTTTGGGCCTCTTGACACCGTACTTTGAACGGCTCACGCGGCGTTTCTCGACACCGGCGGCGTCCAAGGTTCCCCGAACGATGTGATAACGAACGCCGGGCAAGTCCTTAACACGGCCACCACGAACGAGCACGATCGAGTGTTCCTGCAGGTTGTGCCCTTCATCCGGTATGTAGGCGATCACCTCGTGGCCGTTTGTCAGGCGCACTTTGGCAACCTTCCGCATCGCGGAATTGGGCTTCTTGGGGGTTCGGGTCATCACTTGGATGCAGACACCCCGCCGGAACGGCGAGTTGTGCAACGCAGGCGATTTGGACTTGTGCTTTAACTTGTTACGGCCCTTTCGGACCAATTGGTTAATTGTCGGCATTTCGCTTTCTTGCTTGTAAAAAATAGCGCAGCTTGCCCTTTTTTAAGGCAAACGGAGCGCGGAATATAGCAAACCTTATGAAGGTTGCAACACCTTTTCTGCCTTCTTACGGGGGGAATAATAATGCGTCCGGATGATGGCTGACAAGAACTTAGTTTCAGAACTTAGTTTTCAACGTCAGCGGCATCGTTGAGCATGCATGAAGCACAGGAAGGAGGAATGGTGGGGCGCGATTGTCGGTTTGATATCAGTGACTCCGGTGAGATAGGCTGCGACATGCTACGGGGGGGGGGGAGGCGCAGCAGAGGGGGACGTCCCTGGCCCGTATTCCATACGATGGCCTCGGGGAAGAGCGCTTTGGTGCTGTCACTCCTGCCCCCTGGATCCAATTCAGGCTTTTGGTAAACAAAAATTAGCTACGCCGAAAATATTGTTGACCACCCGATCCGGGATGGCGTCACTATGCGTATGAAGGGCAGCTTCTTGGTCGCCATGTGGTTCGGATTAGTGGCGGGTGTGCTTTTTCTGATTGGTGGGCGCTTCCTGCCGGGTTTTTTCGTGTTGGGGCTTGTTGTGTTGCTGACGTCGCTCAGATTTGCATCGGATCGATCCACCCGACTTTTGATTGGGAGCATCGCGGCAGTCATTTGCGGCGGAGTTTTGCTTTTTTACGCGGTACGCAGCGAGATTACAGGAAGAGCCGTTGATTATCATGCCTACGGTCGGGTCGTTGTCGGTCGTCCAGTGACACGCCGGGAGTTTCCGGAGAAGTTTCGTGAGGCTACGAATTACAAGTGGGCATTGGGCATCGTTTGCGTGAGCATTGGCTCGGGTGGTTTTATGTTTCGTCGGAACTTGGACCGTTCAGATTTGTTTTGATGCCATTCGACGCCTATCCGGGGGTGGATCGAACGCGGGCGGGCTAGGGGCGTCGGCAGTTTGAGGGGCACTTACCGCCCGCATCCGGCTGTCTTGATCTGAGATTCTCGACGCGGCCAACCTGGCTTGAACATCTTTCAAGCGCCTCTCGACCAGTTCGCGCTCTCTGAAGTCAAATCGATGAAATGGCTCAGCCATCGAGTCCTGGCAAATGCCAAGGCGGGCGAGCGCACTTTTAATACCTTGAATGATCGAGGAGGAGTATTTGCCAATACGATAAAGGGAATCGCTCACGTGCTGAATCTCCCGTTGCAGTTCCCGGGCTCGTGGCAAGTTCCGGGCGCGATAGGCCTCGACGAGTTCGACGTAGAGCGATGGGAAAAGATTAGCGCCACCGCTGACCCCACCGTGACCGCCGAGTTGGAGCGAATCCAACAGCTTCTCCTCCGGGCCGATTAACAAAGACCAGTCAGGGCGATTTTTAAGAAGCGCTGCGGCGTTTTTGTAGTAGGCCAAATCGCCCGAGCTGTCCTTGAGTCCAATGATGCGAGGGTCGTCCATGGCCCGGCGCACCGTGTCGAGTTCGTAACTCACCTTGGTGAGTTGCGGCATGTTGTATAGGAACAAGGGCAGAGGCAGCTCCGGCACCAGGTGAGCAAGATACTCCTGTAATTCCGGCTGGGCTCCTGGCAGGTAATACGGCGGTGCAACGACGAGCGCATCGGCGCCGGATTTGGCCGCGGCGCGGGCAATATTTACAGACTCAACAAATGCCGTGTCCGTGATGGCCACGAGCACCGGCACACGCTGTTTGACCTGCCTGCAAACGCGCTCGATCAACTCGCGCCTGAGGCGATAGCCCAAGCTCGGCCCTTCGCCGGTTGTGCCGAGAATAAAGAGCCCGCTCACGCCGCCAGCCAGGATGTGTTCGACAAGCAATTCGAGTCCTGCCGCATCCAGTTCATCACGACCGCGCAACGGTGTGACCATCGGCGGGACGATGCCTGTCAGAGGTGAGTTCATTTCAAAAGTCTTCAATATCGGTTCAGGAATAGCTGTGGGGTTTATTGAACAGGGTTTCCGGCGAGGTCCGGCGGCGAGTCTGCCAGAGTGAGAGTGCGAAAATGTTCGAGACGGTGAAAGGTGATGTGGTTGGCGTCGTGGTAATTGACGCCGCCCCACGATGTGCGGGACACGGCCACGATATCCTCGCCGTCGAACTGCCAGTCGGGGTATTGGAAGCCAACTTGCGACGTGGCCTTCACCACAACGGAGCCTTCAGCGTAGCGCAGTAGCCGGTAGTGTTCCTGCCAATCCCGGAGGTCGGCAGACGATGTGAGAGAGATGACATTGCGCTGGTGATGCGGGCTGTGTTCGAAATCCATTCCGGAGCGGCGGTTTGTGATCCTGTTAACAACGCTCCAGTAGCGACGCGAGACGGGATCGTAACGGATCGTAAACTTCGATTCGCTTCCGACGAAATGGATAAACCCGCGGGCGGGGTCGAAGCTCGCGTTCCGGCCATCCTTCGAGATTTGGAGCATCGCGGCGACCTCAAAACGGGGAATGTTGCGCGCCGCTCCGGGCAGTTCCAGGTCCGCACCGGGAGCAGGATGCGATTCGACCCGGAGGATATCAACCAAGGCGCCGGACGGAGTAACAACCGCGTTGCCCTCGAGCCAGGAAGGGGTTCGGACGTTGAGCCACTCCCTCTTGGACGTGACGGCGGTGCTGCGGGTCCAGCTTGCTGCGTTGAGCAGGTCGGCGTTTGCAGGTGCGGAGAGCATGAATGCGGCAAAAATGCGGGCGTTGCCCTTCGGCGCGAATTCCTCGAACCCGCGCCATATCCGTCCGGCATGGACGATGACCGGCGTGGGGCCACAGTGGAATTTGCCGTCGGCAGCCAGCACGCCGGATTTTCCGTCCTCTGGCGTGGTCCATGTGGCGCCGCCATCGGTCGAGCGGCGGATCTGGATGCGGCCGCCCTTGGTTGATACGCCGAGCAGCCAGAGCGCATCCTGGTGGGTGAACAGTGTTGACCAATGCTGGGAGGTTAGTTCCGCGAGTTGGCCCCATGTCTTGCCCCGGTCGCTGGATGTGCAGATCACTGTGTGACCGGCGCGCGGATTCTTTCCCGAAATATCGTAGCTGGCCGCGTAATTACCCCCGGGCAGAATCGCGAGGCTGGGCGAACTGAGAAACATTGCGATCGAGTTCGAGCTTGCGGCGATTACAGTCCCGGGAACCTTCCCGAGTGGTGCGTCTGCATGGAGAGCACTCACGGCCAACCCGGTCACAACAACAAGGACGATTGGCCAGCGGGCTCGGACAGAGCGAGGCATGAATTTCGCCAGATGAAAGTGATCGAAATATTTCATAAACCCGCGCTGCCGAACTGATGGGCAGCGCGGCAACAGAAAGATGGGTGAGTCGATCGGACCACCAGCCTTGGGGGAAGCCAAGGCTGATGGCGCGTTTTTTGAGCCACTAATTATTGCCTTAGACGGAAGAATACCGAGGGATTGGCGGGATTGATGTCCATCTCGATGGAGGTGACCAGGTCGCTTCCGGTGACATCCGAGCCGGCCCAGGAAGTGGTGAGGCCGGCGCTTGGCGAATTGGTCTGCGCCTGCAATGTCCAGCCCTTGTACACGGCCGGCCACGACAGGTTCAGCTTTCCATTTGCCGCGTGGCAGGTAAGAGTGGGCTGAATGCGAACCTGAAGCGCGGTTGCATTCCCCGCCTCACCGTCCAGATCCAAGAGACGATATCCCCAGCCTTCTGCAATTGAAGCGGGTGTCAGAAGGGGCGTAGCTGGCACAGCGGTCATAAGCGTTGTGTTTGTGAAAGAAACGCCCCCTGCGGCTGTAATCAAAGTAACCCAGTTGGCTGTATCGACCAGGCCGGTCACATCAATCAAGGCGTCTGTTGTAAATACGGCGGAGCCATCCCCGGCTGGCTTTCCGCCTTCAATAACGATGCCCTTGCCATCGGTGCCAAAGCTGTTGTCGGTGCTCTGGAACTTCAAAGTTGCAGTGTTCACCGACATGAAGCCTGTGGTGACAGCGGAGTTGCCGTTATCGTTCCATGTGAAATCGCCGTTGTTGACCCTGAGGCCAACCATTGAAGGTGGATCAAAGGTTTTCTGGCAGGGCAGGTCAATGATGCCATCGTTTTGAAGTACAATATGGCCTTCGCCGGCGAAGGTATAGCCGGCCTTGAGTTCACCTACGGTGATTCTGTCCATATTCACTTTGCCGCTATTGATGTGGAGATAACCGACACCGTAGTAGGCGCTGTTTCCAGTTGCGTTGTTTCTCCCAACGGTGAGATAGCCTGAGTCCACCGCAACAGGGGCATTCTTGATCGTTCCGCTTGTAATGGTCATGACGCTATCACCCTCCGCGGCATCAATTTTGGTGTCGCCAACGATGACAGACCTGAAATACGCCGTGGTGTCGCTTCCGCAAGCCAGCTCAAAATTTCCCTGGTAAAGATATCCACCCACCACCAAGGCGTCATTAAGGTCTCCTGCTCCGGTTTCGACTCCAAAACCTGTTGTCAGCCGGGCCAGGTTGGCGCTGTAGGGATACGTCGTAATTGGCCCACCCACACGCAGCGAGTCTGAAGACGTTGTAAACGCTCCGCTCCAGTTTGCCGGAGCCAAAAAGTCATCGCTGCCTGAAGCATCGGACTTCCAATAAAGGTTTGCGCCAAACGACATGCTTGCTGCACTAAGCAGTGTGAACACCCCCAGACATCTTTTTATGGATCTGTGAAGGTCCGGGTTTTGGGGTGGCCGCCTGCGTTTGACGCTCGTGCGAACTTGAATGCGTTCCTGTGGGGTTGATGCTGTGATGTCGGTTCTGTTAGACATATTGTTGGTCGTTTGCATTTTCCTGTTGCGGTCGGGTGTTGGGCTTTAAGAGCAAGGTCCGACTGCATGCCAAGATTCGCAGAGTCATTGGGAATTGGCTTCTGATTTTGTCCATGATACAATTTTCAACGTGCAGGTCGTGAACGAACGTGAGCAAATTTCAGGCGCGAGCATTGGACTGCCTATGCTGGCACACGCGGGCATGGTTAACCTTCATCGAGCCAGCCGCATTTCCTGGCATTCACACACGGGCTACGAACTGCTGTTCCTGATCGAGGGCGCCACCGCTTACGAATTCAAGCAGAGACCCACCGTCGAATTGCACGGCGGCCACTTTCTGGTGATCCCGCCCCGCGCCGAGCATCGTGGCGTTCATGGCGTGAGGGCTCCCTCGGTGATTTGCGGCCTGGCGCTGGACCCCGGACACAGGCACGCCGCAAAAGGAACACCATTCTCTCGAGACGACCTCGGCCGAATCCGGGCCTCACTCCGGGAGGCTGCTTTCGCTCTGTGTCCGCTGAGTCCGGTTTTGCATTGTTTGCTTCGTTGGCTGAGGGAAGAAACGGCTGCCTATTGGGATAAGCCGAAGCGTCTGGATGCGGACGCAGCCTTGCGCACGCTGATTTGCACCGTGGTGGTGGAGGCTTCGCGCAACATGTCCGTCCGTCCGGTCGCACCGACAGAAATCGTCGCAGCGGGTGTTGAATACTTGCGACAGCATTTTGCGGAGCCGATTCGCATTCCTGATCTGGTGCGGCACCTCGGGTTCAGCCGCGCGCGCGTGTTTCAAATGTTCAAGTCAGAACTGGGGCTCACGCCCAAGGATTGCCTGCAACGAATTCGGATCGAAAAGGCCGCGGAGTTGCTCAAAGATCCAAGCCGATCGATTACCGACGTCGCCCTCGCTACAGGCTTCAGTTCAAGCCAATATTTCAGCACAGCCTTTCGCCGGTACACTGGCGGTTCTCCGACGGACCGTCGGGGCGCCGACTGAGGCGGCGCAGCGTCTCGCAGGCGTTTTTTAAATTGTCCAATGGACGATATCGAACGACAATCCGGCAAGTCAGCCCCAGTCTGGCGGCATGCAGGCGACACGCAACTTCATCGCGCGGACCATTGGCTCCCGACCTGTTTGCTTGCCGGAGGATGGACGGGCGTGCAGCGTATCCAAGCCTGATTCCAACGGGTCCGCCAGCTCGACCTGCCCGGCGTTTGGCTGCGCTGACTTTGGTCGTTGCGCATCGAACTGTTCCCATTATTGGCAATCTTTCGAGTAACCGCGATGCGTATCCTCCGAAGATATTCCAAGACGGTGGTGTCAGGCGTTCACCTGGACCGGTGGGTGAATTTTCGAGGGTTTACCTTGATTGAGTTACTGGTGGTCATTGCAATTATTGCCATCCTGGCCGCGATGTTACTGCCGGCCTTGAGCAGGGCGCGCGAGCAGGCTCGGAAAATTCAATGCTTCAGCAATCAAAGACAACTGGCTGCGGTCTGGGTAATGTATGCCGGGGACAACAATGACGCGCTGGTGGCAAATGGCCGCAGCAACAAAGCCGATGCCGCCACCCGACTCTGGGTCCAGGGCGTGCTTGGCAATGAACCTGACAAAACCAACCAGACGCTGATTCTTGATACCCGTTATGCGCTCTTTGCGAATTACCTCAAGACGCCACAGGTGTATCGCTGCCCGGCGGACCGGACCGAAGTGAAGGCTGGGGTTGCCCAGGTGCGCAGTTACTCCCTGAACGCTTATCTCGGCTGGACCGGCCCGTGGGAACCGCGACTCTCGCCGCTTTATCAGGTCTTCTCGAAGCACTCCCAGATGGTGGGCCGGGTTCCCGCGCAGGTCTTTCTCTTCCAGGACGTCCATCCCAAAAGTATCTGCCATCCATATTTCGGTATGCACATGGCGGAAGACAGTTTCTTCAACTTTCCGTCCAGTGTGCATGGGCGCGGTGGGGTGATCTCCTTCGCAGATGCACACGTTGAGGGTCATCGCTGGCAGGACATCCGGACCGTTACGGCTTTTTCACCGGATTACCACCATCACGTCGATAGCTCGCCAGGGAATGTGGACCTCGCCTGGTTGCGTGAAAGGACAAGCGTTGTCAAATCGCAGTAACAGACCTTCCCGTAGTCAGAATGCGCTCTCGGGTTAGATCCTATCGTAATGCCATGAACTTGGCACGCCATTTCCTTTGTGCGGCCGCTGATCGCGGTTGCCTGGGCTGGTCATGTATTCGGCTCTGTATAGGTCTGGCGCTTTGTGCGAGCAATACCTATGGAGCGGGGGCTCTGGATTCACAGCCAGCGGTGGTGTTGCGGGGTGAAAAGGTAATGGTCGAGGTCTCGACCAAAGATGACCGGCTCCAGGAACGATACCTTGCCTTGCACAATGGGGCCTGGGTCGAAGTGGCTACGACCGACCCAGGCGGAACGCCGGGTCCAGTCTCCGTGCTCACCGGCGATGGGGCTCCGCTGGTCACTCGGGTGAGTCATGTCTCGCTGTCCGGTGGGGGCCTGGTCGAGGAACTTTCAGCAGGAGAGCATCGTGTGGTCCGCAAACTCACCATTCTCGGTAACGGACCATGGATCCGGGTCGTCACGAGTTTGGATCCGGTCGGTCGAGTTTCGCTCCGTGAATTACGGGATTGTTTCAGGTTTCCTCTGAGAGCGGACTGGGCATTCTCGCCTTCCGTGGGCGGCTTCAATCCGGACGCTCAGTACAAGGCGCCTTTGATCCTCGTTCAGGCTGGCCGCACGGCGTTTGGCATCGTTCCCGATGTGGCTGTTCTGGGACGTGACGAACTGAATCGTTGTTCACATGCTTTGGACCTTGACGTTCCTGCCGGCCCAATGCTCAGTGTCGGCTTTATGCCCGGGCGAATGGTATCGCATGCAGTCTATTCCCTCGATACCAACCGCACATGGACTGCCGACAAACCCATCCAGAACGCCTATTACCTGTTGGTGACTGCCACCGCCGCGCCAGCACAGGCTTATCGTGAGGCGGTCCGGTTTCAGTGGGAGCAATTTGGCCGTGTCGAGCAAGCCCGCGCAGCGGACCAGCAAGCAGGAACGGACTCGAATTACCTTTCCATCACATTATGGGACCAGTGGCGCGAGGTGGTGTGGAAGCAGGAATCGCCGCGGATGTGGCTTTCAGTGCCCCTCCCGGATGGTACCATCGGCGGCGGCGTGCGAACGAAGCGCTGGGGCCCCGGACCGTCCGTTTATCTCTCGTCCTGGTTTAACACCTTGCGTACGTCTTACGGAATGGCTCTGTTCGCCAAACGCACGGGCAACACGAATCTGATGAAATTGGCGATCCAGACAGTCGAGGTGGCTCTAAAAGCTCCCGGCCGCGACGGGGCATTTAAGTGCATTGCGGTGCCACAGGAAGGCCAGACGATCTGGGCTGCGGGCGATGGTTCGGGCGGCAGCACGAAGGATGGTTTCCTGGGCTACGACATGACCTGGACCGGGTATTGGCTATTGAAGTGGCACGCAGCAGGGTTGCCCAGCCGGCAGGGCATTCTGCCCCGATGCCGCGAGTTGGCGAGGTTCATGATGAGACATCAGGCGCCTGACGGCTTCCTGCCGACGCGTTTTGCCGAGGACGCCTCTGTCCAGATGGAAACCTCCCGAGTCGTCAGGGCGGAGACAGGCACAGTCGTCCTGTTTCTGCTGGAACTGTACAATCAAGACCGGGATCCCCAGGTTCTGGAGGCGGCCAGGAAAGGTTTGTCCTTCCTGGAAACGGAGGTCATACCAAAGAGGCAGTGGTATGACTTCGAAACATTCTGGAGTTGCAGCCCACGGGAAGCCCGATTTGATGGGCGCTCCCAACAATGGCCGGCAAACAACCTGGCGCTAAGCCAAACAGTGCACGCGTATTTGCTTGCCCACCGGGTCACCGGGGAAGCGCGTTACCTTGCGACAGGGGAAAGCCTGTTGGATTATCTCCTCCTCTATCAACAATGTTGGACCCATCCTGGCCTGGAGAACTTGACTAGCAGCGCCATGTTGCTGGGCGGATTCACTACTCAAAACTCGGACGCCGAATGGTCCGACGCCCGGCAGAGCCAGTGTGGAAACATCCTTGTCGACTACTATCGCACGACGGGCAAAATCGAGTATCTGGAGCGAGGCATCGCCGCCCTGAGGGCGCAATTCCCCGTCTCACCGTCGGAGAACTGGGCCCATACGGGCTACGGCCCCAAAGCCGGGGTCAGCAGTTTTCACTGGGGCACCGGCAGTGGGATGGCCGGCATCGAGATTGAAGAGGATTATCTTCACGATGCGGTTGTGGACGTGGCGGCCGGGCGTGGCATCGGCGTGAACGGACTCAACGTGACCGGGTGCGCGGTTGCCAAAGGAGAGATTCGATTGCAGTTCTCCTCGCCCTTCGCCTGGGAGCGTGTGCCGATTTTCGTTTTTCGGGGCGCGAACAGGTCTCGACACTATCGAATATATGCGAACGGAACCGAGGTTGGCGCCTGGTGCGGCGAAGATCTTGAGAGGGGGATTCCGCTTCCCCTTGAAAAAGATTACGGTGTGCGTGAAAGACGTTAGCCTATCGGTTTTTCTCACCTGAAATGCCCGGCGATCCCGGTGTATGATTTTGACACTATCGGGGTCGGGTGGCTGGCGGTTGCCACTGGTTATGCCAGTAGAGCGTCCAGAGGTCTTCCAGCCGGGTTGAGGAGGCGTGTCCATCGTAGAAGGCGATGTTGATCGCGCCGGGCAAAGGATTGGCGGTGTCGAAGGCGGTCGGGACCGGGTTTGGACGGGAGCCATGCCGCGGAATCGTCAGCCTGGCCATGCTGCCTGCGCTTGCATTGATCTTGCCGGTCTGGAGATTGGCCCAGGGTCTGTCGGTTTCGTGCGGCCAGCCATCCACCCATATGGAGTCCGAGAAAACAGGGGAGCGAGAAGGCTGCCGGACCATCGAATCCTTCTTGAACGCCAGACTCGAGTCCTCGACGATGTTAGGGTAATTCTCCCAACCGCCGGCATAGAACCAGCCATTTAAAGCATAGCTGGCAATGGAATTGGTGCCGCTGGGCGCTGTCCACGACCAGGGTCTGCTGATACTGCCAACGCCCGATTTCGGCGTGTCCTTGGTTGTTGCGCAGAGCCGCACCTTGTCCATGCCGCCGTAAGCGGCGTCAAGAGCGTCTATCCACAATGCGGACCCACGAAGATATGCGAAAGGAGCGCCGTTGTCAGTGATGTAGAGAAGCTCCGACATCACCATCTGCCTAAGATTGCTCACGCAGGAAATGCTTAACGCCCGTTGTTTGGCTTTGCTCAACGCCGGCAGGAGCATGGCAGCGAGGATTGCGATAATGGCGATTACGACCAGCAACTCGATCAAGGTGAACCCGCGCAGGCCCGCTACTCGACCTGGGGAGGAAGAAAGCTGTTCGCCGGTCGTGTGCGAGGGCAAAATCTGTCGGGCCTTCATATCGCCAGACTGGTTTGGAATTGTGAAATTGTCGTTTGATATGGTCCATTGGACAATTTCGAAACCGGGGGCCATGTGCATCACGGCATCAGAGTTAATCCAAATTCCGAAGCAGCAGATCGACGCTTGCAGGGTGCTCCGCCTCCGCCGCTTCCTTGCCGTCCACGTTTAGAATTGTCCAGTATACGATATTGAAAGACGATGTCACAAAGTCCTGTCATTTTAATGCCATGACATCGGGACGAATGAGATCGCTGCCGGCTCTCAACCATTGCAAATGTTGGTCACGGGGCTTTGTCCGAGCCGGCCGCATGTCTGTCCGTGGGTTCACCTTGATCGAGTTGCTGGTCGTAATCGCCATTATCGCAATCCTCGCTGCCATGCTCCTGCCGGCGCTCAGCAAAGCCAAAACCAAAGCTCAGGGCGCGGCCTGCATCAGCAACATGCGACAGCTCCATTTTGCCTGGTACATGTACATCGACGACAACAACGGACGAATGGTGCTCAACTCTCCAGGCCCGGGCATCGACCCCGTGACCTGGATCAACGGCTGGCTGGACTGGGGCATGAGACCTGACAACACCAACGCACTGTTGCTCACAGAGGGGCTCCTTGCGCCGTACACGGTCAAAACGCTCGGCATTTACAAATGTCCGGCTGACAAGATACCGGCTGACAACGGACCGCGGGTACGGAGCATATCGATGAACGGTCACCTGGCCCGGCCGGACTCGACGTCCGCTTACGTCAAGTATGTGGAGCTCGCAAAGCCTTCAATGATCTGGGTGTTTGTTGACGAACACCCGGACAGCATTAACGATGGTTTGTTCTCCACCTTCTCCAGCAAGACGAAATGGAACGACCTCCCGGCATCGTACCACAATGGCGCGTGCGGTTTTGCCTTTGCGGATGGCCACGCCGAAATAAAGAAATGGCTGGATGATGACACCAAGCGGCCGATCCAGCGCGAAGCCTATCCTGGAGGCATCGTGGCGCCCCGCGACGTGGGGTGGATCTGGGAGCGGTCTCGCAACCGTTGATTTCCCGGACGGGAGGGAGAGGTCCTTACCCCACGTGTCCACCTCGCGCGACCGGGTAAGCCAACGCACGCAGCACTCGTAACTTTGAATCCTCCCGGGGCGCCGCGCATCTGTATTCGGGCAGGTCGCTATTTCTCTCCTTTTGCGAACGCATGAACCCTGCTTTTGCACTCGTTCCTGGACCAGCGAGCATTGTGTGGATCGTGATGCTGATCTCCAGGTGAAACCTGCACACATTGTTTTCCTGATACTGGTTGTGCTGGCACTTGCGCTTGTGATTCCGGTTTCACTGTGCTGAGGGGTTTGAGCAAGTCGCCGGCAGCCACCTCAGACAAGGGCAGGGTGCGCATGGCCGCCACCACTCTCGGGGGGGGGCTTTACAATTACACTGCCGGATTCCGCCTCGTCCTGAGGTAACCGCTGTCGGCGCCATCCGCCCATTGTGCCTTACTCGATTGCCAGCAAGGTCCCGGCGATGTGCCTGGTGCCGTCCGCCTTATTGAAGTAGTAAACAACCAGGGCTTCCGAGGAGGAAAGCATCGTGGCCCAGGGATAGCCAAGGTCTCTGTTTCCCCCATCATCGCGGAGAATGATTTCCTGCGAGGTCTGGAGGTTGTCGCATTCCGGAGCCAGGACTCGCGCGCGGATGCCGAACGGTGGATGCCGGTAGCCATAGACAAGGAGAACCCGATTGTCCGGCAGCTTCAATGCGTGATGCGGGTGGCCCTTGAAACCGGCATCCTGCCACTTGTCAAAGGTCTGGCCGTTGTCTTTGGAGCGTGCAACAACCGTATGATCATTGAAATCTGCGGTGCGCATGAAGACGACCAGGTCGCCTTTTGGGGTTTGATATGCAGAGCTTTCGTTGAAGGAGACCTTGTCATCCTGCGCGACAGGGCATGAGTAGCTCCAAGTGGTTCCTCTGTCCCGGGAAATAAAGAGGTGAGTCGCGGAATTGCGCGGGCTGAGGCGGGTATTGGAGGCAGCGACCCAGAAGAGTTTGCCGTCGCGACCCTCGCAAATGGCACCCCGGTTGTAGGCCGGAATGGGCTGGTTGAAAGGATCCAGAGTGATCTCACCGGGGGCGTGGGGTGGGAAGACCGGGCCCTGCCATGTGTGGCCGGCGTCGCGTGACCGAATCATATATCCGCCCAAAAAACAGAAATTGCCGTGACGCAGTGCAGGGTTGATTTTGGTGGCAGCGTCGCCGTTGAGCAGCGCCCAGGCGTAGCTGGTGCAAAGGATGGAGGAATCGCTCAGCAAAACCATGCATGGATCCTGGGAACCGCCGAAAGGGTGGGCCCAGATGAGTTGGGGTTCCGGGCTCCAGGTGCGCGCCTGGTCTGTGGAGCGGACCGAGACGAGGTAGCTGTTGGGGTCCGTGTGGCTGGTGCCGCTTTCGCCGAACGCGCGCCGCTCGGGTGCTCTGCGGAAGGCCACCAGTACGGTGCCGTCCGCACAGCGCACCACAGAGGGGAATGCGCTGTAGAACGTTGCATCCTTGTAGATGATGATGTCCTGAATTTTGCGAACGCCACTGGCGGTTGCGGCCCGGGCTTCGGAGCGGAAGCCGAATGCGAGGAAGGCAATGACAAAGAGAGCGATTGCGCGAATCATGCAACAGGAATAACCCCGGTGGTGGCCCAGGCAAAGCGCAAAGGTGGATGCTAAGCTGGCTTTTCTCGATGTGTGAACCACGCGGCTATCCACGCGGTGACCAGGGTGATAACCAGGCCGATAAGCGTGAACCACGGCCAGAAAATCTCGGTTGTGACCGTTCGCATCCACCAATCACGAGAGAAACTCATCATTGGCAGCACCTGGATGAGCGTCATAAAAGCGAGAGACACAAGCATTCCGAAGATTACGGGAAAAGCCCCTGTTTTTCTGCCGAACACGGCCAGAATCAAACCGCCAAGCAGCGCGCCGCTGGTCAGACCACGCAATGAAAACGCCGCGTTGAGCACGAACTCGACCTGGCGGCTCAGGTAAGCCACGAAGATGAGAGCCGCGGCCCAGAAGACCGTGGAGAACTTGCTAAAACCGAGGAAGAACTCCTCGTTTTTCTTTGGGAGCAGGTGCTTCACGAAATCCATTGTTGAAACTGATGCCAGCGAGGTGAGGGCTGAACTCACCGACGACATGGCAGCAGAGAGGATCGCGACGATGAGGAAGCCTTTGAGCAGGTGGGGAACCTCGGTCATCATGAAGATAGGGAGGATGAAATCGTTAGCCTTAATGCCGGAGCCAGGGCGGGGTTCCGGCAGCGGAATCTGGAACGGATGCGATTGATAGAAGACCCAAAGAAAAGCGCCTGCCAGCAGAAAGATGAGGAAGAGCGGGAAGATGACCACTGCGCTTAATGCGAGCGCTTTGCGTCCGTCTCGCACGGATTTGCAGACGAGCACGCGCTGAACGATCAGTTGCTCTGCCCCGTGGGACGACATTACGAGAAAGGTGCCGCCGATGACGCCCATCCAGATATTGAAAGGGGCGCCCAGGAGGAACTTTGTCCAGGACACTCCATCGGGCGGGGTGGCATTAAGCCAATGCAGTTTGCCGGCCTGTGCGGCGGTCGAGACGATGCTTTTGAGGCCTCCCTCCATGAGGGTTGGGATGTAGATGAGGACGAACATGCCGCCGACGAGAAATAGAACGAACTGCACGGCATCCGTCCAGATGACGGCTTTTACGCCGCCGATATAGGTGTAAACCAGAGAGAGAATAACAAAGAGTAGGATCGCGCCGAGAATGGGATCGCCGGTGCCGAAACCCAGGAGTTTATCGCCCAGCAGGAGTTTCACCGGGATGCTGGCGACATAGACGCGGACGCCTGCGGCCAGCGTTTCGCTGAGCAGGAAAAAGCCGCCGGCGGTCTGGCGCGCCGAGGGGCCGAACTTATCGGCGAACAACTGGTAGGGGGAGTAGATTTCGCCCTTGAAGTAGTGAGGGACCATGACGACGGCCAGGATAATTCGAGCGATCACATACCCGATGATCATTTGGATGAAGGCGATGTTGCCGCCATAGGCCATGGCGGGCACACCGATAATGGTCAGCGCGCTGGTTTCTGCGGCCACGATGGACATACCGACGCCCCACCATGAAACGTTTTTGCTGCCGAGGAAGTAATCGCGCGTGTTGCGCTGGTCTTTGCCGAACCAGACACCCAGGCCGATAATGCCCAGGAGATAGAGTAGAATAACTGTCCAGTCGGCGATGTTGAAATGTGGATTCATGGACGGATGATATTACTCGAAACGCTCAGGTTGCCCGGTGGTTGCGAGCACGGCGCGCCATGTTGCGCTTTCCGGACTCAAGCGCTTCTTCTTTTCGCTTAGCTTTTCGATAGGGACGTGGATGAATCGATCATGGATCAGGCCGATGGCCAGGCCAGTTTTGCCCGCCATCGCGGCGTGGACGGCTGAGCGCGCAAAGCGATCGCAGAGGATGGCATCCTCGGCATCCGCCTTGACACTGCGGATGATGTAACTGGGATCCATATAACGGATGACGCAGGGAATGCTCTCTGCTTTGAAAAATGCCTGGATGGAGTCCCTGAGAAATGCGCCAATATCGGCGAGCTTTTTGTTCCCGGACGCATCGCGCCGATTGGCATCGTTGTTTAAGAGGTCCTGTCCGGCTCCTTCAGCCACAACAATCAGGGCATGCGCTCTCTTTAACACACGATCCTTGAGTGCGAGCAAAAAACCGCCCTCGCCCTCAAGTTTGAACGGCACTTCAGGAATGAGTGTAAAATTAACATCCTGTGAGGCAACCGTTGCCCCGGCGGCAATGAAGCCGGCTTCCCGGCCCATGAGTTTGACAATAGAGATGCCGTTTTGGACACTGTGGGCCTCCATGTGCGCGCATTCGAGCACATGCGCAGCTTCTTCCACCGCGGTCAGGTAGCCGAACGTCCGATCCACATACATCACATCGTTATCGATCGTCTTGGGCACGCCGACAACCGCGAGCGGGCGCCCTCTCGAACGCGCCTCGTTGTACAAATCCCTGCCTCCGCGCTGTGTGCCGTCGCCGCCGACAGTGAAGAGAATATCGATGCCCCGACGAATCAGGTTGTCCACGGCGATTCTGGTGTCCACCGGTCCTCGTGACGTGCCCAGGATGGTGCCGCCATCCTTGTGGATATCGTCCACCAGTTCCGGAGTGAGCGTGATTGGTTCGCGGCCGCGCTCCGGGTCCAGGCCCTGATAGCCGTCCCGAAAACCGAGCACCTGGCGTACGCCGTAGTTGTGATGCAATTCGAGGAAGATGGAGCGGATCACATTATTCAATCCCGGGGAGAGGCCGCCACAAGTCACAATCCCCGCCCTGCACTTGGCGGGGTTGAAAAAAATCTTTTCCCGCGGTCCGGCCAGTTCAAAGCTTCCGCCGGGTTTGGGCAAGGAGCCCTCTTCGAAAACCAGGTGCTCTGGGACGCGGAGACGATCGTTGACCCATCGCCTCCGGAGAGGCGATTGAAATCGAGCCTCCCCAAGCGTTTCAATCTGCATGCTTGACAGCATGGCGGGAACGGCGCGGTGCGTCAATGGTGCGGCTGGGCAAGACCTGCGGGAATGACAAAAAAGCCCGAGCGGGTGCCCGGGCTTGATGAAAGCAAACCAGTATTATGCGAGACCGAAACCCTTGCGATAGGTCCGCTTGACGTATTTAGCCGCTTCTGGAGCATTTGTCGCCCGCATGGCGGGGCCATCCCATTCGAGCTTCTGGCCGCTGCGCAGGGCGACGCAGCCCAGGAGGATGATTTCCGTCAGGTAGGCGGCAATGTCGAAGTTCGAGTATGGAGTTGGACCGCCCTTACATGCGGCGATCCACTCGAGGTGCTGGCGCTCGTCGCTGCCGCCTGCGTGGGCGTTCCGAGGAATTGTCGGCGGCACGGCTCTGACGGCTTCATGAGTTGAGCCCTCGATCAGTTCCTTATCGCCGTCGAGCTTAACAAAGAATCTCGCGCCGTAATCGTCTGGCGAGAACAACTGCCCTTTGTCCCCGATCAACAGGCAGCCTGAGTCAGGAAGTTTGTCGAGCATCTCGCGGATACTGGTCGTGACATCCTCCGAAGGTCGTAGAGGCTTGACTTCCTTGTCGCGGGGATTGCCGTCGTACCAGAAGAACTCAGTTTCCGGAAGGCCCTCGCGTTTGGGGAAGACGAAACGGATTTTCGATGTTTTGGGATAGGTGTCCGGGTTCAGTTCGGAGTGGTCCAGTAATTCGACCAGGTTTGGATATCCGAGTTTTGCTGCGCGGAAGGGCATGTTGGCGGTGTGGCAGGCCATGTCGCCGAGAGCGCCGGTGCCGAACTCGAACCAGCCGCGCCAGTTGAAGGTATGGTAGAGGCCCTTTTTGTAGGGAACGTAGGGTGCGGGCCCGAGGAAGTAGTCCCATTTCAACCCTTCGGGAATCGGATCCTCGCCCGGCGGACGCCTGAGACCCTGGGGCCATACCGGGCGATTGCTCCAGACATGGATTTGGCGGACAGGGCCGATAACGCCCGCCTGGACGACTTCGACGGCGCGGCGCAGGCCATCCTCGGCGCTGCCCTGGTTGCCCATCTGGGTCACGACGCCATAGCGGTTTGCCAGCTTGCGCAAGTAGCGGGCCTCGTAAACAGTTTGGGTAAGCGGCTTTTGGCAATACACGTGCTTGCCCATCTTAATTGCGCGTGAGGCGATGGCGGCGTGCAAGTGGTCCGGGGTGGAGACGGTAATGGCATCGATGTTCTTCTCCTCTTTCTCAAGCATTTCCCGCCAATCGAAGTAAAACTTCGCCTTGGGAAACGATTTCCGGCTGTTGGCGGCCTCACCTTCATCAACATCGCACAAGGCCACAATTTGTTCGGAGCCGCAGTGGGCGACGTCGCTTCTGCCCTTGCCGCCAACGCCGACGCAGGCAATGCGCAATTTATCGCTGGCTGCGAGTCTGCGCGGACGCGGGGAGGTGCATCCGGTGAAAGCGGTGGCACCTGCGGCTGCGATGGCCGAATAGACCAGGAACTGGCGCCGAGAGAACGAACTAGAGGACCTATGTTTATTATCCATTGAAATAGAAGTACAAAAGGCGCGCACGGTGACAAGAAATTTGTTGTAGGAAGCAGCATTGACCCCGGGTGGCGAGCGTGGCATACTAACGCTCTTTAACAGAGGACTTCTGTGCCCTCACGGCGAACTCTGGCTGAAACACCATACATGCAGCACATACGTAATATTGCAATTATAGCGCACGTTGATCATGGCAAGACCACGCTGGTCGATTGCCTGCTCAAGCAATCCGGCACCTTCAGGGCTAACCAGCAGGAAAGCCAGGAGGAGCGATTGATGGATTCGATGGATCTGGAGCGTGAAAAGGGCATCACCATCCGTGCGAAAAACGCCGCTTTTAAGTACAAGGATTACCACGTCAACATCGTGGATACACCGGGGCACGCGGATTTCGGTGGCGAGGTGGAGCGCATCATGAACATGATCGATGGTGTGTTGCTGGTGGTGGATTCGGTGGATGGTCCCCAGGCCCAGACGAGGTTTGTGCTTCGGAAGGCGCTGGAGGCCGGCGCAAAACCTGTCGTCGTTATCAACAAGATCGACCGCGACAATGCAAATCCGCACAAGGTGCTGGACGAAGTGTTTGACTTGTTTGTGTCGCTGCACGCGACCGACGAGCAGCTCGATTTTCCGGTGATTTACGCGAGTGCGAAGGAAGGCTTTGCCAAGGTTAAAATGGAAGATCGATCCTCGAACATGGAGCCCCTTTTTAACGCCATTATCGAGCATATCCCCCCTCCGCGCGCGCATGCTGGCGAAGGCTTTAAGCTGCTTGTGGCAAATCTCGATTACTCCGACTACCTGGGGCGGGTCGCTCTCGGTAAAATCGTCGCTGGAAAGATCAAAGCGGGAGATGCGGCGGTGTGCATTCACGGCGACGGTGCGAGGGAGACTTCAAAGGTCACAGCGATTTACCATTTTGAGGGCATGAAGCGGATCGAGGTTTCGGAAGCCCATGCGGGTGACATTATCGGGTTAACCGGGTTTGAAAACGTCTTTATTGGCGAGACCATCACCGACAGCGAAGACCGGCAACCATTGCCCTTTGTGCCGATCGACCCGCCGACCATCCAGATGCAGTTTGCGGTGAACGACGGACCACTGGCGGGAATCGACGGCAAGCTTGTGACCGCACGCCACATATGGGAGCGGCTGCAAAAGGAAATCCGCACAAATGTGGCGCTGCGTGTCGAGCAGACGGATGCGCCGAATATCTTCAATGTCAGCGGGCGCGGAGAGATGCAGATAGCGATTCTTGTTGAGCAGATGCGGCGGGAGGGATACGAAGTGCTCGTTTCCAGGCCGGAAGTGATTTACCGCAAAGACGCCCAGGGAAATCTGCTCGAGCCGATCGAGCGAGTGTATCTTGAGATCCCCAAGTTCGCGATGGGGGATGTGCTGCAAAACCTTGCGGACCGGAAGGGTGATATTGAAAACATGAGCCACCACGGTGAAGATGTGAGCATCGAAGCGCTGGTGCCTACGCGGGGGCTTATCGGATTCGAGACCGACCTGGTGAATCAGACCCGGGGACTTGGGGTGATGAGCCACCTTTTCCACGAGTATGGTCCTGAGCGGGGAGAGATTGCCGCGCGCAAGAACGGCTCGCTGGTGAGCATGGAATCCGGCGAGGCCATGTCCTATGCGTTGAACATGATCCAGGAGCGGGGCCGCCTGATGGTGGAGCCGGGGGAGGCGATCTATGCGGGAATGATTGTCGGTGAGAATGCCCGTGAAAACGACATACCAGTGAATCCTTGCAAGGCCAAGAAGCTGACGAATATGCGTTCCCAGGGAGACGGAAAGGGGATTCAGCTCAATCCGCCGCTCAAGCTCTCACTTGAACGCGCGCTGGAGTATATTGGCCCTGACGAATACGTCGAGGCCACCCCGAAAAACCTCCGCTTGCGAAAGAAGATCCTGAACGAAACACAGCGCAAGCGCGCAGCCCAGGGACGCACGAGCAAGGCAGTGGCTGCATAGCCCGTAGAAAGTGTGTATTCGGCGCGCCGTCCAGGCGCAAAAAATGGCCCGGAAAGCATAAACCTCCCGGGCCTGGTTCATTATTCGGCGTTCCTCAGAGGTCGGCCGATGACGCGGTCTATCTACGGCGTTGCCGCCACTTTGGCGTTTTCACATGCGGGGCATGCTGTCGAGGCATGGCGAACAACATGGTAAATGTAATCTTTCAGCTTAGCCCGTCGCATCTTGAGTTCCTCAATCTCCTGATCCGTGGCGAAATCGATTTCCTCCTCTATCCGGTAAATCTCATCATCCAACCTGTGGTATTCGTCAAAAATACTCCGAAAATGATCGCTAGAAGCCTTGAGGCGTTTGATTGTTTCACGGTGTTCAGGAAACTCCCTCAAGATGGGGTGATGCAAGTCCATGTCACGATCTCCTTTTGTTGATTTCTGGTGTTGACCCGAGAGCCGCGGAAATAAAAAACCGAACACATTTGTGTTCGGTTTTTGCTTCAAAGTTTACCAGGTGCTCATCCAGTATGCAGGCTGATCGGCCGATTGTCTCGGCGTTCAGGCATGTTTTAAATTCGCGCCTATGTACGCTCATACGCGGCCAGCCACACTACTCTGGGCGGCCACTACAAACATTACACCGCTTTGCTTTCGGGTAAAGAAGTTTATTCCATTTTTTTGACATTTTTTCTTTGAGCACTTTCTGAAGAAAATTGTCCCCGGAAGCATCACCACGCGGTTTGCGACGCGGCGCGAGTTATCTCGCTGGGCTATACGGGGCAGCAACTTATGGCTGGCATGGCCAGTAGGCTGAATCGTCCGCGAGGTTCACCGCCGGGAGGACGGGCAGCAAGGCACCGGGTGAAAGGATGCCTGCCCACTTTCAAAAACTTTGCCGATTTACAGGGCTATCGCCCGTATGCCTGCTCGTTTACGTGTATCACCTTTGCCGGGGCGAACCCATTGAACCACGTGGCGGATGCACTGCTGTACGCGCCGATCTTTTCGGAATACAGCAGGTCATCAATCTCCAGTTCGGGCAGCTCCTCCGAGAGCGAGATTTTGTCCAGGGCATCGCAGGTTTGGCCGAAGACGGCGGACACCTCTGTTTTTCCCTTTTTGAGGGCTTTCAAGTGGTATTGGCAGTGATCAAAGATGATCCCGCTAAAGGTGTGGTAAACGCTGTCATCAATGTAGTAGCACACCTTGCCGTCACGCACGGCTTTGCCAATGACGCGCGCCACGGAGGTCGCCGCAGTTGCCACGAGAAAGCGTCCGGGTTCAGCCACGATCTGGATGTCTTCGGGGAACAGGCGAGTGATTTCCGCGTTGATCTTCCGTGCCAGGGTGCTGAAGGGCTTTACGTGCCGGTCATAAGGGGCAGGGAACCCTCCACCAATGTCGAGAATCTTGAGTTCGTGTCCGCGGGACTTGGCTTCGCGCATGACAGCGGCTGAAATGTCGAGGGCCTGGACAAAGTTCTGGAAGTTTGTGCATTGGCTGCCGACGTGGAAGCTGAGTCCTTCAACCACCAGGCCCATTTCGAAAGCGGCTTTGATGAGGTCCACCGCTTCCCCCGGATCGCAGCCGAACTTCGAGGACAACTCGACCATCGAGCCTGTGTTTGGCACGCGGAGGCGGATGACTAGCCCGGCTTGAGGCGCGTATTGCTTTATTTTGCGTAATTCTTCGAGGTTGTCGTAAGTGACTAGTGGTTTGTATTGATTTAAATTCTCCAGAGTCTCGCGGGGTTTTATGGGATTGGCATAGATGATTTTGTCCCAGATAAAAGCCTGTTGCTCTTTGGGCGGGAGATGGCGGATGTTTTCGTAAACAAGCATGAACTCGGGAAAGGAAGCGACATCGAAGCTGGCGCCCGCCTTGTAGAACGTGCGAACAATTGCCGGATCGGCGTTTGCCTTGACGGCGTAATATGCCTGCACCGTGGGGAGATGCTTTTTGAACGAGGCATAGTTTTGGCGCAAGACTTTGTGGTCGATGACGACGAGCGGGGTGCCGTGTTCGCGGGCGAGCTTTTGAATTTGTGTGGTTGTCATGCTTTCGATGTTGCTGCTCGCCTTTAAGCTCTTTGAGGCTTGCGCGCAAGGGAAAATGTAACCCTGGTTGCGGGTTTGTGGCGCGGCGGCGGTGCTGCCATCGGTCCACAGTGCCTGCGCCGGATGCCATCCAGCGCTTGCAATCTGCCCGAAGCCGCTCCATGCTCCATCAAAGCGGCGTTGCAAGGCGCCCGCTTTATATGCGCCTGATGTAAGTAATGAGCACATTACCTGATAACGAACTGGATCTTGAGAAGCTTTTTCTGCCGGCTTGGGCGCAGGAATCGGCCAAGACCAAGAGCTACGAGAATTATACCGGTGCGGAGGAGACTCCGAGACGGAGGGAAGGGAATTTCGGCCAACGGCCCCGGCGGGAGGGGCCCGGCGGGCAACGGCCACGCGGCGTGGGCGGCCCGGAGAATCGTTCTCGCGAGGGCGGGCGGCCCGGGGAGAATCGAGGATCCCGCCCTTCAGGCCCGCGCGACACACGCTTTCGAGGCGACCGCCGCCGCGCAGAACGCGACCAGGGGCGGCGCGAACCGCCTCCACCGCTGCCCGAGATCACCTTGACGCTTGTTCCCGAGGAAAGGGGTGTGGACAGCCTTGCGCGGCAGATAAAAATGACGGGTCGGGCATACCCCCTGTTCGACATCGCCCAGATGATTCTTCAAAAACCGGAGCGTCACACCGTGAGCTTTGCCACGCGGAAAAACGCTGAGGGCACAATCCTCCAGAAGCTATATCTTTGCGCGCTGGACGATTCCCTGTGGCTTTCTGACGATGAGGCGGTGGATCACGTTCTCAGGCGGCACTTCGCGACCTTTTACCAGGCTGAGAAGACCGCCACCGAGCCACCAAAGGGCAAGTATACGTTTGTGGCCCAATGCGGCATGAGCGGCATTGTTTTGGGGCCCCCGAATCTAAACGATTACCAGGCGAACCTCAGGAAACTGCATGCTGAAAGATATTCCAGGCTTCCGTTCGAGGTTTACAAGTCCCGTGTGAAGATTGTCCGGGACGAGGAAGTGGTGAAGAAGTGGATTGAGGACCAGAGCTGGAAGACGGAGTACATTTGTCTGAACGTCCCCGAGCCGGTGCGGCTGCAAACCATGGAATCCGTGTCAAAGCATTTCCGCGAGACACACAAGGAAGCGATCATCAAAGAGGTCGAAACCCATTCCATTTCCGGGACAGCCGCGCGAAGCCTTCGCAGCCAGGAACTAGGACGCGCGTTTCGTTCGGCATGGGAAGATCAGCGGCGGTTTCCGCTGCAGATTGCCACCGTGCTCAGCCAGCAGTTCGCCAGCCGCGGTCTCCAGTTTTTCAAAGTGGACAAGACGGTGACGCACGTTTCGGTGGCGCGTCCGCATTTCCTGGACCTCGAGGCTACGCCCGTATCCGAAGGCGTGAGGAAGATCGTCAACTTCCTCAACGCACACGGCAAGTGTACGAGGCGGCAGCTTATCGAATCGCTGGCACCAAAGCCTGCGATCGTGCCTGTGCCCGTCTCTGAGCCGCCCAGGGCCGAACCGGTGGAGGGTCAAGCCGCAAGTGCGCCTGCTTCAGCCGGGCCGTCCGCACCCGAGCCGACCCCGGAACAAACCGCCCTTGTAGCGGACTTGCACTGGCTCATCCACCAGGGACACGTGATTGAGTTTGCAAATGGCGTGATGGAGACGGCCAAGAAACCGCTCCCGAAGCCGCCCAAACCGGAGAAGAAGCCGCCCGCTCCGGCGCCAGCGGCGCCGGCGGCAGATGCTGGAACCACCGAAACCGCTCCGGTTGCTACGGAAAGCGCCAATCCTGCCGAAACGCAGACAGCCTCAGCCGAATCGATGGCGTCTGAGGCGAGGGAAATTGCAGGCGCCGTTGCTGAACCGGCGCAGCCAACTGCGGACGCGCAGATGGCGGTATCACCAGAGGTTTCGTCCGGTGACTCTTCCCCTGCGGCAACGAATGAACCGGGCACGGACCCCGAACCCGAGCGCAACAAAACGCCTGACTAGGCGCTACGCGGATCTATAAACAAAGATAATATGGCTTTTTCAAAGCTTGGTCTGTCGCAGGAAATGCTTGAGGGCGTTCGCGCGATGGGCTTTACCGATCCGACGCCCATCCAACTGCGAGCGATACCGCTCATCATGGAAGGCCGGGACGTTATCGGCAGCGCGCAAACAGGCACGGGCAAAACCGCGGCTTTTGCTTTGCCAATTATGTCGCGCCTCGGGTCGCACCAGGGGCACACACGAGTCCTGATTCTCGAGCCGACTCGCGAGTTGGCGGCGCAGGTTGAGACAGCATTTCGCGATTTTGCGCGGTTCACCGAGCTGCGGATTGCGGTTCTTTTTGGCGGTGTAGGCTACGGAGCGCAGCGAGAGGCGTTGAAGCGGGGCGCGGATATCATTGTGGCGACACCAGGGCGTTTACTGGATCTGATGGGGCAGGGGAGCTGCCGGCTGGACAAAGTGGAGTATGTCGTGCTGGATGAAGCGGACCGAATGCTGGATATGGGCTTTCTGCCGGATGTGCGCAGAATACTGCAGAAGTGCCCTCGGCAGCGGCACACGTCCTTGTTTTCCGCGACCATCCCGCCGGAGATCGAGACGCTCATCACGTGGGCAATGAAGGACCCGGTAACGATCGAGATTGGTCTCCGCCGCAAGCCAGCCGAGAACGTCAAGCACGTCATCTATCCTGTTTCGGATTATCAAAAAACGGACCTGCTGCTCGAGTTGCTGGGGCGGGTGAACTATGAATCAGTGATTGTGTTTTGCCGCACCAAGCACGGAGCCGATCGAGTTGCGGGGCTTCTGAAACGCAACAATCATGCCGTGGCCGTGCTGCACTCGAATCGTACCCAGCGGGAGCGCGAGCAGGCGCTCAATGGATTCCGGAACGGGCGTTACGAAGTCCTTGTGGCTACAGACATCGCGGCGCGCGGGTTGGACATAGCCGACGTGAGCCACGTCATTAATTACGACGTTCCGCAGCACCCGGAGGACTACATCCACCGGATTGGCCGGACTGGCCGCATGGATGCCCTTGGAGACGCGTTCACCTTAATGGTGGCCGAGGACGCCCGGCATGTTCAGGCGATCGAGCGATTTATTGGCCAATCCATTCCGAGAGTAAAGCTGGACAATTACGAGTACCGCTACACGGCCTTGTTCGAGCAAACGGGCAAAAACGCCGCTCCACCGCAACGCATTACCGGCGCTCGCATACGTGGCGGTTATTTCTTCGGCCCGGCGAAACGGCGTCGTTGACCGCGGCGTGTAATTGGGCGTGTTGGGAGTTGCAGCCGCTCAGTCGCGATTGTTGTCTGTTTTTCTGCCGGGGTGATCGTCCAGGTTTTGGGCCAGGTAAATATGTTTTCTTTCCTGGGAAAACCCGCGCCGGCGGAAAAATTTCAGCGCCTTGTGGTTATGCTCATCCGTATCGACCAGCATGATTCGGGCGTCGCGTTCGACAAAAAGGTCTGTCAGTTGGCGAATCAATCTCGTCGCCACATCATGCCCCTGGCTCTTCGGGTCCACTCCGAGCCACAACAACCAGCCATAGCGCCAGGCGCTTCGCGGCTTCTCCATAATCCGGCCCAGGGCAAAGCCTACAATCCTGTCCTCACACTCAGCCACAAGGCACGTTTCCTCGTCCGACGCGTACAACTGCACCAGCTCATGCTCGTCCCAGGAGCGGTACAAGGTGGGCAGTTCATCGGCCGTAAACAGCCGCAGTCCCAAGGCGTAAATCTCAGGAATGTCATGCAGCTTCATGGGATGAATCGTAACCGCAGGCGCTGCGGATCGATTCTTCTGACGATGTGGTCTGGAACGTCGTTTGGGAGTATCTGTTTGAGACATGGGAAAAATAGTCCGCCGGGTCCCGGCGGGAACGTGTTTGTTAAAGGCGGCTCAGAGAGATAGCGGAGGGTGGCCTGCCGCGAGTCCAACCCCCGGACGAGCGTGAACCTCCATGCCGGCGACGGCCCAGGTGCAGATCTGGGAAGCCGTCGTTCCATGCGCCGCTGCTGCAAGATGGGCCA